>NZ_MUMF01000320.1 GCF_002155905.1 Streptomyces tricolor | reverse complement strand
GGCCCCCCAGGCCGCCGCCCCGGCCGCCCCCGCGGCGCCGAAGCCCGCCGCGGCTCCGGCCCCCGCGGCCAAGGCTCCGGCCCCCGCCCCGGCCAAGCCGGCGCAGCCCGCACAGGCGCCCGCTCAGCCGAAGGCGAAGCCCGCCCCGGCGAAGGAGGCCCCCGAGGGCCCCGAGCTGATCACCCTGCGTGGTCCGTCCGCCGCGGTCGCCAAGAACATGGACGCCTCGCTGGAGATGCCGACCGCCACCTCGGTCCGCGCCGTCCCGGTGAAGCTGCTGTTCGACAACCGGATCGTCATCAACAACCACCTCAAGCGCGCCCGCGGCGGGAAGATCTCCTTCACGCACATCATCGGGTACGCGATGGTGCAGGCCATCAAGGCCATGCCGTCGATGAACTGGTCGTACGGCGTCAAGGACGGCAAGCCGACCCTGATCAAGCCGGCCCACGTCAACCTCGGCCTGGCCATCGACCTGGTCAAGCCGAACGGTGACCGCCAGCTCGTCGTGGCCGCCATCAAGAAGGCCGAGACGCTGAACTTCTTCGAGTTCTGGCAGGCCTACGAGGACATCGTCCGCCGCGCCCGTGACGGCAAGCTGACGATGGACGACTTCACCGGTGTCACGGTCTCCCTGACCAACCCCGGCGGCCTCGGCACCGTCCACTCCGTGCCGCGGCTGATGCCCGGCCAGTCCGTGATCATGGGCGTCGGCTCCATGGACTACCCGGCGGAGTTCCAGGGCACCAGCCAGGACACCCTGAACAAGCTCGGCGTCTCCAAGGTCATGACGCTCACGTCGACCTACGACCACCGGGTCATCCAGGGCGCCGCCTCCGGCGAGTTCCTGCGCACCGTCGCGAACCTGCTGCTCGGCGAGAACGGCTTCTACGACGACATCTTCGAGGCGCTGCGGATCCCCTACGAGCCGGTCCGCTGGCTGCGGGACATCGACGCCTCGCACGACGACGACGTCACCAAGGCCGCCCGGGTCTTCGAGCTGATCCACTCCTACCGGGTCCGCGGCCACGTCATGGCCGACACCGACCCGCTGGAGTACAAGCAGCGCAAGCACCCCGACCTGGACATCGTCGAGCACGGCCTCACCCTGTGGGACCTGGAGCGCGAGTTCGCCGTCGGCGGCTTCGCCGGCAAGTCGATGATGAAGCTGCGCGACATCCTCGGCGTGCTCCGCGACTCGTACTGCCGCACCACCGGCATCGAGTTCATGCACATCCAGGACCCCAAGCAGCGCAAGTGGATCCAGGACCGGGTGGAGCGCCCGCACTCCAAGATGGAGCGCGAGGAGCAGCTGCGCATCCTGCGCCGGCTGAACGCCGCGGAGGCCTTCGAGACCTTCCTGCAGACGAAGTACGTCGGCCAGAAGCGCTTCTCGCTGGAGGGCGGCGAGTCCGTCATCCCGCTGCTCGACGCGGTCATCGACTCCGCGGCCGAGTCCCGCCTGGACGAGGTCGTCATCGGCATGGCCCACCGCGGCCGCCTGAACGTGCTGGCCAACATCGTCGGCAAGTCGTACGCGCAGATCTTCCGCGAGTTCGAGGGCAACCTCGACCCGAAGTCGATGCACGGCTCCGGCGACGTGAAGTACCACCTGGGCGCCGAGGGCACCTTCACCGGCCTGGACGGCGAGCAGATCAAGGTCTCCCTGGTCGCGAACCCCTCCCACCTGGAGGCCGTCGACCCGGTCCTGGAGGGCGTCGCCCGCGCCAAGCAGGACATCATCAACAAGGGCGGCACGGACTTCACGGTGCTGCCGGTGGCGATCCACGGCGACGCGGCCTTCGCGGGCCAGGGCGTGGTGGCCGAGACCCTGAACATGTCGCAGCTGCGCGGCTACCGCACCGGCGGCACGGTCCACATCGTCATCAACAACCAGGTCGGCTTCACCGCGGCCCCCGAGTCCTCGCGTTCCTCCATGTACGCGACGGACGTGGCCCGCATGATCGAGGCCCCGATCTTCCACGTGAACGGCGACGACCCCGAGGCCGTCGTGCGCGTCGCCCGGCTGGCCTTCGAGTTCCGCCAGGCGTTCAACAAGGACGTGGTGATCGACCTCATCTGCTACCGCCGCCGCGGTCACAACGAGTCGGACAACCCGGCCTTCACCCAGCCGCTGATGTACGACCTGATCGACAAGAAGCGCTCGGTGCGCAAGCTCTACACCGAGTCCCTGATCGGTCGCGGCGACATCACCCTGGAAGAGGCCGAGCAGGCCCTCCAGGACTACCAGGGCCAGCTGGAGAAGGTCTTCACCGAGGTCCGCGAGGCTACGTCCCAGCCGGCCGCCGGGGACGTCCAGGCGCCCCAGGACGGTTTCCCGGTCGCGGTCCCGACCGCGGTCTCCACGGAGGTCGTCAAGCGGATCGCCGAGTCCCAGGTCAACATCCCCGACCACATCACCGTCCACCCGCGTCTCCAGCCGCAGCTGCAGCGCCGGGCGGCGATGGTCGAGGACGGCACGATCGACTGGGGCATGGGCGAGACCCTGGCCATCGGCTCCCTGCTGCTGGAGGGCACCCCGGTCCGGCTCGCGGGCCAGGACTCCCAGCGCGGCACCTTCGGCCAGCGCCACGCGGTGCTGATCGACCGGGAGACCGGCGAGGAGTACACCCCGCTGCAGTACCTCTCCGAGGACCAGGCCCGGCTGAACGTCTACAACTCGCTGCTCTCCGAGTACGCGGCGATGGGCTTCGAGTACGGCTACTCGCTGGCCCGCCCCGACGCGCTCGTGATGTGGGAAGCGCAGTTCGGTGACTTCGTCAACGGCGCGCAGACGGTCGTGGACGAGTTCATCTCGTCGGCCGAGCAGAAGTGGAACCAGACCTCCGGCGTCGTCCTGCTGCTGCCGCACGGCTACGAGGGCCAGGGCCCGGACCACTCGTCCGCGCGTCCCGAGCGGTTCCTCCAGCTGTGCGCGCAGAACAACATGACGGTCGCGATGCCGACGTCGCCGTCGAACTACTTCCATCTCCTGCGGTGGCAGGTGCACAACCCGCACCACAAGCCGCTGGTCGTCTTCACCCCGAAGTCGATGCTGCGTCTGAAGGCCGCGGCCTCGAAGGCGGAGGAGTTCACGAGCGGGCAGTTCCGCCCGGTCATCGGCGACAGCACGGTCGACCCGGCCGCGGTCCGCAAGGTCGTGTTCTGCGCCGGCAAGGTCTACTACGACCTGGAGGCCGAGCGGGCCAAGCGCGGGGTCACGGACACGGCGATCATCCGCATCGAGCGGCTGTACCCGCTGCCGGGTGCCGAGCTTCAGGCGGAGGTCAACAAGTACCCGAACGCCGAGAAGTACCTGTGGGCGCAGGAGGAGCCGGCGAACCAGGGTGCCTGGCCGTTCATCGCGCTGAACCTGATCGACCACCTGGACCTGGCGGTCGGCGCGGACATCCCGGCCGGCGAGCGGCTGCGGCGCATCTCGCGTCCGCACAGCTCGTCCCCGGCCGTGGGTTCCGCGAAGCGGCACCAGGCGGAGCAGGAGCAGCTGGTGCGAGAGGTCTTCGACGCCTGAGCCGTCTCGCGGGAGGGCCCGGTACCGAGTTCTTGCTCGGTACCGGGCCCTTTCGCCTGCTCGGGGGTGTGTGCGACCGTACGCGGCTGCGGGTGCGTTGTGCCTGGTCGCGCAGTTCCCCGCGCCCCTTTCGGGGCGCTTCAGCCCAGGTACGCCTCGAAGTCCCAGTACGGGCGCACCCGTTGGCGGGCCGAGAGGGTGTGCGGGTGCTGGGCGCCGAGCGTGCGGGTCAGGGCCAGCAGGGCGTCCTCCTCCAGCTTGCCCGCCTCCTCCTGTTCATGGGCGGCGCGCAGGTCCGCGGCCAGGGCCACCTGGCAGGACAGGGTGAGCGGGTGCTCGTGGCCCAGTGCGTGGCGGGCGCGGCGCAGGGTGTCCCGGCTCAGTTCCTCCGCGTCCTCGATGCGGCCGTTGAAGTTGCGCGCGCCGGCCGCGTTGAGGGCGCAGCCCAGGACCCAGGGGTGGTCCGGGCCGAGGGTCGCGCCGAGTCCGGCGAGCGCGGACTCGAACATCGACAGGGCCTCGCCCCGCTCCCCCGCGGCCTGCATCACCAGCCCGGTGTTGGACAGCATGCCGGTGGCCACGGGGTGCGCGGGGCCGAGCAGGGAGCGGTAGCCGGCCTCCGCCTCGTCGATGAGCCGGCGGGCCTGGCTGAGGTCACCGTGTTCGCGCAGGTAGTTGCCGTAGTTGGTGAGGAACGCCAGGGTGCGGTAGTGCTCGCGGCCGTGCAGCTGGATCAGCTGCTCCAGCAGGCTGGCCATGCCGGGCCCGACGTCCGGGGCGTGCCCGCCCTCGCGGCGCCGGCACATCGCCAGCTGGGAGCGGGCTTCGAGGGTCTGCGGATGCTGCGGCCCGAGGACCTGCACATGGAGCCGTACGACGGGTTCCTGGCGGGCCAGCGCCTCCCGGTAGCGGCCGAGCAGGCGGAGGCTGTGGGTGACCGCGTTGCCGGAGTGCAGGGTGTTGATGTGCCGGGCGCGCAGCACGGTCTCGCGCCGGGCCAGGGTCTCCAGGTCGAGCTCCAGTGCCTCGGCGTACCGGCCCAGCATGCGCAGGGTGACACCCAGGTTGTGCCGGGCGACCAGGGTGGGCGGCTCGTCCGGGCCGAGGAGCCGCTCGTTGCCGTCGAGGACCTCGCACTGGAGGTCGTACGCCTCCTGGTAGCGGCCCAGGGAGCGCAGGCCGGAGGCGATGGCGCTCTTGCTGACCAGCTCGCCGATCTCGTTGCGCCGGGGCGCGGCCCGCAGCTGCGCCAGCACGCCCCGGTGCAGCTCGTACAGCTCGCGGAACCGGCCGCTGTTGCGCAGCATGTTGCCCTCCTGGGTGGCCAGGTCGAGCATCGGCTGGTCGATCGGGTCCATGAACCGCGACCAGTGCTCGCGCACCTGCTGGGCCAGTTCCAGGCCGCCGCTGTACTCGCCGCTGCGGGTGCAGTACCGCAGGCAGTTCAGGACCAGCTCCTGCACCCGTGGCTGCCGGCTCTCCAGCGCGCCGGACGGTTCGAGGTGGGGCAGCAGTTCGGCGTAGCGCGGCCAGTTGCGGCTGTCGGCGGGGTTGCCGGGGTCGGCCTCGGCGAGCAGGGTGCGCACCGCGCGCCGGTGCAGTTCGTGGCTGCCGTCGCTGGTCAGCTTGGAGACGATGTCGTGGACGAGCCGGTGCATGTGCACCGACTCCTGGTGCGGGCCCATCTCGGCGACGAGCGGGCCGCGGGTCTCCCGGGTGAGCACCGAGTAGTTGACCAGGGTGTCCAGGGCCCGGGTCCAGGCGGGCAGGTCGGTGGACATCCAGCGCAGTTCCTCGGGCAGCTCGGCGCGCGGGTAGGCGCGGATCAGACCGAGCGGGATGCGGCCGGGGGCGAAGGAGGTGCACAGCCCGAGCACCTCGATGGCCTGCGGCTGGGAGCGGCGCAGCCGGTTGAGCAGTATGGCCCAGGAGGTCAGGGAGGACTGCGGGAAGCCCTCGCCGGTGACGGGCTCGTCGACCGTGGACAGCCGGCGCTCGCGCACCATCCGCAGGTACTCGGCGGCCTCCATGCGGGACTCGCCGAGCCAGGACGCGGCCTGCACCAGCGGCAGCGGCACGTCGCCGAACTCGGCGGCCACCTCGTCGGCCTCGCGCGCGGTGATGTGCGGGGCGCGGCGCATCAGGTAGGCGGTGGACTCGGGGCGCAGGAACGCGGGGATCTCCAGCACGTCGGTGTGCTCGCTCCAGCCCCGGTTGCGGGAGGTGATCAGTACGTGCCCGGTGCCCTGCGGCAGCAGTGAGGAGACGGCCTCGATGTCGTCCCAGCCGTCGAAGACCAGCAGCCAGTTCGCGTACGGCTCGCCGCGTCGCAGCGCGCCGCGGACCGCGCGGATGCGTTCGCCGGGCTCGCTGCCGATGCGCAGGCCGAGTTCGACGGCGAGTTCGCCGAGGCGGTCGCGCTGGATGGTGCGGTCGTCGCTGTTGACCCACCACACCAGGTCGTAGTCGGTGCTGAAGCGGTGCGCGTACTCGGCGGCCAGCTGGGTCTTGCCGATGCCGGACATGCCGACGAGGGTGCAGGCGGCGGCGCCGCGCTCGGCGTCCGCGAGCCGCTGGTGGAGTTCGCCGAGCAGGTCGTCGCGGCCGGTGAAGCGCGGGTTGCGGCGCGGCACCTCGCCCCAGATCTCGCAGCGCTCGTCCGGGTAGCGGATCCGGCCGGGCAGCGCGCGGGGGCGGGCGAGCGGCTCCAGGCCGAGCCGGCGCAGCAGGCGTTCCTCGGCGGCCTCCTCGCTCAGCGCCCACAGGCTGGCCGGTTCCAGGACGGCGGTGGCGGGCAGCAGCGGCCGGTTGGTGAGGTTGACCGCGGCGAACCGGTCGGCGTGGGCGGCGACGAAGCCGCGCAGCGCGTCGTTCCACTCCCCCGGCGGGCGCGGTCCCAGTTCGAAGAACCAGTCGTTGAGGACCAGCAGCACCTGTCCGCTGGCCAGCAGCAGGTCGCCGAGCGAGTCCTCCAGCGCGACCTCGCGGGGCGGGTCCCAGCGTTGCAGGGTGGCCCGGTGGCCGTGCCGCTCCAGGCACTGCGCGATCCACGCCGCCCACGAGCGGTAGTACCCCGGGAAGACCACGAGCACGTGCTCGGGTGCCGCCGCACCGTTCGCGCCCGGCCGCCGCTGTTCCGCCATCGCCGCTCCCTGTTCCGCCGCGGTCGCCTTCTCTCGTGGGCGCCCGCAGGCATAACGTAACGCAATACCGCCTCTACGGAGGGTCATCCCGGCGGGTGGGCGGCCGTCCCGAGGTGTGCGTGGTGGCTGCCCATGCGCCGGACGAACTCCCTTCCGCAGGGGGTCAGTTCATCGGACTCGGCCAGCACGGACAAGGCCTCGGCGACCTGCTCCCGGCACACCTCGAACCGCTCGGCGGCGCGCCGCCG
>NZ_MUMF01000319.1 GCF_002155905.1 Streptomyces tricolor | reverse complement strand
CGGCGGCGGTACGGCGGCTGCGCACGGCCGGCGCCGAGGTGGTCGTCGGCACCTGCCCCGACCTCGGCACGATCGAGCCCGTGCAGCAGCCGCTGCGATGGCTGGCCCGGCGGGCGTCCCGGCAGCTGGCGGCGGCCCAGACGATCGGGGTGGTGGAGCAGGGCGGGCGCACGGTCTCGCTGGGCGACCTGCTGGGCCCCGAGTTCGAGGCGAACCCGCGGGAGCTGTTCGGCCCGGACAACTACCACCCCTCGGCGGAGGGGTACGCGACGGCGGCGATGGCGGTGCTGCCGACGGTGTGCGCGGCGCTGGGCCTGTGGCCGGCGGAGGAGGAACGGCCGGACGTGTCGCGCCGCGAGGGGTTCCTGCCGGTGGCGCGGGCCGCCGCGGAGGCCGCTTCCGAGGCGGGCACGGAGGTGACGGCGGCGATGCCGACGGGGCCGCGCGGGCCGTGGGCGCTGCTCAAGCGGAGGCGCCGCCGCCGTGTAGCGGAGGCGGAGCCGGCGACCCGGCCGCTCTGACCGGCCTCGCCCGCCCGGCCGGTCCGGCCGGCGGGAAAGGTGCCGTGGCGGGCGCGGTTCGGGGCGGTCGCACCGGGGACACGGTCGGCGTCGTCGTACGGATTCCCTGTCCCCTCCTCTCGGCCCACCGGGTCGGGGGGCGAGGACCCGGCCGACGGGACCAAGCAAGCGCTTAGACAATTGCGGTCAGTGTCACACCGCAACACCGGTGACCTGGGCCATACGGACGGGTAACTTCCCAACCGGCCCTGCCCAACCCCCTTCCCCTGGAGCCGTGATGCCCGAAGCCGTCATCGTCTCGACCGCCCGCTCCCCCATCGGCCGCGCGAACAAGGGCTCCCTGAAGGACCTGCGCCCCGACGACCTGACCGCCACGATCATCCAGGCGGCGCTCGCCAAGATCCCCGAGCTGGACCCCCGGGACATCGACGACCTGATGCTCGGCTGCGGCCTCCCCGGCGGCGAGCAGGGCCACAACCTCGGCCGGATCGTCGCCGTACAGATGGGCATGGACCACCTGCCGGGCTGCACGATCACCCGGTACTGCTCCTCCTCCCTGCAGACCTCCCGCATGGCGCTGCACGCCATCAAGGCCGGCGAGGGCGACGTCTTCATCTCGGCCGGCGTCGAGATGGTCTCCAGCTACCGCAAGGGCAGCTCCGACGGCCTGCCGGACACGCACAACCCGCTGTTCGCCGAGGCCGAGGCGCGCACCGCGTCCGTCGCCCAGCAGGAGGGCACGACCTGGCACGACCCGCGCGAGGACGGCCTGCTGCCCGACCCGTACATCGCCATGGGCCAGACCGCCGAGAACCTGGCCCGCTGGAAGGGCGTCACCCGCCAGGAGATGGACGAGTTCGGCGTCCGCTCGCAGAACCTCGCCGAGGAAGCCATCAAGAGCGGCTTCTGGGAGCGCGAGATCACCCCGGTGACGCTGCCCGACGGCACGGTGGTCAGCAAGGACGACGGCCCGCGCGCCGGCGTCACCCTGGAGGGCGTGCAGGGTCTGAAGCCGGTCTTCCGCCCCGACGGCCTCGTCACCGCCGGCAACTGCTGCCCGCTCAACGACGGCGCCGCCGCGCTCGTCATCATGTCCGACACCAAGGCCCGCGAGCTGGGCCTGACCCCGCTCGCCCGGATCGTGTCCACCGGCGTCTCCGGCCTCTCCCCGGAGATCATGGGCCTCGGCCCGGTCGAGGCCAGCAAGCAGGCCCTCCGGCGCGCCGGCCTGACCATCGACGACATCGACCTGGTCGAGATCAACGAGGCCTTCGCCGCCCAGGTCATCCCGTCCTACCGGGACCTCGGCATCGACCTCGACAAGCTGAACGTCAACGGCGGCGCCATCGCCGTCGGCCACCCCTTCGGCATGACGGGCGCCCGCATCACCGGCACCCTGATCAACTCGCTCCAGTGGCACGACAAGCAGTTCGGCCTGGAGACGATGTGCGTCGGCGGCGGCCAGGGCATGGCGATGGTCATCGAGCGCCTCAGCTGACCCACCGTCCGTAGCGAACCACGCACGTTACGTCGCAGAAGCGCCCAGAACCGAGGAAACACCAAGGTTCTGGGCCTTTCCGTGATCGAATCTCCCCCAGGATGTGACCTATCTCGCTCGCCCTGCACATCGGTGCAGGTCAGCGCGGGTCAGCACAGCGCACGACGAAACCACGAGTCCAAAGTCCTGTCCGTTTCGTGACGTTACGCACTGACAGCTGGTTAGTCCGCCCTTCAAGCTGATGTAGGAAGTCGGGGGTCGACTTTGAACCGGGAGTATGTCAGTGAGCGCCATGCCGATCGCCCTGCTGCTCACCACGGCAGCCACCGGCGCCGTGGGCGTCGCCGTCCTGCGCACCGTTCTGAAGCTGCGCCGCCAGCTCACCGAGTTGCAGCGGCAGCTCGCCGATGACCGGGCGGCCACCACGCGCGCCCTGCTGCCGAACGCCCGCACCAGTGCCGACGCCGACCAGATACGCGCGGCCGTGGCCGCGGCGCTGGCCGAGGAGCGCGAGCGCGAACTGGCCGAGGCCCGCGCCTTCTGGGCGGCGCAGGAGGCCCGCGACGCCTCCGACGCGCCCTCCCTGTTCGGCCTGCCCGAGGCCGACGTCTTCCTGCCCCGGCAGGCGGACTTCGTGGGCCTGGAGCCGCTGGAGCCGGTGGCCGAGCCCGGCGTCGACGCCGACGAGTTCAAGGACGTCGTCCAGGGCGGGGCTCCCGCGGAGTCCCCCGAACTGGCCGCCGCCCGCCGCCGGCACCCCTCGCACCCCGACTTCGTCCCGGTGCAGTCGCCGGCCGTCGGCGACCACGAGCGCACGGTGACCACCCTGGAGGAGCTGGCCGCCGAGCGCGTCGAACTCGCCGACGTCCGTCCCGGCCCGCTCGGCACCCTCGACGTCTACGTCTTCGCCGACGGCACCACGCTGTGCATGACCCCGGGCCACCGCGAGACGGCGGAACGCCTGGCCGCGGCCCTGGAGTCGGGCGAGACGCCGTACCTCCTGGGCGGCTCCGGCATCTCGGGGGCGTACACGCTGACGTTCGCGTGCGGCGAGGAGACGGTGTACATCCTGGCGGACCGCGTCATAGCGTCCCTGTAGCCGGACGCCCTCACACCCCCGCCCGCTTCCGCGCCTCCTCCACCAGTCGCACGGCCTCGGCCACCTGATCCTCGCTCCGCAGCACGACCGCGAGGTCGTGCGCGGCCACGAGGATCTGATCCGCCGCGGCGAACATCCCCGCGTCCGGCATCTCCCGCGGCTCGCGCCCGGGCTCTTCCGTCAGCTGGGCCCGCCGGGACAGCTCCCGCGCCAGGGCCAGGGCCTCCGCGGCGGCGCCTCGTTGCAGCCGGCTCTGCGGCGCCGCCCGCAGCCGGTCGGCGAAGTGATCCACTGCTTGGGTCAAGGGCGTCGTATCAACCACCCGCCGAGCGTAACGCCCCGCACTGTTGCCAATACGCGAACGCTCAGGCACGGTGACGTGAAGGACCGGCTTACATCCCCTTTGCGTTCGGAGGCGCCGATGTCCCACGTCTTCTCGGAGGAGACCCACCGCAATCTGCTCGCCCGCATCCCGCACTGCACCGGTCGTGAGATCTCCGACTGGCTGCGCACCGTCGAAGAAGGCCCGGCGCTCTTCCGCTTCGAGGAGAAGGTCAGCTGGCTCCGGCACGAGTACGACCTCGCGTACGGCCACGCGAAGGCGATCGTGCACGAGTACGACCTGAGGAGGGCGGCGCGCAAGCTGCGCTGAACGGCACAGGGGCCCCGGGCGGATCGCCCGGGGCCCTGCCTGTGACCTGCGCTCGCGCGCTAGTCGTTGTTGCTGAAGATCGCCACCAGCCGCAGCATCTCCACGTAGATCCACACCAGGGTCATGGTGAGGCCGAACGCGGCCAGCCAGGACTCCTTGCGCGGGGCGCCGTAGGCGATGCCGTCCTCGATCTGCTTGAAGTCGAGGGTCAGGAAGAAGGCGCCGAGCACGATCGCGATGATGCCGACAACGGCGCCGAGCGGGCCGAAGCTGCGCAGTCCGCCGTCCTCGGCGACGCCGAAGGCGACCAGCAGCAGGTTGACCGCCATGACCACCATGAAGGCGATCGCGATGGCCAGACCGATACGGGCGTAGCGGGCGGTGACGCGGATCCAGCCGGCCTTGTAGATCAGCAGGGTCGCGCCCGAGACCGCCATGGTGCCGAGCACCGCCTGGAAGGGGGCTCCGCTCCAGCGGCTGTTGTACATCTCGCTGAGGACGCCGAGGAAGACGCCCTCGAAGGCGGCGTACCCGAGGATCAGCGCGGGCGACGGGCTCCGCTTGAAGCTCTGGACCATCGCGAGGGCGAACGCGATCAGCGCGGCGCCGATGGCCAGGCCGTAGCTGGTGCCCGAGACCGGCAGCAGGGCCCAGGCGAGGACGGCGCCGACGGCGACCGTGCCGAGCGTGATGGCCGAGCGGACGACGACGTCGTCCATGGTCATCCGGTCGGTGGTGGCCGGGGCCTGCGGCGGGGCGCCGTACTGGACGTCGCCCTGCGCGTACGGGTTCTGTGCGTACGGGTTCTGCGCGTAGGGGTTGCCCTGTGCGTACCCGGCCTGCGGTGCGGTGTTGAAGCCGGCGTAGCCGTTGTCGCGGCTGAACCCCCGTCGCGAGAAGACCGGGTTGCTGCTCCTCATTTCACTCCTCCATGGCTACCGAGCGCAGCCTTGGCTCAAGAGTAATGGATTGGCAAAGGATCGACCATGATACTTGAGGAGGATCTTTCCCCTGCTGTGCTGCCCAACACGCTACGCGGACGTCTGATTCCCGGCCATGGACGGACGGCTAACCGAGCGGAAACCCTGTGTACGCCTCGGCCAGCTCGGTCTCGGCCGCGCGGGAGGAGGCGATCCGTTCCAGCCGGGCCAGCTGGAGGCGGGCGTCGAAGGCGGTGGCGTCCGGGGCCCGGTGCAGCAGGGCCGTCATGTCGGAGGAGAACCGCTCGGCCTGCCAGATCCGGCGCAGACAGGTCGCGGAGTAGGCGTCGAGGAGGTCCGCGGAGCCGGTCTCCTTCTCGTGGACGAGGGCCCGGGCGAGGGTGACGACGTCGCCGACGGCGAGGTTCAGCCCCTTGGCGCCGGTCGGCGGCACGATGTGGGCGGCGTCGCCGGCGAGGAAGAGCCGGCCGTGCCGCATCGGCTCGTGCACGAAGGAGCGCATGGGGGTGACCGACTTCTGGGTGACCGGCCCGCGCTCCAGCCGCCAGCCGTCGTCCGTCTCGAACCGGCGCTCCAGCTCGTCCCAGATCTCCTCGTCGCTCCACCGCCCGGCCTCCGTGCCGGCGGGCACCTGGAGGTAGAGCCGGGAGACGGACGGCGACCGCATCGACAGCAGGGCGAAGCCGCGCTCGTGCCGGGCGTAGACGAGTTCGTCGTGCGAGGGGGCGACGTCGGCGAGGACGCCGAGCCAGGCGTAGGGGTACGTCCGCTCGAACACGCGGGAGACCTCCGCCGGGAAGGCCTGGCGGGACACGCCCCAGAAGCCGTCGCAGCCGACGGCGTAGTCGCACTCCAGCACGACCTCGCGCCCCTGGTACCGGAAGGGGATCCGCGGCCGGTCCCCCGCCGCGCCCTCCACCGCCAGCGCCTCGGCCCCGAACAGCAGCGGCCCGCCCTCCTTGAGCTGGAGCGCGATGAGGTCCTTGCAGACCTCGGTCTGGGCGTAGACGGTCACGGACCGCCCGCCGGTGAGCGCGGGGAAGTCGACGCGGTGCCGGCGCCGGTCGAAGCGCAGCTCGATCCCGTCGTGCCGCAGCCCCTCCCGGTCCATCCGCTCCCCGGCCCCGGCGGCGCGCAGCACGTCCACCGTGCCCTGCTCCAGGATCCCGGCCCGCTGGCGCCGCTCGACGTAGCCCCGGTCGCGGCTCTCCAGGACGACCGACTCGATCCCCGCCCGGTACAGCAACCGCGCGAGCAGCAACCCGGCCGGCCCCGCTCCGATGATCCCGACGGTGGTACGCATCGACCGTCCCCTTCTCCGCCACCGACCCTGCTGGCGTTCGTCTGGTGAAATTTCCTTCACTCACATCCGAGCGCGAGTCTCCGACCGCGCGGGACCCCCTGTCAACGGTCGTGCGAGGGTTCGGCGGGTCGAGGGGGTGACGTCAGGAGAAGGTGCCCGGAGCCGGACTTGAACCGGCACGCCCGCGAAGGGGCAGCGAGGTTTAAGCTCGCCGTGTCTGCATTCCACCATCCGGGCAGGCCATGGGCTCCGCTTCGAGGTTCGAGCCTATCGGGAGCCATCCCCCGAACAGCGGAAGGGTGGACCGATGTTGTCTTATTTTATTGACGTCTGAGGGTGCATCAGCCGCCGGAACGCGCCATCCGCACTTGCCAATAGCCTGACGCGACGGCTCCGCGCGCGTACGCGAAATGACGGAATTTCACCGTCCGAACGAGGGTGTTCCACCTGTTATCCCCAAGCCGGGAGTCAGGGTCGCCCGTCCTCCCCAGGTATGACACCGGGCCCCGCCGTCCGACCCGAGTCGCCCTCCGGAACCGGAACAGCGACTGACTACAGGCCCGCCGGGCGCCGGGACGATGGAACGGTCCCCAGGAACACACGTCGTCCCGACAGGAGCACCGTCCCGTGACCACCACACCCACCGCCGGCCGGACCACGGCCGTGGCCGCACGCGCCACAGAGCTGTCGAAGATCTACGGGCAGGGTGAGACCCGGGTGGTCGCCCTGGACCGGGTCTCGGTCGACTTCCGGCAGGCCGAGTTCACCGCGATCATGGGGCCGTCCGGGTCCGGCAAGTCCACGCTGATGCACTGCGTGGCCGGTCTGGACACCTTCTCCTCCGGGTCCGTCCGGATCGGGGACACCGAGCTGGGGTCCCTGAAGGACAAGCAGCTGACCAAGCTGCGCCGAGACAAGATCGGCTTCATCTTCCAGGCGTTCAACCTGCTGCCGACCCTGACCGCCCTGGAGAACATCACCCTCCCCATGGACATCGCGGGCCGGAAGCCCGACAAGGCCTGGCTGGATCAGGTCATCCGAATGGTGGGGCTGTCCGGGCGGCTCAGCCACCGGCCGTCCCAGCTGTCGGGCGGTCAGCAGCAGCGCGTCGCCGTCGCCCGGGCCCTCGCCTCCCGGCCCGACATCATCTTCGGTGACGAGCCGACCGGAAACCTCGACTCGCGCTCCGGCGCCGAGGTCCTCGGCTTCCTGCGCAACTCGGTGCGCGAACTGGGCCAGACCGTGGTCATGGTGACCCACGACCCGGTGGCCGCCGCGTACGCCGACCGCGTCGTCTTCCTGGCCGACGGACGGATCGTCGACGAGATCCACGGCCCGACGGCCGACTCCGTCCTCGACCTCATGCGCAATCTCCCCGGGGGGAACCCCCAGACCCCCGAGTTCGACGTGAAGGGCCGTACCCGCTGATGTTCCGCACCGCCCTGCGCAACGTCCTCGCGCACAAGGCCCGGCTCCTGATGACCGTGCTCGCCGTCATGCTCGGCGTCGCGTTCGTGTCCGGGACGCTGGTCTTCACCAACACCATCTCCGACGCCTACCAGAAGAGTTCCGCCAAGGGCTTCGACCGGGTGGACGTCGCCGTACAGCCCGAGTACCAGGACTCCAAGGGCAACCAGGTCGGCAGGACGCCCGAGCTGACCCAGGCCCTGCTGGAGAAGGCCGCCAAGGTGCCGGGGGCCGCCTCCGCCACCGGTGTCGTCACCGGCTTCACCGCCGTCGCCGACAAGGACGGCAAGCTGGTCGGCGGCGACTGGCAGTCCGCCGGCGGCAACTACTGGGGCACCGAGGACCCCCGCTACCCGCTGGTCAGCGGCCACGCCCCGCGCGGCAAGGACGAGGTGCTGATCGACTCCGCGACCGCGAAGCGGGCCGGCTACCAGGTCGGCGACACCGTGCGCCTCTCCGTCGACGGCCCGGTCCTCACACCCGTCATCAGCGGCATCTTCACCACCGACGACGGCAACGTCGCCGCGGGCGGCAGCCTCACCCTGTTCGACACGCCGACCGCGCAGGCCCTGTTCGGCAAGAAGGGCACGTACGACGAGATCGACGTGCAGGCCGCGCCCGGCACCAGCCAGGCGGCGCTCAAGGCCGAGCTGGACAAGGCCCTGCCCGCGAAGCTGGTGGACACCACCACCGGCGAGCAGCTCGCCGACGACCAGGCCGAGCTCATCGCCTCGTCCATGAGCAGCCTGAAGCAGGGCCTGCTGGTGTTCGCCGGAATCGCCCTGTTCGTCGGCACGTTCATCATCGCCAACACCTTCACCATGCTGGTCGCCCAGCGCACCCGGGAACTGGCCCTGCTGCGGGCGGTCGGCGCCTCCCGCCGCCAGGTCACCCGCTCGGTGCTCATCGAGGCGTTCGCGGTCGGCACGGTCGCCGGTGTGACCGGCCTGGCCGCCGGTGTCGGCATCGGCGCGGGCCTGCGGTCCCTGCTGGGCTCCTTCGGCGCGAGCGTGCCGGACGGGCCGCTGGTGATCAGCCCCGGCACGGTGGTCGCCGCCCTCGCGGTCGGCATCCTCATCACCATGCTGGCCGCCTGGCTGCCCGGCCGCCGGGCCGCGAAGATCCCGCCGGTGGCGGCGATGAGCAGCGTGCACGCCAAGGCCACCACCAAGTCGCTGGTGCTGCGCAACACGCTGGGCGCGCTGTTCGCCGCGGCCGGTGTCGCGGTGGTGCTGGTGGGTACGACGATGGACACCGACTCGGGCCAGGGTGCGATGGGCCTCGGCGCGGTCCTGCTCATCATCGGCGTGTTCGTGCTGACCCCGCTGCTGTCCCGCCCGCTGATCGCCGCCGCCGCGCCGCTGCTGCGCGCCTTCGGGGTGTCGGGCAAGCTGGCCCGGCAGAACTCGGTGCGCAACCCGCGCCGTACCGCGGCCACCGCCTCCGCGCTGATGATCGGCCTGACCCTGATCACCGGCATGACGGTGATGGCGGGCAGCCTGCAGAAGTCCATCGACAAGATGGCCAGCTCGGCGATCCGCGCCGACTACGTCGTCTCGATGGCCAACCGCGGTCCGCTCTCCCCCGATGTGGCGAAGAAGATCGCCGCCAGTGACGGGGTCACCGCGAGCAGCCCGCTGCGCAACGGCGAGTCCCGCATCGACGGCGGCACCGAGTTCCTGACCGGCGTCGACGGCGCGTCGATCCGCGAGCTGACGGACCTGAAGGTGACCGACGGCTCCTTCGGCGTGGGCGGCACCCGGGTCGTCGTGGACAAGGACCGGGCCAAGGAGTACGGCTGGTCGGCCGGTTCGCGGTTCACCGCGCACTTCGAGGACGGCAAGGCGCAGCGGCTGACGGTCGCGGGCGTGTACGAGGGCAACGAGATGCTCAACGGCATCATCCTCGACAACAAGGTCCTCACCCCGCACCTCTCCGACCCGGCCGACATGCAGGTCATGGTCAAGACCGCGGACGGCGCCTCGGACGGGGTCAAGGACAGGCTGGAGAAGACTCTCGGCGCCAACCCGGCGATCAAGGTCCAGGACAAGCAGGACATCTCCAACGAGATCGCCAAGAGCTTCACGCTGGTGCTGAACATGGTCTACGGCCTGCTCGGCATGGCGGTGATCGTGGCCGTGCTCGGCGTCATCAACACGCTGGCCATGTCCGTCTTCGAGCGCGCGCAGGAGATCGGCATGCTCCGTGCGATCGGCCTGGACCGCAGGGCGGTGAAGCGGATGGTCCGCCTGGAGTCCCTGGTGATCTCCCTGTTCGGCGGGGTGCTGGGCATCGGCCTGGGCGTGTTCTTCGGCTGGGCGGCCGGTGAGCTGTTGGGCGCGAAGATGCCGACGTACGAACTGGTGCTGCCCTGGGGCCGGATGGCGGTGTTCCTGCTGCTGGCGGGCACGGTGGGCGTCCTGGCCGCGCTGTGGCCGGCCCGCCGCGCGGCCCGGCTGAACATGCTGGCGGCCATCAAGGCCGAGTAGCCGGTCGTACGACGAGGAAGGGGCCCCCGCGGAAGGGGGCCCCTTTGTCGTACCGCTGTGTCGTCCTGTGGTGCCGTCCTGCCGTCAGCCGTCCTGCCGTCAGCCGTGCCAGGTGCGGGGCCGCAGCGGGAGTCCGGAGGCGCCGGACTCGGGGGTGCGGATGGCCAGGACCTGGTTGACGCCGATGCGGTTGCGTTCGAAGGCGAGCGCGGAGGCGGCCATGTACAGCCGCCAGACCCGGGCCCGGCCGGGGCTGGTGAGCCGGACCGCGCGGTCCCAGTCGGCCTCCAGGTTGGCGACCCAGCGGCGCAGGGTGCGGGCGTAGTGCTCGCGGATGGACTCCACGTCGCGGACCTCGAAGCCGGCCCGTTCCAGCTGGGTGACGGTGGTGCCGATCGGTGCGAGTTCGCCGTCCGGGAAGACGTAGGAGTCGATGAACGGGTCGACCTGGTACGTCGACTCGTCGCGCTGCGGGCGGCGGGCGATCTGGTGGTTGAGCAGCCGTCCGCCGGGGACCAGCAGGGCGTGCAGCTGGCGGGCGTACTCCAGGTACCGTTCGGCGCCGACGTGTTCGGCCATGCCGATGGAGGAGATGGCGTCGAAGGGGCCGTCCACGACGTCCCGGTAGTCCTGGACCCTGATCTCCACCCGGTCGGTCAGCCCCTCGTCGGCGACGCGCTTGCGGGCGTACGCCGCCTGCTCCTGGGAGAGCGTGACACCGACGACGCTCACGCCGTGCTCGCGGGCGGCGTGGATGGCCATGGAGCCCCAGCCGCAGCCCACGTCCAGCAGCCGCTGACCCTCTTTCAGTCCCAGCTTGGCGCAGACGAGTTCGAGCTTGTCGCGCTGGGCGGACTCCAGGGTTCCGGCGTCCTCCCAGTAGGCGCAGGAGTACACCATGGACGGGCCGAGGACGATCTCGTAGAAGTCGTTGCCGACGTCGTAGTGGTGGCTGATGGCCCGCCGGTCGGTGCGGCGGGTGTGCAGATTCCGGCGGGGTCTGCGGATCTCCTCGCGCGGCGGGGCGGGCGGGATCGGCGGGCCGGCCAGTTTCAGCAGCTCGCGGGCGGCGGCCCGGACACCGGGGTCGCGCAGGGCCTCGCCGAGGCCGCGGGCGTCCTCGCCGCGCTCCCAGACGAGGCCCGCCATCACGTCGAGCACGGTGTACAGGTCGCCCTCGATCTCCAGGTCACCGGCGACCCAGGCGCGGGCCAGGCCCAGCTCGCCCGGTTTGAACAGCATGCGGCGCAGGGCGCGGCGGTTGCGCACGACGAGCGCCGGCGCGTCCGGCGGCCCGTCCTGCGATCCGTCCCAGGCCCTCAAGCGCACCGGGAGCGGGGCCCCCAGCAACTGCTCGGCAAGACTCCTCAGCCGCTGCGCGGCGTCGGCCATGACGCACACCTCCGTGACGAGAGATCCCGGAATGTCCAACGCCACATAAACACACGCGAGGCCCGGCCGCAGTCCCCCCGGCGTGTTGCAGCTGGGTAAAATGCTTGTACCCGCCACGCACACCGCGGAGCCCGCCGTGGGACGGCCGGCCGGTCACCGGAAGGCCACCGTCACCGGCTTCCTTTCAGAGTTCGCTCGGCACGGCTGGATCATTGCGGCAGGGGAGGCCGTGCGCCAGCTTGCGCGCGAGCTGGGCGGTCATCTCGCTCAGCAGCTCGGTGTCGAACTCAGGGACATTCCTGACCTCGGTCTCCACTTCCAGGGGGAGTTCGGCTTCCTGGGCCTTGTGAGAGCCCTCGATCTTGCATGGAATGGCCGCGGTCAGGTGCAGGCCGCCGTCTTCACGTCTGACGTAGACATCCTTGCCCAGGGACTGCCAACCCTCGCCCGCATCACCGGCCCTGATGTCTTCCGGCGAGTCGACGGACCAGCTCACATAAGCGTGGAACCTCTTACTCGTTCCGTCGATACCGAGGTCGCAGGGACGACTGGTGTTTGCATAATGCGCTTCGCTGCCCGGCTTCCAGGACCTTGCGACACTCGCCCGGCCGGACATCAGTTCGCCCACCGGCGTGCCGGCGTTCAGCACCGCCAAGGTGCCGCCACCCATCTCGTCCTGGAGCCGGTCGATCCTGCCGGCGCCGAAAAGCTCATTGCACACGCTCCAACCCTGCGGAGCATCATTCCTGTCCCGGCTCTCGCCCTCGTCCTCGCCTCCGGCACAGGCCGAGAGCGCGACACCCGCAGCGACGACCAACCCGAGAGCCTGGTACACACTCCTGCCGAACCTCACGATGTAACGATCTCCCGCTTCCGCGCGGCCGGCTCTGCGTGAAGATTCGGTCACGGCCCAGCTCATTGCCTGAACCACCGGAGCCCTTGATCGAGTAGTTGAGGCCCTCGATGGACTTCACTGACCGGCGCCGGTGGATCGCAGAGTCTCTTACCGGCCTCTCAACTTACCGATGCCCACTCTCATTTGGCCGATCGAAGTGCTGACTCTCATCATTACTTCACATGTGCCCCGCCCCCGCGCTGCCGCGCTCGCGCGTCCCTGGGTCCGGGAACCATCCACTGACCCGTACACGCCAAGACTGCTCTCCTTGAGGTTGTGGCGGCAGGGGATTGTGGACGGGATGGGGGCCGGGGTCAAGTCACGGGATTTCCTGTCACGGGAAGGCGGGGCATGACCGGCTTCGGGGAGGCGGGTCCTAATGGAGGCATCCCCGGTTCGTTCCTTCCGAAGAGGTGCATTCCCATGATCTGCCTTTCCCGTTTCCAGCGTCTCGCCCTGCTGGCCGCCTCCACCACGGTGATCACCGGAGGTGTGCTGCTGCCGGGCAGCGCCTTCGCGGCCCCGGCTCCGCAGAACGCGACCGTCGCCGCGGCCGGCGTCACCGCCGCCCCGCAGTGGGCCAAGACCACGGACACGCCGAGCGGCATCTCCGTGCAGCTTCCCGGCAAGGCCGAGGTGGAGAAGAGCGTCGAGGACGGTGTGCACAGCCGCGTCTACGCGGTGCCGACCGACTACGGGGCCATCGCCTTCGCCGTGGAGGAGGTGCCCGGCACGGACCCGGACACCCCCTGGGACCTCAAGCGCACTCTCAAGGCCAACGTGGACGCGTACAACAAGGACTCCAAGTCCGCCAAGAACCGCATACGCAGTACCGACGTCCGGCAGAGCACCACCGCGGACGGCGCACGCGAACTCCACGCGGACCTGGTGGCGGACGACGGCACCACGGGTCACGTCCGCTTCGTCGACCACGGCCAGTACCTGGTCACTGTGATCACGCTCTCCGTGGGCGGCCAGGAGGACCTGATGGACGAGGACCACCAGCGCGTACTGGACAGTGTCGTGGTGCCGGACAAGGACGCCGGGCAGGCCGGCCGGACGCCCGAGTCCACCGAGGCCCCCCGTTCCGTCTGACCGGCGGCGCAGGACCGCAGACAGCCCGAAGGGGCCGCCCGCACCACGGATGGCAGGCGGCCCCTTCGGGCTGAACGGGTGACCGGGAGGTCAGGAGGCCTTGGCCTTCTCCTCCGGCTTGGCGGCGACCGGCGCCGGCTTGGCGGCCTCGTAGAACTCCTCGCGCGGGTTCTCCATGGCGCCCAGGGAGACGACCTCGCGCTTGAGGAACATGCCGAGCGTCCAGTCGGCGAAGACGCGGATCTTGCGGTTCCAGGTCGGCATCGCCAGACCGTGGTAGCCACGGTGCATGTACCAGGCGAGGCGGCCCTTGAGCTTGATCTTCATCTTGCCCATGACGATCATCGCCACGCCCTTGTGCAGGCCGAGACCGGCGACCGCACCCTTGTTGGCGTGCTCGTACTCCTTCTGCGGGAAGCCCCGCATGCCGGAGACCACGTTGTCGCCGAGGACCTTGGCCTGGCGCAGCGCGTGCTGGGCGTTCGGCGGGCACCAGGCGTTCTCGTTGCCCGCCTTGCGGCCGACGAGGTCCGGGACCTGCGCGTTGTCGCCGGCGGCCCAGATGTAGTCGGTGCCCTTGACCTGGAGCGTCGGCTCGCAGTCGACGTGGCCGCGGGGGCCGAGCGGCAGACCGAAGCGGGCGAGGGCCGGGTTCGGCTTGACGCCGGCCGTCCAGACGATGGTGTTGGCGTCGACCTCGAGGCCGTTCTTCAGCACCACGTGGCCGTCGACGCAGGAGTCCATCGAGGTGGAGAGGTAGATCTCCACGCCCCGGCTCTCCAGGTGCTCCTTGCCGTACTGGCCGAGCTTGGGGCCGACCTCGGGCAGGATCTTGTCGGCGGCGTCGACGAGGATGAACCGCATGTCCTCGCGGGACACGTTCTTGTAGTACTTGGCGGCGTCCCGGGCCATGTCCTCGACCTCGCCGATGGTCTCCGCACCCGCGAAGCCACCGCCGATGAAGACGAAGGTGAGCGCCTTGCGGCGGATCTCCTCGTCGGTCGTGGAGTCGGCCTTGTCCAGCTGCTCCAGCACGTGGTTGCGCAGGCCGATGGACTCCTCGATGCCCTTCATGCCGATGCCCTGCTCGGCGAGGCCGGGGATCGGGAAGGTGCGGGAGACCGCGCCCATCGCGATGACCAGGTAGTCGAAGGGCAGCTCGTACGCCTCGCCCACCAGCGGGGCGATCGTGGCGACCTTGCGGTCCTGGTCGATGGTGGTGACCCGGCCGGTGAGGACCTCCGCCTTCGGCAGCACGCGTCGCAGCGGGACGACGACGTGGCGAGGGGAGATGTTGCCGGCGGCGGCTTCGGGGAGGAAGGGCTGGTAGGTCATGTACGACCGGGGGTCGACGACCGTGACGGTCGCCTCGCCGTAGCGCATCTTCTTGAGGATGCGCCGAGCTGCGTACAGGCCTACGTACCCACCGCCTACTACGAGGATCCTGGGACGCTCCGTGGTGCTCATGCCATCGAGTATCCACCCGCCATCCGGGGGGTGCTCGTGCGCCCCTTCACAAGGTCTGACAGGCCCTGTGTTAAACTCCGCGGCCCGCGTGACGCAGGTCATGCGCACGGCAGGGAACCGCGGGGCGCTTCGCCCCGTTGTCAAGGCCGCGTGAGCTGCCTCTCCGGGTCGCCGGGGTGATCGTGAGCGGGACGTGACACCGCCGGAACACCCCCCTCCGCGCCCCTTCCGCGCCCTCCATCTGAACATGTTCAAACGGCTCTTGACCCCCCGGAAGGGCCAATCGGCCCCCTTCCGGGGTCCGGCCGGAGGGAATTCCTTGTGAAGAACTTCACGAACTTTTCCGCCCGGGCGTGACAGAGGGCCCCTCAAGGGGGCCCTCGATGCCGCTCAAACGCTATCCAACCTGCTCAGCAGATGGCTACTACTCAGTAACAAAAGAGAGCTACGCCACCGGGTCAGGCCACCGACCAGGCGATGCCGTCCAGGATGTCGTGCTCGCTCACCACGACCTCCGCGGCCCCGATCCGCTCCATGATCGCGAGCAGGACGAGGGCGCCCGCGCCGATGACGTCGACCCGGCCCGGGTGCATGGACGGGATCGCGGCACGCTCGGCGTGCGTGGAGCGCAGCAGCCGCTCGGTGATCTCGCGCACCCGGTCCCGGGAGATCCGGGAGTGGTGGATGCGCGCGGAGTCGTACTCGGGCAGATCCTGGGCGATCGCGGAGACCGTGGTGACGGACCCGGCCAGGCCCACCAGGGTGTGCGCCTCGCGCAGCGGGACCGTCTGCTCGGCCAGGTCCAGGGCGGCCTCGATGTCGGCCCTTATGGCGGCGATCTGCTCCTCGGTGGGCGGATCGGCGACCGTGCCCTCGTGCACCAGGTGCCGTTCGGTCATCCGCACACAGCCGACGTCCACCGAGCGGGCGGCCCGCACGCGGTCGTCGCCGACGACGAACTCGGTGGAGCCGCCGCCGATGTCCACGACCAGGTAGGGCCTGGTGAGGTCGGTGCGGCCGGTGAGTTCCTTGGTGGCGCCGGTGAAGGAGAACTCGGCCTCCTGGTCGCCGGTGATGACCTCCGGCTCGACCCCGAGGATGTCCAGCACGCCCCGGACGAAGTCCTCCCGGTTCTCGGCGTCGCGGGAGGCGGAGGTGGCGACGAAGCGGAGCCGCTCTGCGCCGTACTCCTTGATGACGGCCGCGTACTCGCGGCAGGCCGCGAAGGTGCGCTCCAGTGCCTCGGGGGCGAGCCGTCCGGTGCGGTCGACCCCCTGGCCGAGCCGCACGATCGTCATCCGGCGGTCCAGCTCGGTCAGTTCGCCCGTCTCCGGGTCGGCGTCGGCGACCAGCAGCCGGATGGAGTTGGTGCCGCAGTCGACGGCGGCGACGCGGGTCACTTCTCGTCCCCCTCGGTGTCGTCGAACGTCACGCAGGCGCCCTTGCGCCACCACTCCGGCAGCATGGCCAGGGCCTCGTCGCCGAGCGGGTTCACGCCGGGGCCGGCGGCCAGGGAGTGGGCGACGAGCACGTGCAGGCACTTCACCCGGTCCGGCATGCCGCCCGCGCTCGGGAAGCCCTGCAGGACCTCGATCTCGTCCCGGCGCCGGATGTAGTCCTCGTGCGCGGCCCGGTAGGCGGCGGCCAGCTCGGGGTCGCGGCCCAGCCGCTCGGTCATCTCCTTCATCACGCCGTTCGCCTCCAGCGTGCCGATGGCGGAGGACGCCTTCGGGCACGTCAGGTAGTACAGCGTCGGGAAGGGCGTGCCGTCGGGCAGGCGCGGGGCCGTCTCCACGACGTCCGGCTGACCGCACGGGCAGCGGTGCGCGATGGCCCTCAGGCCGCGCGGCGGGCGGCCCAGCTGCTGCTTGAAGGCCTCGACGTCCGCGTCGGTGGGCTCGGTGCGCGGAGTGGGCGGCGGAGGCGTGTGCATGACTGGTTTTCGGAGGCTTTCTGTCGGTTCACTGATCGGAGGCGTCGGACTTGTCGACGCCGTCCCAGACGTTCGCGTACCAGGGCCGGTGGGCGGCCCCGAGGTCGGCGCGGGACTGCCTGGCCGCGCCCGGGTCGATGACCACGTACCCGGTCTCGCCGGGCTTCACGTAGTGCAGCCGGCGGCGGATCTGCTGCTCGGCGTAGGCGTCGTCCTGCCAGCGGGCCTTCAGGTCGCGCAGCTGCTCGACCCGCTCGCGGGCCTGCTCCCGCTGCCGCTGGAGGTCCGCGATCTCGGCGCGCTGGGAGACGTACTGCCGCATGGGGTAGGCGAGCGCGACGATCATCGTGCACAGCACCAGGGCGAGCAGCGCCGCGCGGCCGGTGAGCCGGGAGCGGCGGGCCTGCCGCTTGGTCTGCGAGCGGTAGACGCGGGCCGCGGTCTGCTCGCCGAGCAGCCTGAGCCTCGTCGCGGTGGAGAACCGGTCACGGTCCTTCACGGCCATCTTCCCGCCTCCCGTTCACACACGCGCGTACGTCCCCGGACACGGTACGGGACCGGGTCCGGGGACGTACGTACGACTGGCTAAGGCTTACGCCAGCTTGGTGCTCAGCCCTTGCTGTGCCTACTGGTTCGCAGAGCGCTGTGCCTACTGGTTCGCGCGGAACCGCGGGAAGGCGCTGCGGCCGGCGTACACCGCGGCGTCGTCGAGGATCTCCTCGATGCGCAGCAGCTGGTTGTACTTGGCGACGCGCTCGGAGCGGGCCGGGGCGCCGGTCTTGATCTGGCCGCAGTTGGTGGCGACGGCCAGGTCGGCGATGGTGACGTCCTCGGTCTCGCCGGAGCGGTGGGACATCATGCACTTGAAGCCGTTGCGCTGGGCCAGCTCGACGGCGTCCAGGGTCTCGGTCAGCGAGCCGATCTGGTTGACCTTGACCAGCAGGGCGTTGGCCGCGCCCTCCTCGATGCCGCGGGCCAGGCGCTCGGGGTTGGTGACGAACAGGTCGTCGCCGACGAGCTGGACCTTGTCACCGAGCTTGGCGGTGATGGTCTTCCAGCCCTCCCAGTCGTCCTCGAACAGCGGGTCCTCGATGGAGACCAGCGGGTACGCCTCGACCAGCTCGGCGTAGTACTCGGTCATCTCGGCGGCCGTGCGGTTCTTGCCCTCGAAGACGTACGAGCCGTCCTTGTAGAACTCGGACGCGGCGACGTCGAGCGCCAGGGCGATCTGCTCGCCGGGGGTGTAGCCGGCCTCCTTGATCGCCTCCAGGATGAGGTCGAGGGCCTCACGGTTGGAGCCGAGGTTCGGGGCGAAGCCGCCCTCGTCGCCGAGGCCGGTGGACAGGCCCTTGTTCTTCAGGACCTTCTTCAGGGTGTGGTAGACCTCGGCACCCCAGCGCAGGGCCTCGGAGAAGGACTCCGCGCCGATCGGGGCGATCATGAACTCCTGGATGTCCACGTTGGAGTCGGCGTGCGAGCCGCCGTTCAGGATGTTCATCATCGGCACCGGCAGCAGGTGCGCGTTGGGGCCGCCCAGGTAGCGGAAGAGGGGCAGGTCGCTGGCCTCGGAGGCGGCGTGGGCGACGGCGAGCGAGACGCCGAGGATGGCGTTGGCGCCGAGGGAGCCCTTGTTGTCGGTCGCGTCCAGGTCGAACATCGCCTGGTCGATCAGGCGCTGCTCGGTGGCGTCGTAGCCGACCAGCTCCGGGCCGATCTGCTCGATGACGGCGAGGACGGCCTTCTCGACGCCCTTGCCCTGGTAGCGGTTCTGGTCACCGTCGCGCAGCTCGATGGCCTCGAAGGCGCCCGTCGAGGCGCCGGACGGAACGGCGGCACGACCCGTGCTGCCGTCGTCGAGGCCGACCTCGACCTCGACCGTGGGGTTGCCTCGGGAGTCCAGGATTTCCCGGGCTACGACGACGTCGATGGACGGCACGAGCATCTCCTTCTTGGATGTGACGCTGGAAGTGCGGGGCTGGTGTGCCTTGCGCCTAGAGCCTAACCGTCCCGGGGGCGTCGGCCACCGACCGACCGTCCCGTGGACATGCCGACGGTACCTTTTGTTTCTACCCGAAACAAAGGGCTCCGGGGACCGCGCGCAAAAAAGCCCCGCCCCGGTGCGTACGGGGGAACACGCACCGGGGCGGGGAGCCCGTGGGGAC
>NZ_MUMF01000032.1 GCF_002155905.1 Streptomyces tricolor | reverse complement strand
GGTGGCCGGCTCGCGAGCCGCGCGCGTGGTCGAGGGCGATCCGCCAGGGCACCGGGTCGCGGTCGTCGGCGCGGGCGGCGGCGGTGATGAGCGGGCTCACCTCGCGCAGCAGCTCCGCGCGGGCCGGCGAGGGCCAGGCGCGGTCCACCGCCAGCTGGGTCCCGACCAGCAGCAGCCCGGGGTCGTCCGGGGCGGCGGCGCGCCACTCCTCGTACCACTCGGGGCGCGAGCCGGCGAAGGCGGCCAGGCGCCGTACGTACCGGTCCCGGTTCTCCCACTCGGCCGCGGCGCGGGTGGCGGCGAGCAGGCCGGCCGCGGCGGCGTACTCGCCCCGGCCGGCCGCGACGAGCGCGGGCGACAGGCGGTCGTCGGGCGCGTCGAGCACGGCCTCGTCCGCGGCCGGCGGTCGTCCGGCCGGGCGCGCGGAGCGTTTGGTCATCCGGGTGGGGCGGATGAACGAGGGCAGCAGAGCCATGGTGCCGACCATTGAAAGACCGCAGGTCGGGGCCGCGCCAGAGGGTCCACGGAAGTTGCGGAAGGTTGTACGGCCGATGGTCAAGGAGAGGTAAAAGGTGATGGTTCAACCGATATGGTGAAGGTGTGGGCGACCGGTGAAGGTTTCGGCGGTCCCCGTGTCAGCTCCGGCGCAGCAGCCGGGTCGCGCCCGCCGCGACGGCCGTCGCCAGGACCCAGCCGAGCAGGATCATCGCCGCCGCCAGCCACTGCCAGCCGCCGCGCAGCTGCCACTGGCCGGCCTGGCCCAGGTCGATCACCGGCAGCAGCAGGTCCAGCGTGAACAGCGCCGGGCTCCACACCGGATGACCGCCGGAGTTCAGGGGCGGATGGTCGGCGTGCGCGAACGCCAGCGTGCCCGCCGCCCACAGCACCGCCATCCACACCAGGGCCCGGCCCGGACGGTAGCCGTAGGCGACCGCCCAGTCCTGCAGGAACCCCCAGAACTTCGCGGCCAGCGGCAGTGTCTCGCGCCGCCGGCGTTGCTTGGCGAGCAGCACCTCGCGCGCGTCCTCGTCCTCGCCGGCGGCCTTCAGCACCGCGGCCAGCCGCTCGTACGGCTCCGGCGCGTACTCGGCGGTGGCCGCCGCCACCCAGTCCAGGCGCTCGGTCAGCGGGAAGGGGCCCTGCGGCACCAGGTTCTCGTAGGTGAACCCGCCCATGTGCAGCCGGCCCGCGTCCGGCCAGCTGCTCGCCCGGTCCACCAGGTTCACCACCCGGGCGCCGGACAGCACCACCTTGCCGTGCTCCGGCTTGTCCCCGAGGAAGCGCAGCTCCGGGGTCTGCACCCGGCGCAGCGACAGCTCCTGGTCGTCGGTGAAGGTGAACCGGGCCCGCTCCAGGTCGACGGCGTCCCCGAACCGCCCGTCGTCCAGGCGCACCCCGCCCCGGCACTCGAACCGCTGGATGCGCGTCCCGCGCGCGGGTGTCGTGCCGCTCAGCAGCGGGCTGCCCACTCCGGCCGGGGTCAGGTACAGGGTGCGCTCGACCGTCAGCTGGGGGGCGTTCAGCGCGAACCGGGACTGGGGGTTGGCGAGCTTCGCGCCGCGCAGGCTGAGCGAGACGCCGATCTGGGCGCCGCGCAGACTGAACTCGCCGTACGACTCCAGCATCTCCGCCTGGAGGTCCTGGCCGACGGTCAGGCCGTCCGCCATGATCGACCGGCCCAGCCGGTCCCGGTGCACGACCGCCTGGTTGAGCAGCAGATCCGTGCCGATCTGGGCGTCCGTCAGCCGGACCCCGCCCCGGAACCGGCAGCGCGGCAGATGCAGATCGCCCTCGGTGTGCACGCGGGCCGCCTCCAGGCGCGGCACCGCGCAGTCCACCATGCGCACGGTCGTGAACCGGGCCTCCGGCAGCCGGACCTCCTCGTCGAAGCGGCAGCCGGTCAGCTCCACGTACGGCGTGACCTGGCCGCCCGCCAGGTCCAGCGCGCCGGTGACGCGCACGCCGACGAGCTTCAGCGAGGACACCCGGCCGGCCAGCGCCGGCGGGCCGTCCAGCAGCAGCCAGCAGACGATGCGGGCGCGCACGGTCCGCTCGGGACCCCACGGCTGCCCGCCGTGCGGATCGTCCACGACGAAGTCCCCGCTGCTCAGGTCGTACACGCTGCCGTTGCGGAAGGCCTGCCACATGCCCGCCTCGGTCGCGGTCAGGTCGTCCGGCAGGTCCCCGGTGCGGATGCCGGCCCCCTCGGTCACCGTTCTCCTCTCCCGGTTCGGTGGGTTTCAGTGGTTTTCGTACAGCCGTTCATGCCCGCTCTGTGACCTCCCGAACACCACACGTGAAGGTGATCTTCCGGGTTCCGGCCACCCTATGTACCGGCCGTTGGCCCACGTTCTGTATCAGCCATTGATACGCGCGGACGGCTCCCGACGGCGGTCTGCGAGAATTGGGACTGTGATTTCCCGAATCGATCTGCGCGGCGACGCCCTTCCCGAGGGCCCCGCCCTGCGCGACCTGCTGCCCCGAGCCGACTTCGACGTTCAGGCCGCCCTGGAGAAGGTGCGCCCGATCTGCGAGGCCGTGCATCATCGCGGCGACGCGGCGCTGATCGACTTCGCCGAGAAGTTCGACGGAGTACGGCTGGAAACCGTCCGTGTCCCGGCCCGGGCGCTCACCGACGCGCTCGCCGGTCTCGACCCGGCCGTGCGCGCCGCCCTGGAGGAGTCCATCCGCCGCGCCCGGCTGGTCCACCGCGCGCAGCGCCGTACGACCCACACCACCCAGGTCGTGCCCGGCGGCTCGGTGACCGAGAAGTGGGTTCCGGTGGAGCGCGTCGGCCTGTACGCGCCGGGCGGCCGGTCCGTCTACCCGTCGTCCGTGGTCATGAACGTCGTCCCGGCGCAGGAGGCCGGCGTCGAGTCGATCGCGCTGGCCTCGCCGGCCCAGGCCGAGTTCGGCGGCCTGCCGCACCCGACGATCCTGGCCGCCTGCGCCCTGCTCGGCGTGGACGAGGTGTACGCGGCGGGCGGCGCCACCGCCGTCGCGATGTTCGCGTACGGCACCGAGTCCTGCCCGCCCGCCAACATGGTCACCGGCCCCGGCAACATCTGGGTCGCCGCCGCCAAGCGCTACTTCACCGGCAAGATCGGCATCGACGCCGAGGCCGGCCCCACCGAGATCGCGATCCTCGCGGACGCCGGCGCCGACCCGGCGCACGTCGCCGCCGACCTGATCAGCCAGGCCGAGCACGACCCGCTCGCGGCGGCCGTCCTGGTCACCGACTCCGTCGAGCTGGCGGACGCGGTGGACAAGGAGCTGGAGCCGCAGGTCGCGGCCAGCAAGCACATCGACGACCGGATCGTGCCCGCCCTCCAGGGCAAGCAGTCCGCGATCGTCCTCGTGGACGGCATCGAGGAGGGCCTCAGGGTGGTCGACGCGTACGGCGCCGAGCACCTGGAGATCCAGACCGCCGACGCCGCCGCGGTCGCCGACCGGGTGAAGAACGCCGGCGCGATCTTCATCGGCCCCTGGGCCCCCGTCTCGCTCGGCGACTACGCGGCCGGCTCCAACCACGTCCTGCCCACCGGTGGCTGCGCCTGCCACTCCTCGGGGCTGTCCGTCCAGTCCTTCCTGCGCGGCATCCACATCGTGGACTACACGCGGGAGGCGCTCGCCGAGGTCGCCCACCACGTGGTGACACTGGCGGAGGCGGAGGACCTGCCCGCGCACGGCGCGGCGATCAAGGCGAGGTTCGGCTGGAAGGTACCCGAGAGCAAGTGACCGGCATCGACGATCTCCCCGTACGGGAAGAACTGCGCGGCAAGTCCCCCTACGGCGCGCCCCAGCTGGACGTCCCCGTACGGCTGAACACCAACGAGAACCCCTACCCGCTGCCCGAGCCGCTGGTCGAGCGGATCGCGGAGCGGGTGCGCGAGGCCGCCCGCGACCTGAACCGCTACCCCGACCGGGACGCGGTGGAACTGCGCACGAAGCTCGCCGAGTACCTGACGAAGACGTCCGGGTACCCGCTCGGCCTGGCCCAGGTGTGGGCCGCGAACGGCTCCAACGAGGTCATCCAGCAGCTGCTGCAGACCTTCGGCGGACCGGGCCGCACCGCCATCGGCTTCGAGCCGTCGTACTCGATGCACGCCCTCATCGCGCGCGGCACGGGCACCGGCTGGATCTCGGGCCCCCGGGGCGAGGACTTCACGATCGACGTGTCCGCCGCCGAGCGGGCGATCGCCGAGCACCGGCCGGACGTGGTCTTCATCACCACCCCCAACAACCCCACGGGCAACGCGGTGCCGCCGGAGACGGTCCTCGCGCTGTACGAGGCGGCGCAGGCGGCCAAGCCGTCGATGGTGATCGTGGACGAGGCGTACATCGAGTTCAGCCACGGCGACTCGCTGCTGCCGCTGCTCCAGGGCCGCCCGCACCTGGTGATCTCCCGGACGATGTCCAAGGCGTTCGGCGCGGCCGGCCTGCGCCTCGGCTACCTCGCCGCCGACCCGGCGGTGGTGGACGCCGTCCAGCTCGTCCGGCTGCCGTACCACCTGTCGGCGATCACCCAGGCGACCGCCCTGGCCGCGCTGGAGCACACCGACACGCTGCTGGGCTACGTCGAGCAGCTGAAGGCCGAGCGGGACCGGCTGGTCGCCGAGCTGCGCGCGATCGGCTACGAGGTCACCGAGTCCGACGCGAACTTCGTCCAGTTCGGCCGGTTCGCGAACGCCCACGAGGCCTGGCGGAAGATCCTCGACCGGGGCGTCCTGGTCCGGGACAACGGCGTGCCGGGGTGGCTGCGGGTGTCCGCCGGCACCCCGGAGGAGAACGACGCGTTCCTCGACGCGGTCCGTGAGATGAAGAAGGAGCAGGGTTCATGAGCCGCGTTGGACGCGTGGAGCGCACCACCAAGGAGACATCGGTGCTGGTCGAGATAGACCTCGACGGCACCGGCCGGACCGACATCGCCACCGGCGTCGGCTTCTACGACCACATGCTCGACCAGCTCGGCCGGCACGGTCTGTTCGACCTGACCGTGAAGACCGACGGCGACCTGCACATCGACTCCCACCACACCATCGAGGACACCGCCCTCGCGCTGGGCGCCGCCTTCAAGCAGGCGCTCGGCGACAAGGTGGGCATCTACCGCTTCGGCAACTGCACGGTCCCGCTGGACGAGTCCCTCGCCCAGGTCACCGTCGACCTGTCCGGCCGCCCGTACCTCGTGCACACCGAGCCCGAGAACATGGCGCCGATGATCGGCGAGTACGACACCACGATGACCCGGCACATCCTGGAGTCCTTCGTCGCCCAGGCGCAGATCGCGCTGCACGTGCACGTGCCGTACGGACGCAACGCGCACCACATCGTGGAGTGCCAGTTCAAGGCGCTGGCCCGGGCGCTGCGGTACGCCTCCGAGCGTGACCCGCGCGCGGCCGGCATCCTCCCCTCCACGAAGGGAGCCCTGTGAACAGCCTCTCCACCCTGCTGATCGTCGTCGGCCTCTTCCTGGTCGGCGGGATCATCTCCTTCGTCAAGCAGAAGATGCCCACCAGCCTGATCGTGCTGCTCTCGATCGGCGCGGGCCTGTGCCTCGTGGCGGGCGTCCTGCGGCTGGAGGTGTGGAATTGAGCACGCGGAAGAACGTCGTCGTCTTCGACTACGGCTTCGGCAACGTCCGCTCCGCCGAGCGGGCCCTCGCGCGCGTGGGCGCCGACGTGGAGATCACGCGCGACTTCGACAAGGCGATGAACGCCGACGGCCTGCTGGTACCGGGCGTCGGCGCGTTCGCCGCCTGCATGCAGGGCCTGCGCGCCGCCCGCGGCGACTGGGTGGTGGACCGCCGGCTGTCCGGCGGGCGCCCCGTCATGGGCATCTGCGTCGGCATGCAGATCCTCTTCGCGCGCGGCATCGAGCACGGCGTGGAGGCCGAGGGCCTGGACGAGTGGCCCGGCACGGTCGAGCCGCTCCAGGCCGACGTCGTCCCCCACATGGGCTGGAACACCGTCGACGCCCCGGCCGGCTCCCGGCTGTTCGCCGGCCTGGACGCCGACGCCCGCTTCTACTTCGTGCACTCCTACGCCGTGCACGAGTGGCGGCTGGAGACCCACAACCCGGTGATCGAGGCCCCCAAGGTCACCTGGTCCACGCACGGCAAGCCGTTCGTGGCCGCGGTGGAGAACGGCGCCCTGTGGGCCACCCAGTTCCACCCCGAGAAGTCCGGCGACGCCGGCGCCCAGCTCCTCACCAACTGGATCGGAACCCTGTAGACCATGGCCAAGCTCGAACTCCTCCCCGCCGTCGACGTCCGCGACGGCCAGGCCGTCCGCCTCGTGCACGGCGAGTCCGGGACCGAGACCTCCTACGGCTCCCCGCTGGAGGCCGCCCTCGCCTGGCAGCGCGCCGGCGCCGAGTGGCTGCACCTGGTCGACCTGGACGCCGCGTTCGGCACCGGGGACAACCGCGCCCTGATCGCCGAGGTCACGGGGGCGATGGACATCAAGGTGGAGCTGTCCGGCGGCATCCGCGACGACGACACCCTCGCCGCCGCCCTCGCCACCGGCTGCACCCGGGTGAACCTGGGCACCGCCGCACTGGAGACCCCGGAGTGGGTCGCCAAGGTCATCGCCGAGCACGGCGACAAGATCGCCGTCGGCCTGGACGTGCGCGGCACCACCCTGCGCGGCCGGGGCTGGACCCGCGACGGCGGCGACCTGTACGAGACGCTGGAGCGCCTCAACAAGGAGGGCTGCGCGCGGTACGTCGTCACGGACATCGCCAAGGACGGCACCCTCCAGGGCCCGAACCTGGAGCTGCTGAAGAACGTGTGCGCGGCGACCGACCGCCCGGTGGTCGCCTCCGGCGGCGTCTCCTCCCTGGACGACCTGCGCGCCATCGCCGGCCTCGTCCCGCTCGGTGTCGAAGGGGCCATCGTCGGGAAGGCGCTGTACGCGAAGGCGTTCACCCTGGAAGAGGCCCTGGAGGCTACGTCTTGAAAAAGGACACAGTGTCATGACGTCCGAAGCCGTGCGGCGCGTGCAGAGCGAGAGTCCCTGGGAAGAGTCCTTCGGTTTCGCCCGCGCCGTCGCGGCGGGGGACCGGGTGCTGGTGGGGGGCACGTCGTCCTTCAAGGGCACCGTGCTGTACGGGGAGGGCGATCCGTACGAACAGGCCAAGGTGGCCTTCACCAGCGCCCTGGAGGCGATCGGTGAGCTGGGGCTCGGCATCGAGTCCGTGATCCGGACGCGGATGTACCTGACCCATGTGCGGGACGTGGACGCCGTGGGCCGGGCGCACAAGGAGATCTTCGACGCGGTGCGCCCCGTCTCGACCCTGCTGGTCGTGGAGGGGTTCGTCGACCCGCGCATCCTGGTCGAAGTGGAACTAGAAGCATTCAGAGGAGCCTGAGCAGTCATGACCCTGGCGGTCCGAGTCATCCCCTGCCTGGACGTGGACAACGGCCGGGTCGTCAAGGGTGTCAACTTCCAGAACCTGCGCGACGCGGGCGACCCCGTCGAGATGGCCAAGGTGTACGACGCCGAGGGCGCCGACGAGCTGACGTTCCTGGACATCACCGCGTCCTCCGGCAACCGGGAGACGACGTACGACGTGGTGCGCCGCACCGCCGAGCAGGTGTTCATCCCGCTGACCGTCGGCGGCGGCGTCCGCACGGCCGACGACGTGGACAAGCTGTTGCGGGCGGGCGCGGACAAGGTGGGCGTCAACACCGCGGCGATCGCCCGCCCCGACCTGATCCGCGAGATCGCCGAGCGCTTCGGCCGCCAGGTCCTGGTCCTGTCGGTCGACGCCCGCCGCACCGCGTCGGGCTCCTTCGAGGTCACCACCCACGGCGGCCGGCGCGGCACCGGCATCGACGCGGTGGAGTGGGCGCACCGGGCGGCCGAGCTGGGCGCCGGGGAGATCCTGCTGAACTCCATGGACGCGGACGGCACGAAGGACGGCTACGACCTGGAGATGATCGCGGCGGTCCGCAAGCACGTGACCGTCCCGGTGATCGCCTCCGGCGGCGCCGGCAAGCTCGCCGACTTCCCCCCGGCCGTCGCGGCCGGCGCGGACGCGGTCCTGGCCGCCTCGGTCTTCCACTTCGGCGACCTGCGCATCGGCGAGGTCAAGCAGACCCTCCACGAGGCGGGCCACCCCGTCAGGTAGGCCACTCCGAGGAGGCCCCGGCCGAGCGGCCGGGGCCTCCTCGCTGCCCGGGTGAGGGTGTCTCAGCCGTTCGGCTGCACCAGCTGCACCAGATTGCCCACCGTGTCGTCGAACACGGCCGCCAGCATCGGGCCCTGCTCCTGCGGCGGATGGGTGAACCGGACGCCGAGGCCGCTCAGCCGCTCGTACTCGGCCCGGATGTCGTCCACGGAGAAGACGATGCACGGCAGCCCCGCCTCGTGCAGGGCCCTGCGGTACGGCTCCGCGATCGGGCCCTCGCCGGGCTCCAGCAGCAGCTGGAGATCCGGCTGCGCCCCCTCCCGCGCCCCGACCGTCACGAAGAGCGTGCCGTCGCCGAGGTCCATATGGGTGCGGGTCTCGAAGCCGAGGACGTCGGTGTAGAAGGCGTGCGCCTTCGCCACGTCGTCCACGTACACGCCGGTCATCGCCACCTTGATCATGGGCCGGTCCTCTCAGGTGCCCAGCTGTCAGATGCCCAGCTGTCTGGACTCGTGCAGTTTGTCGATCGCCTCGGCGTCGCCGTCCAGCGCCACCTTGGCCGCGTTCTGCCGCCCGAACACGAACATCAGCAGTTCGGACGGCTCACCGGTCACCGTGACCACCGGGGTGCCCCGGTGCGCCACCGCCGTCTGGCCGTCCGGCCGGCGCAGCACCAGCCCCGTCGGCACGCCCCGCCCCATCAGCCGCGCCACCCGCTCCAGCCGGGACCACAGCGCGTCCTGGAAGACGGGGTCCAGCTCGCGCGGGGTCCAGTCCGGCTGGGCGCGGCGGACGTCCTCGGTGTGGACGTAGAACTCCACGATGTTGGCCGCCTCGTCGACCTGCTTGAGCTGGAAGGGCGAGAACCGCGGCGGGCCGGTACGGATCAGCCGGATCAGCTCCTCGTACGGCTTCGCGGTGTACTCGGCCATCACCTTCTCCAGGCGCGGCGCGAGCTGCTTGACCAGCGTGCCCCCGGCCGCGTCCGGGCGGCGCTCGCGCACGACCACGTGCGCGGCAAGGTCCCGCGTGCGCCAGCCCTCGCAGAGGGTCTCGGCGTCCGGCCCGACGGTTTCCAGAATGTCGGCGAGAAGAAGCCGTTCACGCTTCGCGAAGGTCGACATGCAGTCAGCCTACGACCACGTAAACGTTCCGCCCAATGGACGCCCTCCCAGCCTTGCCGGTCCCGCGCGGCACAATGGCCTCCATGACCAGTACGACCGGTAGCCCCCGGCCCAGCAGCCTCGACCCGGAGATCGCCGCGCGCCTCAAGCGCAGCGCCGACGGGCTCGTCCCCGCCATCGCCCAGCAGTACGACACCGGCGAGGTGCTCATGCTCGGCTGGATGGACGACGAGGCGCTGCACCGGACACTCACCACCGGCCGCTGCACCTACTGGTCGCGCAGCCGCCGGGAGTACTGGGTCAAGGGCGACACCTCCGGCCACTTCCAGTGGGTGAAGTCGGTCGCGCTGGACTGCGACGCCGACACCCTGCTGGTCAAGGTCGACCAGGTGGGCGCCGCCTGCCACACCGGCGCGCGCACCTGCTTCGACGCGGACGTCCTGCTCAAGGACGCCGATCTCCGCGGCGCCGGTCCCGAGTCCGCCGGTTCCGGCGCACCCGGCTCCGGTCAGTAAGGTCAGCGGACATGGAACTGGAGACCTTCCGCAAGCTGGCCACCGACCGGCGCGTCATCCCGGTCACGCGCAAGCTCCTCGCCGACGGCGACACCCCGGTCGCGCTCTACCGCAAGCTCGCCGCCGAGCGACCCGGCACCTTCCTGCTGGAGTCCGCGGAGAACGGCCGCTCCTGGTCCCGTTACTCCTTCGTCGGCGTCCGCAGCGCCGCCACGCTCACCGCCCGGGACGGGCAGGCCCACTGGCTCGGCGTCCCGCCCGTCGGCGTCCCCACCGACGGCGACCCCCTCGCCGCCCTGCGCGCCACCCTCCAGGCGCTGCACACTCCGCACCAGGAGGGCATGCCGCCCTTCACCGGCGGCATGGTCGGCTACCTGGGGTACGACATCGTCCGCCGCCTGGAGAAGATCGGCCCCGGCGAGCGCGACGACCTGCGGCTGCCCGAGCTGACCATGCTGCTGACCAGCGACCTCGCGGTGATGGACCACTGGGAGGGCTCGGTCCTGCTGATCGCCAACGCGATCAACCACAACGACCTGGACACCGGCGTCGACGAGGCCTGGGCGGACGCCGTGGCCCGCCTCGACGCCATGGAGGCGGACCTGACCCGCCCGGTCGCCCAGCCCCCGGCACACCTCCCGCCGTCCGAGCTGCCCGAGTACACCGCCCGGTGGGGCGGCCCCGACTTCCAGCGGGCCGTCGAGGACGTCAAGGAGCGCATCCGCGCGGGCGAGGCCTTCCAGGTCGTCCCCTCCCAGCGCTTCGAGACCCCGTGCACGGCGAGCGCCCTGGACGTCTACCGGGTGCTGCGGGCCACCAACCCCTCGCCGTACATGTACCTCTTCCGCTTCGACGGGTTCGACGTCGTCGGCTCCTCCCCGGAGGCGCTGGTGAAGGTCGAGGACGGGCGGGCGATGGTCCACCCGATCGCCGGCACCCGGCACCGCGGGACCACCCCGCAGGAGGACCAGGCCCTCGCCGAGGAACTGCTCGCCGACCCCAAGGAGCGCGCCGAGCACCTCATGCTGGTCGACCTCGGCCGCAACGACCTCGGCCGGGTCTGCGAGCCCGGCTCGGTCGAGGTGGTCGACTTCATGTCGATCGAGCGCTACTCGCACGTGATGCACATCGTCTCCACCGTCACCGGCAAGGTGGCCCCCGGCCGCACCGCCTTCGACGTGCTCACGGCGTGCTTCCCCGCGGGCACCCTCTCCGGCGCCCCCAAGCCCCGCGCGATGCAGATCATCGACGAACTGGAACCGTCCCGGCGCGGCCTGTACGGCGGCTGCGTCGGCTATCTCGACTTCGCCGGCGACTCCGACACCGCGATCGCCATCCGTACGGCCCTGCTCCGCGACGGCACGGCCTACGTCCAGGCGGGCGCCGGCGTCGTCGCCGACTCCGACCCGGTCGCGGAGGACCAGGAGTGCCGCAACAAGGCGGCGGCCGTGCTGCGGGCGGTGCACACCGCGAACCGCCTCGGCCGGTAGGGCGCTTCTCATAGGAACCCCGGGTGACGGTTCGCCCGGGGTTCAGGCGATAGTGGAGTACGTGACTGCTGTACCTCACCCCCGTTCCGAAGCCGCCGCGCCCGCCCGTTCCGGCCGGCGGAGCCTCGCCGTGGCCCTCCTGTGCGGTGCGCTCGGCGCGGCCGTGGCGCTGCTCGCGACCCGGCAGCGCTGGGCGGAGGGCAGCGCGACGGTGGCCGGCGGCGCGTTCCCGCTGACGGCCAAGGGCAGCGACGTCACGGGCGTGCCCGCGGCCCTCGCCATAGTGGGCCTCGCCGCGCTGGTCGCCGTCTTCGCCGTCCGCAGGACCGGCCGGCTCCTCGTCTCCGGGCTGCTCACGCTGTCCGGCGCCGGGATCGTCGCCGCGGCCCTGGCCGGCGCCTCCGACGGCTCCGCCCTGGACGAGCAGGCCGCCCAGGCGAGCGGCGACACCTCCGCCACGGTCGACGCGCTCACCCACACCGGCTGGCCCTATGTCGCGGCCGCCGGCGGCCTGCTGATCCTGCTCGCCGGGGTGCTCGCCCTGCGCTACGGCAGCCGGTGGCCCGCGATGTCCGGGCGCTACGAACGCGGCACCGCCCGCCCGCGGCGCACGGCCGCTCCGGCCGACCCCGAGCGCCCCGAGGAGATCTGGAAGGCCCTGGACCGGGGCGAGGACCCGACCGGCGCCTGAGCGGCGGCACGCCGCCTTCAGGCGATGTGGTGAAACAGACGCCACCCCCGCGTCCGGCACGCGTACGCGTACGGGACAATGGACGCCGAGCGTACGACGCCTCTACGACACGTCACAGCAACGAGGAGCAAGTCATGGCGGGCAGCAGCCACGGTCACACCCCGGCCGCGTGGACCGGTGTCATCATCGCCTTCATCGGTTTCTGCGTCGCGGGAGCCTTCATGGTGATGGCCCAGCCCGTCGGCTTCTGGGCCGGTATGGCGATCACCCTCCTCGGCGGTGTGGTCGGCGGCATCATGCGCGCCATGGGCCTCGGCCAGCCCAAGGAGGCCGGCCGTGCGCTCGTGCACACGGCTCCCGTCGTGACCCGCGAGCCGGCGACCGCCGAGAGCTGAGCCCCGGTTTCCGCCGAGGGGCGGCCCGGCATCCCCAGGGATGCGACGGGCCGCCCCTCGCGTGTTCCCGCGCGGTGCGACCGTCGGCCCGTCGGTGCGACCGCGCGCGAGCCGGTGCCACGCCCGCGGCCACGGCGGGCACGCCCACGCTCCACGGCGGGCGCCCCCGCGTCCGGCGGGGCACAATGCCCGCGTGAACGCCTCCAGCCGCCCGGCTCCGCCCCTCGCCCCCGTCCGGCGACGGATCGCCGTGCCGCTGGGGCTGTTCGCGGCCGTCGCCGGGGCCTTCGCGTACGTGGGGGCCGTCGACCCGAACGAACCCGGCCACTACCCCGTCTGCCCCCTGTACCGGCTCACCGGCCTGTACTGCCCGGGCTGCGGCGGACTGCGCAGCGCGCACGCCTTCGTGCACGGCGACCTGCTCACCGCGCTGCGCGACAACGCCCTCGGGGTGGCGGCCTACCTGGCCTTCGCCGTGCTGTGGACCGTCTGGCTGGTCGGCGCGGTGCGCGGCCGGCCGCTGCGGATCGGTCTCGGACCGGCGCGGCTGTGGGCCCTCGGCGCGCTGCTGCTGGCGTTCACCGTCGTCCGGAACCTGCCGTCCGGTGGCTGGCTCCGCCCTTGATCGAAAAGCGAATGTCCAGGTAGTGGGACCGCCGTCCACCGGATGCGAAGCCTGGGCGTTCCTGCGGATACCATCGCATTGACCACGGGTTTTCAGAACCTGAAGGAACCACCGTCTGGAAGGGGGCCGCTCGCGTGAGTGTGCTCGACGAGATCATCGACGGAGTCCGTGCCGACCTCGCGGAGCGGCAGGCACGCGTCAGCCTCGACGAGCTCAAGGAGCGTGCGGCGAAGGCCCCCGCCGCCAAGGACGGGGTGGCCGCACTCAAGGGCGACGGCGTCAAGGTGATCTGCGAGGTCAAGCGCTCCAGCCCCTCCAAGGGCGCGCTGGCCGCGATCGCCGACCCGGCCGGGCTGGCCGCCGACTACGAGGCGGGCGGTGCGGCCGTCATCTCCGTCCTCACCGAACAGCGCCGCTTCGGCGGCTCGCTCGCCGACCTGGAGGCGGTGCGCGCGCGGGTCGACATCCCGGTCCTGCGCAAGGACTTCATCGTCACGTCGTACCAGCTCTGGGAGGCCCGGGCGTACGGCGCCGACCTGGCCCTGCTGATCGTGGCCGCCCTGGACCAGCCTGCCCTGGAGTCGCTGATCGAGCGGGCGGTGTCCATCGGCCTGACCCCCCTCGTCGAGGTGCACGACGAGGACGAGGTCGAGCGGGCGGTCGACGCGGGCGCCAAGATCATCGGTGTCAACGCGCGCAACCTGAAGACGCTGGAGGTCGACCGCGGCACCTTCGAGCGGGTCGCCCCGGAGATCCCGGACAGCATCGTCAAGGTCGCCGAGTCCGGCGTCCGCGGCCCGCACGACCTGATCGCGTACGCCAACGCCGGCGCCGACGCGGTGCTGGTCGGCGAGTCCCTGGTGACCGGCCGCGACCCGAAGGCGGCGGTGGCCGACCTGGTGGCGGCGGGCGAACATCCCGCATTGCGGCACGGCCGGGGCTGATCTTTCGCTAAGCTGACCGCCGATGACTCTCGCGACCACCCTGCCGACCCGGGACCCGTACGCCCGCCTCGCGCGCGGCTGCCGGCCCCGGGGCTGCCGTGCGCCCGCACGCCGGGTCCACGGCCGCAGGGTGCGGTACGTCATCGGAGACGAACCCGGGCAGGTCAACGGACGCCGATGGCAGCGCGCCCCTCAGGGGCGCGGGGCTGTATCGACCAGGCGACTCCTTCGCGCGGGCGCGACCGACCACAACGGGCTCGCGGCCGGCTGACCACCCCGCCCCCACGGCGATCAGTGTCTTTCACCACACTCACCGTGAGGTTTCCGCATGCCCAGCGAGTTCTTCATCCCTGACCCCAGCGGCCAGGTTCCCAGCGCCGAGGGCTACTTCGGCGCGTTCGGCGGCAAGTTCATCCCGGAGGCCCTCGTCGCCGCCGTGGACGAGGTCGCCGTCGAGTACGACAAGGCCAAGCAGGACCCCGAGTTCGCCCGCGAACTCGAGGACCTGCTCGTCAACTACACCGGCCGCCCCAGCGCCCTGACCGAGGTCCCGCGGTTCGCCGAACACGCCGGCGGCGCCCGGGTGTTCCTCAAGCGCGAGGACCTCAACCACACCGGCTCCCACAAGATCAACAACGTGCTCGGCCAGGCCCTGCTCACCAAGCGCATGGGCAAGACGCGGGTCATCGCCGAGACCGGCGCCGGCCAGCACGGCGTCGCCACGGCCACCGCCTGCGCGCTGTTCGGCCTCGACTGCACCATCTACATGGGCGAGGTCGACACCCGGCGCCAGGCCCTCAACGTGGCCCGGATGCGGATGCTCGGCGCCGAGGTGGTCGCCGTGAAGTCCGGCAGCCGCACCCTGAAGGACGCCATCAACGAGGCGTTCCGGGACTGGGTCGCGAACGTCGACCACACCCACTACCTGTTCGGTACGGTCGCCGGCCCGCACCCCTTCCCGGCCATGGTCCGCGACTTCCACCGGGTCATCGGCGTCGAGGCCCGCCGCCAGCTCCTGGAGCGCGCCGGCCGCCTGCCGGACGCGGCCATCGCCTGCGTCGGCGGCGGCTCCAACGCCATCGGCCTCTTCCACGCCTTCATCCCCGACGAGGGCGTCCGCCTCATCGGCTGCGAGCCGGCGGGCCACGGCATCGAGACCGGCGAGCACGCGGCCACCCTCACCGCGGGCGAGCCCGGCATCCTGCACGGCTCCCGGTCGTACGTCCTCCAGGACGACGAGGGCCAGATCACCGAGCCGTACTCGATCTCGGCCGGACTGGACTACCCGGGCATCGGCCCCGAGCACTCCTACCTGAAGGACACCGGCCGCGGCGAGTACCGCGCGGTCACCGACGACGACGCCATGCAGGCCCTGCGCCTGCTGTCGCGGACCGAGGGCATCATCCCGGCCATCGAGAGCGCCCACGCGCTGGCCGGCGCCCTGGATGTCGGCAGGGAACTGGGCAAGGACGGCCTGATCGTCGTCAACCTGTCCGGCCGCGGCGACAAGGACATGGACACCGCCGCCCGCTACTTCGGCCTCTACGACACCGACGCCGAGGTGGCCGCCGACGCAGCCGACATCGCCGAGATCGAGGGGGACGCCAAGTGAGCGGCAACATCCAGCTGTTGAGCGACACCCTCGCCGCCGCCAAGGCCGAGGGCCGCTCCGCGCTCATCGCCTACCTCCCGGCCGGCTTCCCGACCGTGGACGGCGGCATCGAGGCGATCACGGCCGTCCTGGACGGCGGGGCCGACGTCGTCGAGGTGGGCCTGCCGCACAGCGACCCGGTCCTCGACGGCCCGGTCATCCAGACCGCCGACGACATCGCCCTGCGCGGCGGTGTGAAGATCGCCGACGTCATGCGCACGGTCCGGGAGGCGTACCGGGCCACCGGGAAGCCGGTGCTCGTCATGACGTACTGGAACCCCATCGACCGCTACGGCGTCGAGCGCTTCACCGCCGAGCTGGCCGAGGCGGGCGGCGCGGGCTGCATCCTGCCCGACCTGCCGGTGCAGGAGTCGGCGCTGTGGCGCGAGCACGCCGACAAGCACGGCCTGGCGACGGTCTTCGTCGTGGCGCCGAGCAGCAAGGACGGGCGGCTCGCCGAGATCACCGCGGCGGGCAGCGGCTTCGTCTACGCGGCCTCGCTGATGGGTGTCACCGGCACCCGCGAGTCGGTCGGCGCGCAGGCCCAGGACCTGGTCCGGCGCACCCGCGGCACCGGCACCCAGCTGCCCGTCTGCGTCGGGCTCGGCGTCTCCAACCAGGCCCAGGCCGCCGAGGTCGCCGGCTTCGCGGACGGTGTGATCGTCGGTTCGGCGTTCGTGAAGCGGATGCTAGACGCGCCGGACCACGCCGCCGGCATCGCGGCGGTGCGCGAGCTGGCCGGAGAGCTGGCGAAGGGCGTGCGCGGACAGGCGTAACCGTCGGCGATGTCCCGTATCGGATGATTCGGTCACTCGAACGGGTGGACCTCGGGCCGGGGAGGCGCGCTGCGCCTCCCCGGTTCGTTCTGGGGGTGTGAGCGAGAAGAACCGTGACGGAAAGCGCACCGCCCGGGAGCGGCTGGCGGTAGAGCGCGAGAAGCAGAAGGCCGCGGATAAGCGGCGGCGCACGCTGATCGTGGGCGCGAGCGTCGTCTGCGTCCTCGGCCTCGCGGCGGTGATCGGCGTGGTCGCCGCGAACGCCGGCAAGGACAAGACCGACGACGCGGGCCCGGTCGTGGCACCTTCGGGCGCGCAGGGCAAGGACAGCCTGGCCATCCCGGTCGGCAAGGACGGCGCCAAGTCGACGCTCACCATCTGGGAGGACTTCCGCTGCCCGGCCTGCCAGGCCTTCGAGGTGGCGTACCGCCCGACTCTGCACGAACTGGCCGACGCCGGGAAACTCAGAATCGAGTACCACCTGGTCCGGCTGATCGACGGCAACCTCGGCGGCAGCGGCTCGCTGCGCTCCGCCAACGCCGCCGCCTGCGCCCAGGACGCCGGCAAGTTCCGCGACTACCACGACGTGCTGTTCGCGAACCAGCCCCAGGAGACCGACGACGCGTTCGCGAACAACGACAAGCTGATCCAGCTGGCCGGCAAGGTGAAGGGCCTGGACACCCCCGCCTTCCAGAAGTGCGTCAAGGACGGCACCCACGACAGCTGGGTGGACAAGGCCAACCAGGCCTTCCGCGCCGGCGGCTTCGGGGGGACGCCCACGGTCCTGCTCGGCGGCAAGAACATCTACGCGGACCAGACGATGACCCCGGCCAAGCTCAAGCAGATGGTGGAGGCGGCCGACCGCGGGTGAGCGTTTCCCACGCCCCCGTTATGGACCCGTAGCCGGGCTGCTTGCCGTCCCCACGGCCCGGCACGGTAGCGTCGGACCTGCCATGAACCTTGCCTATATCCCCAGCCCGTCGCACGGGGTGCTGTACCTCGGCCCCATCCCGCTGCGCGGCTACGCCTTCTGCATCATCATCGGCGTCTTCGTCGCCGTCTGGTTCGGCAACAAGCGCTGGATCGCCCGCGGCGGGCGGTCGGGCACGGTCGCCGACATCGCCGTCTGGGCCGTGCCGTTCGGCCTGATCGGCGGCCGGCTCTACCACGTGATCACGGACTACGAGCTGTACTTCAGCGAGGGCCGTGACTGGGTGGACGCCTTCAAGGTGTGGGAGGGCGGCCTGGGCATCTGGGGCGCGATCGCGCTCGGCGCGCTCGGTGCCTGGATCGGCGCGCGGCGCCGGGGCGTCCCGATGCCCGCCTACGCCGACGCCGTCGCGCCCGGCATCGCGTTCGCGCAGGCCATCGGCCGCTGGGGCAACTGGTTCAACCAGGAGCTGTACGGCCGCGAGACGGATCTGCCCTGGGCGTTGCACATCACCTCCTCCGAGGGCGGCCGGGTGCCGGGCTACTACCACCCGACCTTCCTCTACGAGTCCCTCTGGTGCGTCGGTGTGGGCCTGCTGGTCATCTGGGCGGACCGCCGCTTCAAGCTGGGGCATGGCCGGGCGTTCGCCCTGTACGTCGCCGCGTACTGTGTGGGCCGCGGCTGGATCGAGTACATGCGGGTGGACGACGCCCACCACCTCCTGGGCCTCCGCCTCAACAACTGGACCGCGCTGATCGTCTTCCTGCTGGCGGTGGCGTACATGTGGGTGTCGGCGAAGAAGCGGCCGGGGCGGGAGGCCGTGGTCGAGCCGGCCGCGGTTGCCTCCGGCGGTTCGGCCGAGGGTGTCTCCGACGGTGTCTCCGACGGGTCGGCGGACGGTGTCTCCGATCGGCCGGCGGGCAAGACGGGAGCCGGGGCCGAGGGCGAGGAGAAGACGGCGTCGGCCGACAAGGGCTGAGGGCTGGTTCTACGGCACCGAGGGCGTCCGGGGTTTCCCGGGCGCCCTCGGTGTGTGTGGGCGGAGGGGGAGGTGCACGGTGGGTCCGGCACCGCCGGTCACCGCCGTCGTGGCCGATCGCCGTCGCGGCGGAGAGGAAAGAGCCCTGTCCGGCGGAAGGAAGCGAGCGTCTGTCTGGTGGGGGGAAGCGGATGCTTGCCTGGCGGGGGGAGCGAGCGTCTGCCCGGCGGAGGAAGCGAGTGCTTGCCTGGCGGGGGAGGGCGAGCGTCTGCCTGGCGGAGGAAGCGAGCGCCTGCCTGGTGGAAGGGGGCCGGCGCCTGCCCGGTGGAAGGAGGCCGGCTCCTGTTGGGTGGGAGGGGCCGGCTCCTGTCCGGTGGAAGGACGTCAGCCGCGGCCCGCCAGTGACAGCGTCCGGCGGGCCATGGCCACCACCGCCGCGTCGATGAAGCGGCCGTCGGGGAGGGCCTGGGCGCCCTCGTTCGCCGAGGCCGCCTTGATGACCGTCTCCGCGTGCTCGATCTCCGCCTCCGTGGGCAGATACGCCCGCTCGATCACCGGCAGCTGACGGGGGTGGATCGCGGCCCGGCCCAGGAAGCCGAGGGCGCGGCCGTGGGCGCAGGAGGCGGCCAGCCCGTCGAGGTCACGGATGTCCGGATGGACGGTCTGCGACGGCGGGGCCAGACCCGCCGCCCGTGCCGCCACGATCACCCGGGAACGCGGCCAGTCCAGGCCCGCGTCGCCCCGTACCCCCAGGTCGGCCCGGAGGTCCGCCTCGCCCAGCGCGATGCCCCGCAGGGCGGGGTGGGCGGTGGCGATGGCATAGGCGTGCTCGATGCCGAGGGCCGACTCCAGGAGCGCGTAGAGGGGGACCGGCGTGGCCACGGCGACCTGCCGTACCTGGTCCGGGGAGGTCACCTTCGGCAGCCGCAGCCCGGACAGGCCCCGCAGGCCGGCCAGGGCGGTGAGGTCGGCGGCGGCCCAGGGGCCGTCCAGGGCGTTGACGCGGACGTGCACCGGGACCGGCTGGGCCTCCGTGAGGAGTTCCGCGGTGGCCTCGCGGGCGTACTCCTTGCGGTCCGGGGCGACCGCGTCCTCCAGGTCGACGACCACCACGTCGGCGCCCGCCGCCAGCGCCTTGGCCACCACATGCGGGCGGTCGCCGGGGACGTACAGCCAGGTGAGCGGGGTGCGGGTCACAGGGCGCCCTCCGCGCGCAGGGCCGCGATCTCGGCCGGGGCGAGGCCCAGTTCGGTGAGCACGGCCTCGGTGTCGGCGCCGTGCGGGCGGCCGGCCCAGCGGATCGCGCCGGGCGTGGCGGACAGCCGGAACAGGACGTTCTGCATGCGCAGCGGGCCCAGGTCCGGGTCGTCGACGGTGGTGACCGTGTCCAGGGCCTGGTACTGGGGGTCCGCGAGGACGTCCCGGACGTCCTGCACGGGTGCCGCCGCGGCCTCCGCCTTCTCGAAGGCGGCGAGCACCTCGGCGCGGGGGCGGGCGGCGATCCAGGAGCCGACCGCCTCGTCCAGGACGTCGGCGTGGGCGGCCCGGCCGGCGCCGGTGGCGAACCACGGCTCCTCGGTCAGCTCCGGGCGGCCCACCAGCCGCAGCACCCGCTCGGCGACCGACTGCGCGGAGGTGGAGACGGCGACCCAGGAACCGTCCGCGGTGCGGTAGGTGTTGCGCGGCGCGTTGTTCGCGGACCGGTTCCCGGTGCGTTCCTGGACGTAGCCGAGCTGGTCGTACCAGGTGGGGTGCGGGCCGAGGACGGAGAGGATCGGCTCGATGATCGCCATGTCGACCACCTGCCCCGCGCCGGTGCGCTCGCGCGCCGCCAGTGCCGTCAGCACGGCGTACGCGGTCGCCAGGCCGGCGATCGAGTCCGCGAGGCCGAAGGGCGGCAGGGTCGGGGGCGCGCCCGGTTCGCCGGTGACCGCGGCGAAACCGCTCATCGCCTCGGCGAGGGTGCCGAAGCCGGGGCGGTGCGCGTAGGGGCCGAACTGGCCGAAGGCGGTGACCCGGGCGAGCACCAGCCGGGGGTTGGCCGCGGACAGCTCGGGCCAGCCCAGGTCCCACTTCTCCAGGGTGCCCGGGCGGAAGTTCTCGATCACCACGTCGGCGGTGGCGGCGAGCCGCAGCAGGGTGGCACGGCCGCCGGGTGCGGACAGGTCGAGGGTAATGGTCCGCTTGTTGCGGCCGAGCACCTTCCACCACAGGCCCACGCCCTGCCTGGCCGGGCCGTGGCCGCGGGAGGGGTCGGGCCGCCGGGGGTGCTCCACCTTGATCACCTCGGCGCCGAAGTCACCGAGCAGCGTGGCGGCCATCGGCCCGGCGAAGAGGGTCGCGAGATCCAGCACGCGCAGGCCGTCCAGGGCCGGCCCCGTGCGGTCCGCCGTACGCGTCGTACCCGTCCTGCTCGACGTGCCGGTCGTGCTCGTCGTGTTGTCGTCGGTGTTCATGCGCTGTACTGGGCCTCGATCTCCGGGCGGTACGGCATCGACGCCGACGCCCCTTCCCGCTGGACGGAGATCGCGGCCGCGGCGGCTGCCCAGGACAGGGCCTCCCGTACCGGTTTCTCCTCGGCGAGGGCCACGGCGAGCGCGCCCACGAAGGTGTCGCCCGCGCCCGTGGAGTCCACGGCGGTCACCCGGGGCGCGGGGACCACGAGGGGCTCGACGCCCCGGGCCAGGTACAGGCAGCCCGTGGCGCCGAGGGTGACGACGACCTGCGGCACCAGGTCCAGCAGGGCCGCCGCCGCCTCGCGCGGGTCGGTGCGGCCGGTGAGGGTGACGGCCTCGTACTCGTTCGGCACCAGCAGGTCGGTGCTGCGCAGGAGTTCGGGCGGCAGCGGCTGGGCCGGGGCAGGGGTGAGGACTGTCCGGACGCCGTGCCGGCGGGCCGCCTCCGCGCCCGCGACGACCGCCGCCAGCGGGATCTCCAGTTGCAGCAGCAGGGCGTCGGCGGTGGCGATCACCCCCTCGTCGCCGGGGGAGAGGTGGTCGACGGTGCCGTTCGCGCCGGGGATGACGACGATCGCGTTGCCGCCCTCGTCGTCCACCACGATGTGCGCGGTGCCGGACGGGCCCTCCACGGTGCGCAGGAAGTCGGTGTCCGCGCCGGAGTGTTCGAGGGTGTCGCGCAGCCGCACGCCGTAGGCGTCGTTGCCGACCGCGCCGATCATCGAGACGGTGGCGCCGGCACGGGCCGCGGCGATCGCCTGGTTGGCGCCCTTGCCGCCGGGGATCGTACGGAACTCCCGTCCCGTCACCGTCTCCCCGCGCTGCGGGGCCTTGGCGACATAGGTGACGAGGTCCATGTTCGTGCTGCCGAGGACGGCGATATGGGTCATGGGCGGGTCGCCTCCAGGTGGGTGAGGTGGGCGAGGGTGTCGAAGCCGGTGCCGTCGAAGTCGGCGACGGTGCTGGCGAGCCGGTTCTTCAGCGGCGCCCGCCAGCGGTCGGGGAGCGCGCCCGGTGAGCCGGCGAGGAGACCGGCGACGCTGCCGGCGGTGGCGCCGCACGAGTCGGTGTCCCAGCCGCCCGCGACGGCACGGCTGATGGAGCCGGTGAAGTCGCCGTCGGCGTGGGTGAGGGCGGCGGCGATCAGCGCGGTGTTGGGGATGGCGTGCACCCAGTGGTGGCCGGGGCCGTAGCGGGCGTGGAGCGCGTCCACGACCTCGTCGAAGTCACGGGTCGCGGTGGCCAGCCGGACGGCGTGATCGATGGCTGTTCCCAGGCGGGAGCGGGCCGGGACCACCGTGCGGCCGGTGCGCAGGCAGGCGTGGACGTCGTGGCCTCCGGTGGCGGCCGCGGCGATGACGGCGGCCGTGAACATCGCCGCGTACACACCGTTGGCGGTGTGGGAGAGGACCGCGTCGCGGTACGCCTGTGCGGCGGCGGCGCCCGGGTCGCCCGGGTTGCTCCAGCCGTGCATGTCGGCGCGGATCAGGGCGCCGATCCACTCGCGGAACGGGTTGCGGTGGCGGGCCGTGTGCGGGGGTTCCACACCGGCGAGGAGATTGCGGTGGGCCACGCGCTCGGCGGTGAAGGTGCGGCCGGGCGGGAGTTCCTCCAGCCAGAGCCGGGCCACGTCGTCGGTGGTGAAGTCACGGCCGTGGCGCTGGAGCAGGAGGAGGTTGAGGAGCGGGTAGTCGAGGTCGTCGTCCTCGGGCATCCCGTCGATGTTCTCGGCGAGGGAGGTGGCGGCCGAGCGGCGGTTCCAGGGGTGGGCGGCGAGGAGGTCCGCGGGGACCCCCCGAGCGGTGAAGTAGCCGGCCAGGGGCCAGTTCCCGGCCGCCCTGGCGAGTGCGCGGATGCCGGTAAGGGGCAGCTTCTCGACGGGTTTGCCGAGGAGGCAGCCGATGGCCCGGCCGAGCCAGGCGGCTTCGAGGGCGCGGGGGTCCGGTGCGGCGGCGGACCGCCCGGTGGGCCAGTCCGGGCACAGCGACCGGATGCGGGCCAGGTCCGTCGGCTCGTCGTCGGACAACGCGCTGGGGAGATCGGCGAGTTCGTCCAGCAGGTCCTCGGCCAGCAGCCGGAGGTAGCGGGAGGCCGGGTCCGCGGACGCGCCCGCCCGCTCCGGGGCGTCCGGGCCGCCCGCCGCCCGCCAGCGCGCCTCGATCGCCGCCGGCTCGCGCCCGTCCAGGCGGGCCTGGCGCAGCTCGTGGCCGAGCAGGTCCTCCGGCTGGACCCAGGTCAGTCGGAGCACGTCCGGCCTCCGAGCGCGGTGAACGCCTGCTCGTGGGCGCGCCGACGGCGGACGTCCCGGTCGAAGATCTCGTACGTGACCTCGGTGAGCGTACGGGCGGGCGCCCACAGGTCCAGCCGGCTGGCGTCCGCGACGGTCTTCGCCCACTCCTCCGGGACGGGGGAGCCGAGCGCGCCCGCGACGGCGCCGGCCATCGTGGCGATCGAGTCGCAGTCCCGGCCGTAGTTGACCGCGCCGAGCACGGCGTGCCGGTAGTCGCCGCCGGCGACGACCACCATCCCGAGGGCGACGGGGAGTTCCTCGATCGAGTGCAACCGGGAGGGGCGGCGGGCGGCGAGGGAGGGGGCCCGGTAGTCCGGGCCGACGGTGTCGTAC
>NZ_MUMF01000318.1 GCF_002155905.1 Streptomyces tricolor | reverse complement strand
CCCTGCTCGGCCCGAACGGCGCGGGCAAGACCACCGCCCTGCGCGCCCTGGCCGGCCTCACCCCCCTCACCGCCGGCCACCTGCGCCTGGACGGCACCTCACTGGAGCACACTCCCCCGGAGTCCCGTCCGGTCGGCGTCGTCTTCCAGGACTACCTGCTCTTCCCCCACCTGTCCGCCCTGGACAACGTCGCCTTCGGCCCCCGCTGCCGGGGCGCCGGCAAAGCCGAGGCCCGCGCCCTGGCGGCGGCCTGGCTGGACCGCATGGGCCTCAGCGAACACGCCGCCTCCAAGCCCCGCCACCTCTCCGGCGGCCAGGCCCAGCGCGTGGCCCTGGCCCGTGCCCTGGCCACCCACCCCCGGCTGCTCCTCCTGGACGAACCGCTGGCCGCCCTGGACGCCCGTACCCGCCTGGAGGTCCGCGCACAGCTCCGCCGCCACCTCGCCGCGTTCGACGCGGTCTCCGTACTGGTCACCCACGACCCGCTGGACGCCATGGTGCTCGCGGACCGGCTGGTGGTCGTGGAGGACGGCCGGGTCGTCCAGGAGGGCACCCCCGCCGACATCGCCCGCCACCCGCGCACGGACTACATCGCCCAGCTCGTCGGCCTCAACCTCTACCGCGGCCAGGCCACCGGGCACACGGTACGGCTCGACGCGGGACCTTCGATCACGACCACCGAGGAGCTGTCCGGGCCGGTCTTCGTGGCGTTCCCGCCGTCCGCCGTCACCCTGTTCCGGGACCGGCCCTCCGGCGCCAGCGCCCGCAACCTGTGGCGCTGCGAGGTCGCCGGACTGGAGACGCACGGCGACCAGATCCGCGCCGACCTCACCGGCGAGCTGCCGCTCGCGGCGGATCTGACGACGGTGGCCGCCGCCGAGCTGGATCTGCACCCGGGTGCACCGGTCTGGGCGACGGTCAAGGCGACGCAGACCCACGCATACCCGGCCTGAGCGGACCGGCGCCCTACGGTGGGTGCCCATGACCCTGAGCATCCGCAACCAGCTCCCCGGCACCGTCACCGAGGTGCACTTCGGCGAGGTCATGGCCACCGTGAAGATCCGCCTGACCGGCGGCCAGGACCTCACCGCGGCCATCACCCTGGAGGCCGCCCGGGAACTCGCCCTGTCCGAGGGCGCCACGGTCCGCGCCCTGGTGAAGTCGACCGAGGTCTCCCTGGCCACCGCCCCGGTCCACCGCGTCTCGATCCGCAACCAGCTGCCCGGCACCGTCACGCACCTGGCCACCGGCGGCGCCATGGCCACCGTGAAGATCGACATCGAGGGCGGCCGGCTGACCTCGGCCATCACCCAGGAATCCGCCGCCGACCTGGACCTCTCCCTGGGCTCCCCGGTGATCGCCCTGATCAAGTCGACCGAGGTCGCCCTGGCAACGGCCTGACACGGCGAACACCCCCACCCGGACGTCTCGGCCCGCGAGGGCCCCGCCCCGCGTCCGCCACGGCAAAGGGCCCCACCCGGCGTCCGCCACGGCAAAGGGCCCCGTCCGGACGTCCNNGGACGTCCGGACGGGGCCCTCACCCACGGCTCGCTCAGTCCTCGTAGGCGTCCAGCGGCGGGCAGGAGCAGACCAGGTTGCGGTCGCCGAAGGCCTGGTCGATGCGGCGCACCGGCGGCCAGTACTTGTCGGCGGCCGAGACACCGGCCGGGAAGACGGCCTCCTCGCGGCTGTAGGCGTGCGCCCACTCACCGCCGAGCGCGGCGGCGGTGTGCGGAGCGTTCCGCAGCGGGTTGTCCTCGGCGGGCCACTCGCCGGAGCCGACCTTCTCGATCTCCGCGCGGATGGCGATCATCGCCTCGCAGAAACGGTCCAGCTCGGTGATGTCCTCCGACTCGGTCGGCTCGATCATCAGGGTGCCGGCCACCGGGAAGGACATGGTCGGCGCGTGGAAGCCGTAGTCGATCAGGCGCTTGGCCACATCGTCCACGGTCACGCCGGTCGCCTTGGTCAGCGGGCGCAGGTCGATGATGCACTCGTGCGCGACCAGGCCGCCGGGGCCGGTGTAGAGCACCGGGTAGTGCGGCTCCAGGCGCTTGGCGATGTAGTTCGCGGAGAGCACGGCCACCTGCGTGGCCCGCTTGAGGCCCTCGCCGCCCATCAGGCGGACGTACGCCCACGAGATCGGCAGGATCCCCGCGCTGCCCCACGGGGCCGCCGAGATCGGGCCCACGCCCGTCTCCGGGCCGGCCTCCGGCTGCAGCGGGTGGTTCGGCAGGTACGGCGCCAGGTGCGAGCGGACCGCCACCGGGCCGACGCCCGGACCGCCGCCGCCGTGCGGGATGCAGAACGTCTTGTGCAGGTTCAGGTGGGAGACGTCGCCGCCGAAGTGGCCGGGCTTGGCCAGTCCGACCAGGGCGTTCAGGTTGGCGCCGTCGACGTACACCTGGCCGCCCGCCTCGTGCACCTGGGCGCAGATGTCGGCGACGTGCTCCTCGAACACGCCGTGCGTCGACGGATAGGTGATCATCAGGACCGCCAGCTCGTCGCGGTACTGCTCGATCTTGGCGCGCAGGTCCGCGACGTCGATCTCGCCGTCCTCGGCGGTCTTGACGACGACGACCCTCATGCCGGCCATCACGGCGCTGGCCGCGTTGGTGCCGTGCGCGGAGGACGGGATCAGGCACACCGTGCGCTGCTCGTCGCCGTTGGCCCGGTGGTAGCCGCGTACGGCAAGCAGACCGGCCAGCTCACCCTGGGAACCGGCGTTCGGCTGGAGCGAGACCTTGTCGTAGCCGGTGACCTCGGCGAGACGCTCCTCCAGCTCGCGGATGAGCGTGAGGTAGCCCTGCGCCTGCTCGGCGGGCGCGAAGGGGTGCAGCTGCCCGAACTCGGGCCAGGTGACCGGCTCCATCTCGGTGGTCGCGTTGAGCTTCATGGTGCAGGAGCCCAGCGGGATCATGCCGCGGTCGAGCGCGTAGTCCCGGTCGGCCAGCTTGCGCAGGTAGCGCAGCATCGCGGTCTCGGAACGGTGCTGGTGGAAGACCGGGTGGGTGAGGTACGCGTCGGTGCGCAGCAGCGCCTCGGGCAGGGTGTCCTCGGCCGTCGCGTCCAGCGCCTCGATGTCGGCGTCGACACCGAAGGCGGACCAGACGGTGGCCAGCTGCGCCCGGCCGGTGGTCTCGTCGCAGGCCATGGAGACGTGGTCGGCGTCGACCAGACGCAGGTTGACGCCGTTCTCGCGGGCGGCGGCGACGACCTCGGCGGCCTTGCCGGGCACGCGCGCGGTGAGCGTGTCGAAGTACGCGCCGTGGACGATCTCCACGCCACCGGCCTTCAGCCCCTCGGCGAGGATGGTGGCGTACCGGTGCGTGCGCCGCGCGATGGTCCTCAGGCCCTCCGGCCCGTGGTAGACGGCGTACATGCCGGCCATCACGGCGAGCAGCACCTGCGCGGTGCAGATGTTGCTGGTGGCCTTCTCCCGGCGGATGTGCTGCTCACGGGTCTGCAGCGCGAGGCGGTACGCCTTGTTCCCGTCGGCGTCGACGGAGACACCGACGAGGCGGCCGGGGAGGCTGCGCGCGAACTTCTCGTGCACGGCCATGTAGCCGGCGTGCGGCCCGCCGAAGCCCATCGGCACGCCGAAGCGCTGGGTGGTGCCGACGGCGATGTCCGCCCCCAGCTCGCCCGGCGAGGTCAGCAGGGTCAGCGCGAGCAGGTCGGCGGCGACGGTGACGAGGGCGCCCAGTTCGTGCGCCTGGTCGATGACCGGCTTGATGTCCCGTACGGCACCGGAGGCGCCCGGGTACTGGATCAGCACGCCGTTGATCTCACGCTCGGCGATCTCCGCCGGGATGCCGTCGCTGAGGTCGGCGACGACGACCTCGACGCCGGTCGGCTCCGCACGGGTCTCGATCACGGCGATGGTCTGCGGCAGCGCGTCCGCGTCGACCAGGAACAGGCCCTTCTTGTTCTTGCCCATGCGCCGGGACAGCGCCATCGCCTCGGCGGCGGCGGTGCCCTCGTCGAGCAGGGAGGCGCCGGAGGTGGGCAGGCCGGTCAGGTCGGCGACCACCGTCTGGAAGTTCAGCAGCGCCTCGAGCCGCCCCTGCGAGATCTCCGGCTGGTACGGCGTGTAGGCCGTGTACCAGGCCGGGTTCTCCATCACGTTGCGGAGGATGACGGGCGGGGTGAAGGTGCCGTAGTAGCCCAGGCCGATCATGGAGCCGAGGACCTGGTTGCGGTCGGCGAGCGAGCGCAGCTCGGCGAGCACCTCGGCCTCGGTGCGGGCGCCCGGCAGGTCCAGGGCGTCGGCGTTCTTGATCACATCCGGGACCGCGGCGGCTGTCAGCTCGTCCAGCGAGCCGTAGCCGACCTGCGCGAGCATCTTGGCCCGCGCCTCCTGGTCGGGTCCGATGTGACGCTGCTCGAACGGGATGCCCGCTTCGAGCTCGGAGAGCGGAGTGCGATGGGCGGTCATTGCGGAGGCCTCCTGGTCTGACGCGACCTTCGAGGGGCACCCCGGTACGGATACCCCGACGGCCTCCCCCTCTGTCATCTCAACCTGAGAGCTTCACCGGGAGCCCGCGGGCACCGGCTTTCACCGTCGGTGAGAGCGGGAGCCGTCGACACCCGCTCTGCTTTCCAGAGTGACCTCGTCCATGCGGTACGTGAGCCTGAGAGATTCCGGGGAGGATTTGCTCCTTCGGCGCCTCCGACGTGGTCGGAGGACTCTCCCGCACGGGGTCAGCAGCCGCTGTCAGGGTACCAGCGAGGTCAACGCCGGAGCCTTCGAGTGGCCGCCTCCTTGAATGTGCTCTTTTGTAGTGCTTACGGATGAGTTGCGACCACGTGGAGGGAGAGGGACCGTGCAGACCGACATCGATCCGCGCAACCTGATCGGCCGCAAGGCGTTCGACCGCAATGGCACCAAGATCGGCACCATTGACGAGGTGTACCTGGACGACGCGACCGGCGTACCCGAGTGGGCGGCCATACGTACCGGACTGTTCTCCCGGGACGCCTTCGTGCCCCTGGAACCCAGCGAACTCGTCGACGGCACCCTGCACGTCCCCTTCGACCGCGCCCTGATCAAGGACGCCCCCGACTTCGGCGTGGGCCGCCATCTCTCTCCCGAGCAGGAACTCCAGCTCTACCACCACTACGGCCTGGACGTGGCCGCGCCCCCCACGGTCCCGGACCACGACTTCGGCAAACTGGCGGGCTCGGAGGAAACCTGACCCCGGGCCTCCCCGGACGGCGAGCTTCCTCCTGACCACGATTCCCCCTGTGCCCACGGGGCGGCCGCGGCCGAGGCCCGGGGATCCTCCCGCACCCGAGCCTCCCCCGATTCCTCGGGCTCCTCCCGAACCCGACCCTCCTCCCGATCACCAGCCTCCGCCCGGTCCTGAGAGTCCCCCCGGTCCTCAGCCTCGGCCCGGTCCTGAGGCTCCCCCCGGTCCTCAGCCTCCGCCCGGTGCCGAGCATCCCCCCGGCCCCTGGTCCCTCCCTGATCCCGGGCTTCTTCCGGGGTCTGGGGCGAAGCCCCGGGCCGGTCGCTGTTCGGCGGGCCGAGACGGGCAGGCGGGTGGGCAGAGCCCGGAACCAACGGCAACGGCTCAGCCGCCTCCAGCGCAGGATCCCCGACAAAAAACGTCCGCACCCTCCCCGGAGGGGACTGCGGCGTCTCGAACCGCACGGTGACCCGCCCCAGCCC
>NZ_MUMF01000317.1 GCF_002155905.1 Streptomyces tricolor | reverse complement strand
GGGAACCACCAGCTGGTGGTGGTCGGTGGCGAACTGCTCGGCGATCAGGTCGGAGTACGCGAACTCGTCTCCGGCGTCGCCGCCCTCGGACTCGAAGCCCACGCTGAACGTCGCCAGGTCGCGCTGCCCCTCCTCGGCCAGGAGTGCCACGATCAGGCTGGAGTCCAGTCCGCCCGAGAGCAGGACGCCGACGGGCACATCGGCGACCATCCGCCGGCGTACGGCGGTGCGCAGGGCGTCGAGCACCGCGTCCCGCCATTCGCTCGGGCTCATGCCCGCGTGCTCGGGACGGCGGGTGTACGACGGCTGCCAGTAGCGGTGGTCCTGGTGGGTGCCGTCCGGCTCGACGACCCGGACGGTGGCCGGCGGCAGCTTGCGCACCCCGGCCAGCACGGTGCGGGGGGCGGCCACGGTCGCGTGCCAGCTGAGGTACTGGTGGACGGCGACCGGATCCAGCGAGGTGTCGACGCCACCGCCCGCGAGGAGGGCCGGGAGCGAGGAGGCGAACCGCAGCCGTCCGGGGGTCTGCGCCAGGTACAGGGGCTTGATGCCGAGCCGGTCGCGTCCCAGGACCAGACGGCCGGTGCGGTGCTCGACGAGGGCGAACGCGAACATGCCGAGGAAGCGGTCGACGCAGGAGGTGCCCCACTGCCGGTACGCGTTGAGGACGACCTCGGTGTCGGAGGTGGACCGGAACCGGTGGCCGAGGGCCTGCAACTCCGCGCGGAGTTCCGCGTAGTTGTAGATGCAGCCGTTGAACACGCCGGTGATCTCCTGCCCGGCGTCGGTCATCGGCTGGGCCCCGCGTTCGGAGAGGTCGATGATCTTGAGTCGGCGGTGCCCCAGGGCCACGGCGCCGTGCGACCAGGTGCCCTGGCCGTCGGGGCCGCGGGCGGCGAGCCGGTCGCTCATGCGGACCACGGCCGCCAGGTCGGGCCGTCCGCCGTCGAAGCGCATCTCTCCGCTCAGACCGCACATCAGGCACCACCTCCCCGCTGCGCGTCCGGGCGGGGTGGCGGTGGGGCGGGCGCCGAGCCGTCCGTCGGTATGTGGTCCGGGCTGGTGGGCATGGCGGTGTCTCTCCTTCGCAGCGAGTAGCGAGTGCGGTAGGGGTGGCCGGCTCCTCAGCGGCGCGTCACCGGCGGGCGGGTCCGCGCCGGGCGGGAGCCGGAAGTGTCTTCGGCGGGCAGTTGCACGGAGGGGACGGGCCCGGTGCGGCCCGCGACGGGCCGGCGGCGCCGTTCGACGTCGCCCCGGGTCTCCGCGACGGCGAGATCGGTGCAGGCCAGCAGGTCCTCCTCGGCCGCCGTACGGCGCATGCGGTGGGCGGCGCTGCCGTCCATGAGCGCCTGCTCCGCGAGGTCGCGGACCGTCTGCCAGTCCCCCGCCGCCTCCAGCGCCGGGCGGACATGTGCGAGCAGGCCGCGGACGACCTGGGGCGCGGGTGCCGCACGACGGGTGCGGGGATCGAGCAGAGTTCCCTCGAGGCCGGAGCGTGCGGCCCGCCAGGAGGCGGCGCGCAGCCATTCGTGCCGGCCCCCGCAGGCGAGGCCCGGCCGCTCGGCGGCCTCGGTGACCAGGGCGCGGAAGAGGCCGGCGACGAGCACGACCGTCGCCGCGCGCGGGCAGGCGTCGCAGATGCGCAGTTCGAGGGTGGGCTGGTGGGCCGAGGGCCGTATGTCCGTGTAGATCATGCCGGGGTCGCTGATGACGCCCGAGTCGATCAGGCCCTGCACCGTCGCGTCGTACTCGGCGGCGTTCGCGAAGCATCCGACCGGTCCCGCGGTGGGCCAGCGCTGCCACACCATCGTCCGCCAGCTGGCGTAGCCGGTGTCGGCGCCCAGCCAGAACGGTGAGCTGGCGGACAGGGCCAGCAGGACGGGCAGCCACGGCGACACCGCGCACATGGTGCGTACGGCCAGGTCGCGGTCGGGGGCGTCGACGTGGACGTGGGTTCCGCAGATCAGCTGCTCGTCGGCGACCATGCGGTACTCCTCGACCATGCGGCGGTAGCGGCGGCCGGCCGTGGGGCGGATGTCCGCGGTACGGGCCAGCGGCACCGTTCCGGCGGACACCACGGCCAGACCGTGGCCGGTGGCCGTGGCGTCGAGCCGCCGCCGTGTGCTGGTCACATCGCGGTACAGGTCGTCCAGCGATGTGTGCACGCCGCTGTTGGACTCCACGGTCGCCTGCTGCAACTCGGTCGTGAAAGTGGGTCCGGGCAGCTGTGCCAGCAGCGAGTCTGCCCGGGGCACGAGCAGGCCCGTCTCCACCTCGACGATGTGGAACTCCTCTTCCACTCCGATGCGAACGGTCACGACGCTCCTAAGGGTGACGGAGGGACGCTCGGCTGCCTCGCCCCGAAAGCCGCCCCCCACACGGCGGACGGCAGGCTGTGCACCTCCGACTTCCCCTCTGGCCCGTCACTAAGCAACACTGCTCAATGGAGACTTACACATCACAGACGAGCAACAGATGACCCGTGGTACGCGGTGCGCGTCCGTGCCGGTCCGGGCTACGCCTTCCGAGGGCTTGGCACGCCCGCCGCCACATCACCGGCCTGCACATGGGTACCTCCCCGCTGAGGAGGTTGCGATGTTCGAGGCATCCGATATCCGCGAGTGGCGTGGGCACGACGTGGTCGACGCGGACGGTCACAAGATCGGTGTGCTGGAGTCGATCTACGTCGACACCGGGACCGACCAGCCCTACTTCGCCACGGTGACGGTGGGCCTGCCCACCCGCCGCAGGCTGGTGTTCGTGCCTCTCGTCGGCGCGACCGTCGGCCCGGGGTACCTGAAGGTCGCCCACGGCAAGGACCAGGTCAAGAAGGCCCCGGCGATCGACACCGACGGGGAGTTGCCCGCAGCCGAGGAACCGGAGGTGTTCGCCCACTACGAGCTGCCCTACGCGCCGGGCACGGGCGGCGAACGACGCCTGGCGCGCCGTTGACGCACCGAAGTCACCGGGAGATCCGATGAGCCTGTTCCTGTTCCTGATCCTCGTGGCCCTCGTCCTGGGCATCATCGGCTTCGCCGTCGAGGGCCTGTTCTTCCTCCTGGTCATCGGCGCCGTCGTCCTCGTCGCGGACCTGGTCTACGTGGCGATGCGCTTCGGCCGCCGCGGCAGGAAGCACCGCGTCCGCCGCTGACGGGCGGCGGGCACGGCGGCGGAAGCGGCACGGTGCGGGCATGGCGCGCTTTCTGCTGGTCGCGGGGGCCTGGCTCGGTGCGTGGGCCTGGGACGCGGTCGTGCCGGAGCTGTGCGCGGCCGGCCATGACGTGCGGCCGTTGTCCTTGTCCGGGCTGGCGGAGAAGCGGGGCGTCGCGGCGCGGCAGTCGACGCACGTCCAGGACATCGTCGGCGAGGCCGCGGCGCCCGGCGCGCGTGACGTCGTACTCGTCGGACACAGTTACGGCGGCGTTCCGGCCGGCCAGGCCGCCGGGAGGATCGGTGACCGGCTGGTCCGGCTGGTGCTCGTCGACGCGCCCGTCCCCGTCGACGGCGCGTCGTGCGTGGCCGGGTGGCCGAACGGCGGCGCGGTCGCGGCGGCGATCGACGCCCACGGCGGCTGCTGGCCCCCGCCCGGCCGCGGCTTCTACGCGGGCCAGGACCTGACCGAGGAGCAGATCACCCGGATCATGGACCGGTCGACGCCGCATCCGGGTGACACGCTCACCGAGCCGGCGGTACTGCCCCGTCCGCTGTCGGAGATCCCGACGACGTACATCCGCTGCCTGCGCAACGGCGCCGGTCCCGACGCCCGCGCGGCCGAACTGTCGGCCGGCGGGCGGTGGCGGCTGGTGGAGCTGGACACCGGTCACTGGCCGATGTTCTCCCGGCCGCACGAACTGGCGCGGATCCTCCTCCGCGAGGCGGCGGAGCGCTGAGCGACGCGGTCGCGCGTTCTCACCGGAAGGCTGCAAGCTGGTACAGACATGCCCACAACGTCGTACGGCAGGGAGCGGTCATGGACGACGTGGACAGCGTGACCGTAGGCGTGCTGGGCTCCTACGGGGGCCGGAACGTGGGCGACGAGGCGATCCTCACCGCCCTGCTGGACCGGGTCCGGGCCGGGCGTCCGGGGACCCGCTTCGTGGTCTTCTCGCGCCATCCGGAGCACACCCGCGCCGTCCATCCGGATGTCGAGGTCGTCGGCTGGGAGGGGGTCTGCCGGGAGGGCATCTCCGCGCATCTGCGGCGGCTGAGCGTCCTGGTGCTCGGCGGCGGCGGGATCCTCTACGACACCGAGGCGCGTCGCTATCTGCGGCTGGCCCGCACCGCCCAGGAGCTCGGCGTCCCCGTCTTCACCTACGCGGTCGGCGCCGGTCCGCTCACCGACGAGACGGACTGTGCGTGGGTGCGTGCGGTGCTGTCGGACGCGGTCGAGGTGACGGTCCGGGACGAGGAGTCCAAGCTCGTGCTCGAAGAGGCCGGACTCACCCGGCCCGTCACCGTCACGGCCGATCCGGCGCTGCTGCTGGAACCCGGCGACCGCGGCCGGGCGCTGCTGCGGGCCGAGGCCGTGCCGCGCGGCGTGCGACTGGTGGGCATGAGCGTGCGCGAGCCCGGGCGCGCGGCCGAGCACCTGGACGAAGAGGGCTACCACCAGCTGCTCGCCGGCGTGGGGGATTTCCTCGCGCACCGCCTGGACGCGCACGTCGTCTTCGTCTCCATGGAACGCGGCGACATCCGGCACGCGCACGCCGTGGCCTCCCGCATGGCGGAGGCGGACCGCTGCACGGTGCTGCGCGGCGGCCACGGGCCGCAGCAGGTGCTCGACATCGTCACCCAGCTGGACCTGGCCGTCGGCATGCGACTGCACTTTCTGATCTTCGCCGCGCTGGCCGGGATCCCCCTGCTGCCCCTGCCCTACGCGGGCAAGGTGTTCGACTTCGCCCAGCAGGTCGGCGCGCCCGCCCTGCGCGGGGTGGTCCGGGAGACGACGGGGCTGCTACTGGCCGAGGTGGACCGCCTCTGGGACGAGCGGCGCGCCCGCGCGGCCGACACCGCCGTGCGTACGGCGGCGATGCGGCTGCGCGCGGCCCAGACCGCCGAACGGCTCCTCACCCATCTGGACGGCGCCGCCGCGGCGCACGCCGTCCGCCGCGACACGCCCGTGCCCGCCTCCGTCGCGGGCTGACGCCGACGGCCACCGGTTCTCCGAGGGAGTGAACGTGTCCTACCTGATGCCGCCCCGGGTTCCCAGGAAGGTGGACCTCCCGCCTCGTCAGGCGCTGCACGCGGGGGCCACGCAGGTGCTGGTGGTCGGCGGCGGGCCGGCGGGCATCGGTGCGGCCATCGGCGCCGCCAACGCGGGCGCCGAGGTCGTCCTCGTGGAGCGCTACGGGTTTCTCGGCGGCAATGCCACCGCGGCGCTGGTGATGCCGTTGATGAGCTTCCACAACGAGGTCAAGCAGGCCGTGGCCGGTGACACCGCGCGCCTGCTGCCGCCGGACCACGGCGAGGGCGAGCCGGTCGTCGGCGGGGTGCTGTGGGTGCTGCTCGACCAGCTCGTGCGGAGGGGAGCGGCGATCCGGCCCTCACTGGAGACCGGGTACACCGTGCCCTTCGATCCGGAGCTGTTCAAGCTGGTGGTGTACGAGCTGCTGATCAATCACGAGGTCCGTACGCTCCTGCACTCCTTCGCCTCCGACGTGCTCAGCCTGCCCGACCGGGTGCGTGCGGTGTTCGAGACCAAGTCGGGGCCCCTCGTCATGGACGCGGACGTGATCGTGGACTGCACCGGGGACGGCGACATCGCCGCGGCGGCGGGGGCGTCGTACGACATCGGCCGGCCGGAGGACGGCTGGACCCAGCCCATGTCGCTGATGTTCCGCATGGTCCGCTTCGACCACGAGGAGTTCGCCGCCTACACCCGCGCCCACCCGGACCAGTGGCGGGGCGTGCACGGGCTGTGGGACCTGGTCCGGGCCGCCACGGACGCCGGGGAACTGGACCTGCCCCGGGAGGACGTGCTCTTCTTCGCCACCCCGAACTCCGGTGAGGTGGCGGTCAATTCGACGCGCGTCACCGAGGTGCTCGGCACCAGCGTCTGGGACCTGACCCGTGCCGAGTTCACGGCACATCACCAGATGGCGCAGATCGCCCGGTTCCTGCGCGAGCGCGTGCCGGGCTTCGCCGACTCCTACGTCGTCCAGAGCGGGGTCCAGGTCGGAGTCCGGGAGACCCGCCGGATCGTGGGCGAGTACCAGCTGACCGGCGACGACGTGCTCACGGCCCGCAAGTTCGAGGACGCGGTCGCCCGCGGCGCCTACCCGGTGGACATCCACAACCCGAGCGGTCGCGGCACCCTCCTGAAACGGGTGCCGCGCGGGGAGTCGTACGACATCCCCCTGCGCTGCCTGATCCCGCAGGGGGTGGACCGGATCCTGGTCGCGGGCCGCTGCATCTCCGGGGACCACGTGGCCCACTCCTCCTACCGCGTCATGCCGATCTCCATGGCCACCGGACAGGCGGCGGGGGTGTGCGCGGCGCTCGCGGCGACGCAGCGCCGGCAGCCCCGGGACGTCCCGGTGAGCGCGGTCCAGCGCGCACTCCGCGCCCAGGGCGCCAGCCTGCTCTGACCACGGACCACGGACCCCGAGCGGCGGGCCACGGCGGCCCGGGCCACGGGGCATCGCGGCTTGGGCTGCGGGGCATCGCGGCTCGGGCCACGGCGGCACGGCCGCGGCG
>NZ_MUMF01000316.1 GCF_002155905.1 Streptomyces tricolor | reverse complement strand
GCTGCTGGTGCTGCTCTGCCTGGGCATGATCGCGAAGTACGGTCTCGACGTCGACGGCGCCGCCGACTTCACCCGGGTCGTCGCCATCGCCCACGGCTGGCTGTACGTCCTCTACCTGGTCTTCGCCTTCGACCTGGGTTCCAAGGCCAGGATGCCGGTCGGCCGCCAGCTCTGGGTGCTGCTCGCGGGGACGATCCCCACCGCCGCCTTCTTCGTGGAGCGCAGGCTCAGTCGCGAGCTGGAGGCCCGGGTCGCCGACGAGTCCCCGGCCGTCGCCAAGGCGTAGCTGATACCGCCGTACGGATGCCGTGCGGCGGTCTGCCATCGACATTTACTAGGACGTCCAAGTAAATTCGAAGGTATGGACGCTCACGCCATCGAGGAGGGCCGCCGACGCTGGCAGGCCCGCTACGACGCCGCGCGCAAGCGCGACGCGGACTTCACCACGCTCTCCGGCGATCCCGTGGAGCCGGTGTACGGGCCCCGACCGGGCGACACGTACGAGGGATTCGAGCGGATCGGCTGGCCCGGGGAGTACCCCTTCACGCGCGGGCTCCATCCGACCGGCTACCGCGGGCGCACGTGGACGATCCGGCAGTTCGCCGGGTTCGGCAACGCCGAGCAGACCAACGAGCGGTACAAGATGATCCTCGCCGCCGGCGGCGGGGGTCTGTCCGTCGCCTTCGACATGCCGACGCTGATGGGGCGCGACTCCGACGACCCCCGTTCGCTGGGCGAGGTCGGGCACTGCGGGGTCGCCATCGACTCGGCCGCCGACATGGAGGTGCTGTTCAAGGACATCCCGCTGGGGGATGTGACGACCTCCATGACCATCAGCGGGCCGGCCGTGCCCGTCTTCTGCATGTACCTGGTCGCCGCCGAACGGCAGGGTGTCGATCCGCGGGTGCTCAACGGGACCCTGCAGACCGACATCTTCAAGGAGTACATCGCGCAGAAGGAGTGGCTGTTCCAGCCGGAGCCCCATCTGCGGCTGATCGGCGACCTGATGGAGTACTGCGCGGCGGGCATCCCCGCGTACAAGCCGCTGTCCGTCTCCGGGTACCACATCCGGGAGGCGGGGGCCACGGCCGCACAGGAGCTGGCGTACACCCTGGCGGACGGGTTCGGGTACGTCGAGCTGGGGCTCAGCCGCGGTCTCGACGTCGACGTCTTCGCGCCCGGGCTGTCCTTCTTCTTCGACGCGCACGTCGACTTCTTCGAGGAGATCGCCAAGTTCCGGGCGGCGCGCCGGATCTGGGCGCGGTGGATGCGGGACGTGTACGGCGCGCGGAGCGACAAGGCGCAGTGGCTGCGGTTCCACACCCAGACCGCGGGTGTCTCGCTGACCGCGCAGCAGCCGTACAACAACGTGGTGCGTACGGCCGTGGAGGCGCTGGCCGCCGTGCTCGGCGGGACCAACTCGCTGCACACCAACGCCCTGGACGAGACCCTCGCGCTGCCCAGCGAGCAGGCCGCGGAGATCGCGCTGCGCACCCAGCAGGTGCTGATGGAGGAGACCGGGGTCGCCAACGTGGCCGATCCGCTGGGCGGCTCATGGTACGTCGAGCAGCTGACGGACCGGATCGAGGCCGACGCGGAGAAGATCTTCGAGCAGATAAAGGAGCGCGGGCTGCGGGCTCACCCGGACGGGCGGCACCCGATCGGGCCCATCACGTCCGGGATCCTGCGCGGGATCGAGGACGGCTGGTTCACCGGCGAGATCGCGGAATCCGCCTTCCGGTACCAGCAGGCGCTGGAGAAGGGCGACAAGAAGGTCGTCGGCGTCAACGTGCACACCGGGTCCGTCACCGGCGACCTGGAGATCCTGCGGGTCAGCCACGAGGTGGAGCGGGAGCAGGTGCGGGTGCTCGCCGAGCGGAAGGCGGCGCGGGACGAGGCGGCGGTGCGGGGAGCGCTGGACGGCATGCTGGCCGCGGCGCGCTCGGGTGGCAACATGATCGAGCCCATGCTGGACGCGGTGCGGGCGGAGGCGACGCTCGGGGAGATCTGCGGGGTCCTCCGGGAGGAGTGGGGGGTGTACACCGAGCCCGCCGGTTTCTAGGCGGAGCCGTGGCGGGCGCGGCTACGACGTGCCGGTCAGGCCCAGCAGCAGCACCCGGGTGAAGCTGCGGACCCAGTCCTCGTCCGCCGGTTTCCCGCTCACCAGGGTGCGGTGCACCACCGCGCCCGCCACCACGTCGAAGATGAGGTCGCCCGTCCGGGCGGCCTCGGCGGGGTCCGGCTCCGGCGGGAGTTCGCCGCGCCGCTGGGCCCGGGCGCGGCCCGCCAGGACCAGGCGCATCTGGCGGTCCACGATGGAGGCGCGGATGCGTTCGCGCAGCGCGTCGTCGCGGGTGGACTCGGCGACCACCGCCATCAGCCCGCTCTTGGCCTCCGGGCGGGCCAGGATGGCCGCGAACTGGAGCACGACGCCCTCGATGTCGGCGGCGAGGCTGCCGCGGTCGGGGAGTTCCAGCTCGTCGAAGAGTTCCGCGACGGCGTCCACGACCAGTTCGTTCTTGCCGGCCCAGCGGCGGTAGAGCGTCGTCTTCGCAACCCCGGCCCGGGTGGCGACGTCTCCCAGGGTGAGTTTCGACCAGCCGAGTTCGACCAGAGCCTCCCGGGTCGCGGCCAGGATCGCGGTGTCCGCGGCGGCGCTGCGCGGGCGCCCGGGACGGCTGGCGGGGGTGCGGCTCTGCATTCCATGACCATAACCGGCGGGTCGTGCGGCGCCGTGAGGGAGATCACCGGTGCGTGGTGTCGCGAGGTGCCCTCATGGCATTACGCTACGGGTCGTAGCGAAAGCTCGTGAGGGACGTACACGAGCGACGGCCACACGGCGTGGGTGGGGACCCGGCGCCGCACATCGCTTTTTTCTTCAGGCACGGGATCGGGGGAGGATAGACGCATGCAGCCACGGAACATGTCCATGAGCGGTGTCGTCGACCTCGCCGCGGTGAAGGCGGCCCAGGAGGCCAAGGCCAAGGCCGAGCAGGCGCGCGCCGAAGCCGCCCGGCAGGGCGGGACGGGCGCCGTCTCCCCGGCCGATCTCGTCATCGACGTCGATGAGGCGGGATTCGAGCGGGACGTCCTGCAGCGCTCCGCCGAAGTCCCGGTCGTCATCGACTTCTGGGCCGAGTGGTGTCAGCCCTGCAAGCAGCTGAGCCCGGTCCTGGAGCGGCTCGCCGTCGAGTACAACGGGCGCTTCCTCCTCGCCAAGATCGACGTCGACGCCAACCAGATGTTGATGCAGCAGTTCGGGATCCAGGGTGTCCCGGCCGTGTTCGCCGTCGTGGCCGGACAGGCGCTGCCGCTCTTCCAGGGCGCGGCCGGCGAGCAGCAGATCCGGCAGACCCTGGACCAGTTGGTGACGGTCGCCGAGCAGCGCTTCGGCCTGACCGGCCTGACCGTCGACCCGGACGCCGAGCCGGGCGGCGCCGCCGCGGGCGCCGCGGCACCGGAGGGTCCGTACGACGCGGCCCTGAACGCCGCCGCGCAGGCGCTGGACGCCGGCGACCTGGCCGGGGCCGTCCGGGCGTACAAGAACGTGCTGGCCGACGACCCGGCCCACCCCGAGGCCAAACTGGGTCTGGCGCAGGCCGAGTTGCTCCAGCGGGTGCAGGGCATGGACCCGCAGAAGGTGCGTCAGGAAGCCGCCGAGAAGCCGAAGGACGTCGCCGCGCAGATCGCCGCCGCCGACCTGGACCTGGTGGGCGGGCACGTCGAGGACGCCTTCGGGCGGCTGATCGACACCGTGCAGCGCACGGCGGGCGACGACCGGGACGCCGTACGGCTCCGCCTGCTGGAGCTGTTCGAGGTCGTGGGCCCGGAGGACCCGCGGGTCGTGGGCGCGCGCCGGGCACTCGCGCGTGCCCTGTTCTGACCGGTCGCCACGCCACGGCGGGCCGCGCTTTACCAAATCTTGGTAATCGCGGCCGCTGTTACTCCGAGTAAATCAAGGCCGTTGGTCTGTCTGGATTCGTCCAGGGATCAACGGCTTTGCTCTGCCCTCCGCTGCGACCGAGCGTCGCCCTCCGAGACCGGTCGGTCGTCCTCCGGTTATCCCGCCGTTACTAGCCAGTAACGAACCCCCTTGTGCCCGGGCCGAGAATGCACCACGATCGGCGACGCTCGGTCCATTCCCGTACCCCGGCAACCGGTCGGGTCACGGGAGACTCTGGGTCCCCACCGAGCAGAGCCGGCGGCAGTGGCGCCGGGTCTAGGGCAGGGGGGTCTTCGCCGGCCGGTGAAGCCTGTCCAGCAAGGTTGTGCGTGATGCGTGTCAGGCGCGACCAGTGGTTGTCGCTCGGGGGTGATCGCCGGTGATTCGGGCGCGGTTCGCGCCGCCGAGCGCGGGCGCTCTCCTTCCCGAGGACGTAGCACTTCTCCCATCCCTGCCCGGCTGAGCCGCCGACTCGGGGCGAGTCCGGGCCAGGAGATGTACGTCCGAGAAGGAGGAAATATGGAGTCCCAGGTGCGTGGCGGGACCAGATGGAAGCGGTTCGCTGTGGTCATGGTGCCCAGCGTCGCCGCGACGGCCGCGATAGGTGTCGCCCTCGCGCAGGGCGCTCTCGCCGCGTCGTTCAGCGTGTCCGGCCAGTCGTTCAAGGTGTCCGCCGACCAGCTCGTCGGTACCGGCTTCTCGCAGTACGGTGCCATCGACAGCGGCTACACCATGGACGGCAAGAAGACGGCGCACCCGGTGGCCGTCTCGGCGTTCAAGCACGCGGAGATCACCAACCTGTGCCAGTCCGTGGTCACGCCCGACGTGCCGATCTTCGGCAACGTCAGCCTGATCCTGCGGGCCGGCGGCGCGGGTGCCGAGAAGGTCCAGGCCGACAACATCTACATCGACGTTGCCGACCTCAGCGCCGACGCGACGTTCGACAACATCGACATCGGTGTGGCCGCCAAGGACGCCTCCAAGGGTCCGGGCATGAAGGGCGGCGGCGAGCAGGCCAACCCCTTCGGCTTCGCGCAGCAGGCCGACAAGGCCACGCTGAAGAACGTGAAGCAGACGGCGTGGGCGACCACCGCCGGCACCTTCAAGCTCAGCGGCCTGAAGATGTCGCTGTCGACGGGTGTCAAGGAGTGCTACTAGGCACTCGCTGACGGGCGGGGGAGCCGGTGGCGCCCCCGCCCGTCCACACTCCGGCCGCGTCCTCGCACGCGGCACACATCACCACCCCAGCAACGCCGCACCAGGGAGCTGTTTTCCATGAGCGCCGAGACCCCTGCCGCCGAGCCCGGCCAGTTCACCCGCCGGAGGCTGCAGTTCCGCGCCTGGCGGGGCACACGTCCGTTCTGGGCCGGTCTGTTCGTCATGCTCGGCGGCTTTCTCATCCTGTACTTCCCGTACGCACACCTGCAGCTGGGCCACCTCACGATGACGATGGGGACCCCCGGCGGCTCCAGTTCCCTGATCATCGGCGGACTGCTCATCGTCCTCGGGATCATCCTCTGGTTCCAGCAGCACATCCGGGTCTTCGGGGGTGTCGCGGCGATCCTGCTGGCGCTGGTGTCCATTCCGCTGTCCAACATCGGCGGCTTCATCGTCGGCTTCCTGTGCGCGCTGACCGGCGGGGCGATGGCCGTGGCCTGGGCGCCGGGGGCGCCCGCACAGCCGCAGCCGTCGGCCGGGGCGGCACCGGACCAGGGCGGTTCCCCCGCCGCGCCCCGGCCGGAGGAGCGCGTGTACGGACTGGACGAGCCGAACGACCTGTCAGGAACGAACCCGGCCAACGGGGCGAACGGGAGGCACAGTGCCGGCTGACGAGGTGACCCGCGGGACCGACGTGGACGGGCCCCGCGCGAGAACCGGGCCCCGCCACGCGGCCCCCAGAAAGCCGCTGTTCACCAGATTCCACATGCCGGCCGGCAAGGCCATAGCCTCCGTGGCGATGCCCACGGCGGTGCTCATGGGCATGGGCTTCACGTCCACGCTCGCCCTCGCCGACAACAACGGCAGCCCGTCCCCGTCGACCTCGGCGAAGAGCCTGACGGCCGACGAGTACAAGGACTGCGTCAAGGCGCTGGACGACGACAAGGACGCCTCGGCCTCGCCGTCGCCGTCCGCGTCGCAGAGCGCGTCGGCCTCGCCGTCGCAGACCGCCGGGAGCGGGAAGACGCAGGAGTCGGGCAGGACCTCTTCGCCGGATTCAGGTTCCGGCGACAAGGCCACGCCCGAGCCGGCCGGGAACTCCGGCTCCGGTTCCGGCGGTTCGGACGGTTCCGGTTCCTCCGGCTCGTCCGGTTCCTCCGGCTCCGACTCCGGTTCGTCCGGCTCAGGTTCGGGCTCCGGCGGGGACACGCCGACGCCGACGCCGACGCAGACCCAGGGCGGCGGGAACGTCCTGGACACCATCGGCGACACGCTCGGCGACCTCCTCACCGGCGGCGCCGACACGGACACGGACGCGGACGCGGACTCCGGTACGTCGCCGCAGACCGCCACCCCGACCCCGTCCGCGTCGTCGTCCACGGGCACCGCGTCCGGCGGCGGCAAGGACTCCGGCACCTCCGGCACCGTCGAGGGCACGGCCCGGAAGGCCACGGACACCGTCAAGGACGCCGAGGACACGGCCCGGGACACCACCGGCACCGGGTCCGGGGCGGGCGAGGACGCCGCGCGGACGGCCGGGGACGCGACCGCGTCGGCCACACCAAGCCCGTCCGCGAGCGAGTCCGCCTCCGCCGAGGACTGCCCGGTGGCCACGGACGACGAGGGCGGCGTCGACAACAAGGTGCCGGTGGCGGACGACCCCTGGTACCTCAACGCCAGCTCCCTGCTCCTCAAGGGCGCCGACTACCAGGGCATCGTCGAGGTGAGGACGGCGAACGGCACCACGAAGAAGGTGCTGAAGTACGTCATCTCCGGCGGCACCGACATCGGCGACCTGCACCAGACGGTCAAGGACGAGCAGGCCGGCAAGACGTACCACGTCCAGGCGGCCAAGGGCTCGACGTCGACCATCCGGGGCGGCGACACCGTGATGTACACCGAGAGCATCTCGGGCAACCTGTTCGGGCTGATCCCGGTGACGTTCAGCCCCGACAGCCCGCCCCCGCTGAACATCCCGCTGATCTACTTCACCGACGTCAAGGTGACCCAGGCGGCCCAGTTCGGCGGCAACCTGCACGTGCCCGGCATGCACGTGTACACGACCGACTGAGCGGTCGCACAAGCCGGTTCGGGAGCCGCAACGCCGAGGGCGCCCCCTGTCGCAGGGGGCGCCCTCGGTGCCGTACGAGGACCTCACGGATCCTGTCAGCTGCTCTCGCCGATGTGGTGGACGCGGAGCATGTTGGTGGTGCCGGGGACCCCGGGGGGCGAGCCGGCGGTGATGATGACGGTGTCGCCCGCGTCGAAGCGGCTCAGCTTGGCGACCTCCTGGTCCACCAGGTCGACCATCTCGTCCGTGGAGTTCACGAACGGCACCACGTGCGACTCGACGCCCCAGCTGAGGGTCAGCTGGTTGCGGGTCGACTCGTCCGTGGTGAAGGCGATGATGGGCTGGATCGCGCGGTAGCGGGACAGCCGGCGCGCGGTGTCACCGGACTTGGTGAACGCGATCAGGCCCTTGCCGCCGAGGAAGTCGGCGATCTCGCAGGCCGCGCGGGCCACCGAACCGCCCTGCGTGCGCGGCTTCTTGCCCGGCACCAGCGGCTGCAGGCCCTTGGCGAGCAGCTCCTGCTCGGCGGCGGCGACGATCTTCGACATGGTCTTGACCGTCTCGACCGGGTAGGCGCCCACGCTGGACTCCGCCGACAGCATGACCGCGTCGGCGCCGTCCAGGATCGCGTTGGCGACGTCGGAGGCCTCGGCACGGGTCGGACGCGAGTTGGTGATCATCGACTCCATCATCTGGGTCGCGACGATCACCGGCTTGGCGTTGCGCCGGCACATCTCCACCAGGCGCTTCTGCACCATGGGGACCTTCTCCAGCGGGTACTCGACGGCGAGGTCACCGCGGGCGACCATCACGCCGTCGAACGCCAGCACGACGTCCTCCATGTTCTCGACCGCCTGCGGCTTCTCCACCTTGGCGATCACCGGGACCCGGCGGCCCTCCTCGTCCATCACGCGGTGGACGTCCTGCACGTCCTTGGCGTCCCGGACGAAGGACAGCGCGACCATGTCGCAGCCCATGCGGAGGGCGAAGCGCAGGTCCTCGACGTCCTTCTCGCTCAGCGCGGGCACGTTGACGGCCGCGCCGGGCAGGTTGATGCCCTTGTGGTCGGAGACGACACCGCCCTCGATGACGATCGTCTTCACCCGCGGGCCCTCGACGTCCAGGACCTTCAGCTCGACGTTGCCGTCGTTGATCAGGACCTGGTCGCCGCGCGAGACGTCGCCCGGCAGCCCCTTGTACGTCGTACCGCAGATGTGCTTGTCGCCCGGCACGTCCTCGGTCGTGATGACGAACTCGTCACCGCGCTCCAGCTCGACCGGACCCTCGGCGAAGGTCTCCAGGCGGATCTTCGGGCCCTGCAGGTCGGCGAGGACGCCGATGGGGCGGCCGGTCTCCTTGGACGCGGCCCGGACGCGGTCGTACCGCGCCTGGTGCTCGGCGTGGGTGCCGTGGCTGAAGTTGAACCGGGCCACGTTCATGCCCGCCTCGATCATGGCGACGAGCATCTCGTGGGAGTCGACCGCGGGGCCGAGAGTACAGACGATTTTCGAACGGCGCATGAGGCGATCCTATCGGTTTGTTTCGCTACGGAATATTCCGTCTGGCGGAAGATACAAATGAGTGCCGCACCGCTCAGGTGCTATTCAGTTGTTCTTTCCGACCAGTGCGTAGGTCTGCGTCGCGATCTCCAGTTCTTCATCCGTCGGCACCACGGCGACCGCCACCCGGGCGGACTCCGGCGAAATCAGCCGCGGCTCGCCGCCGCGCACGGCGTTCCGCTCCGGGTCGACCGCGAGGCCCAGGCTCTCCAGACCCGCGACCGCCGCCTCCCGCACCGGGGCCGCGTTCTCGCCGACCCCGGCGGTGAAGGCCACCGCGTCCACGGTGCCGAGCACCGCGTAATACGCGCCGATGTACTTCTTGATCCGGTGAATGTAAATGTCGAAGGCGAGCGCGGCCTCTTCGTCGCCCTCGTCGATCCGGCGGCGGATCTCCCGCATGTCGTTGTCCCCGCACAGACCGAACAGGCCGCTCCTCTTGTTGAGAAGAGTGTCGATCTCGTCCATGGACATATCCCCAACCCGTGCCAAATGGAAGATGACGGCCGGGTCCAGATCACCGGATCGCGTACCCATCACGAGCCCCTCCAAGGGCGTCAGTCCCATGGAGGTGTCCACGCACCGGCCCCCCGCCACCGCGGAGGCGGAGGCGCCGTTGCCCAGGTGCAGCACGATCACGTTGACCTCGGACGGGTCCTTGCCCAGCAGCCGCGCGGTCTCCCGCGAGACGTAGGCGTGCGAGGTGCCGTGGAAGCCGTAGCGGCGGATCCGGTACCGGTCGGCGATCTTCGGGTCGATCGCGTAGCGCGCCGCGGACTCCGGCATCGTCGTGTGGAACGCGGTGTCGAAGACGGCGACCTGGGGCAGGTCGGGGCGGAGCGCCCGGGCGGTGCGGATGCCGGTGAGGTTGGCCGGGTTGTGCAGCGGGGCGACCGGGATGAGCCGCTCGATCTCGGTGAGCACCTCGTCGTCGATGACGGTGGGCTCGGTGAAGAACATCCCGCCGTGCACCACGCGGTGGCCGATCGCGGCCAGCTCGGGGGAGTCCAGGCCGAGGCCGTCGCGGCCCAGCTCCTCGGCGACCGCCTTGAGGGCGGCCTCGTGGTCGGCGATCGGGCCGCTGTGCTCGCGGGTGTCGCCGCTGGTGAGGCAGGTGTGCTTGAGCCGGGAGGTCTGCTCGCCGATGCGCTCGACCAGGCCCACCGCGAGCCGGCTGCTGTCCCGCATGTCCAGCAGCTGGTACTTCACCGACGAGGAGCCGGAGTTGAGGACGAGGACACGGGTGGGGGAGGTCACTGCTGGGACGCCTTCTCGCTGGGGGACTGGGCGGAGTTCTGGGCCTGGATCGCCGTGATGGCGACGGTGTTGACGATGTCCTGGACGAGGGCGCCCCGGGACAGGTCGTTGACCGGCTTGCGCAGACCCTGCAGGACCGGGCCGACGGCGATGGCGCCGGCCGAGCGCTGCACGGCCTTGTAGGTGTTGTTGCCGGTGTTGAGGTCGGGGAAGATCAGCACGCTGGCCTGCCCCGCGACCTCGGAGTCGGGCAGCTTGGTGGCGGCGACGGACGGCTCCACGGCCGCGTCGTACTGGATCGGACCCTCGATCTTCAGGTCCGGCCGGCGCGAGCGGGCCAGCTCGGTGGCCTCGCGCACCTTGTCGACGTCGGCGCCCGACCCGGACGTACCCGTGGAGTACGACAGCATCGCGATCCGCGGCTCCACGCCGAACTGCGCCGCCGTACCGGCCGACTGGATGGCGATGTCCGCGAGCTGCTCGGCGTTCGGGTCCGGGTTGACCGCGCAGTCGCCGTAGACCAGCACCTTGTCGGCCAGGCACATGAAGAACACCGACGACACGATCGAGGAGTCCGGCCGGGTCTTGATGATCTCGAAGGCGGGCCGGATGGTGGCCGCCGTGGAGTGCACCGAGCCGGACACCATGCCGTCGGCCAGGCCCTCCTGGACCATCAGGGTGCCGAAGTAGTTCACGTCCGAGACGACGTCGTAGGCCAGCTCGACCGTGACGCCTTTGTGGGCGCGCAGGGCCGCGTACTTCTCGGCGAAGGAGTCGCGCAGCTCGGAGGTGGCCGGGTCGATCAGCTGGCTGTCGCCGAGGTCGATGCCCAGGTCGGCGGCCTTCTTGCGGATCAGGTCGACCGGGCCGAGCAGGGTCAGGTCGCACACGCCCCGGCGCAGCAGCACCTCGGCGGCGTGCAGCACCCGCTCCTCGGTGCCCTCGGGCAGCACGACCCGCCGCTTGTCGGAGCGGGCCTGCTCCAGCAGCTTGTGCTCGAACATCATCGGGGTGACCCGGTCGCTGCTCGGCGCGGAGACCCGGCGGGCCAGGTCGGCGGTGTCGGCGTACCGCTCGAACAGGCCGAGCGCGGTCTCCGCCTTGCGCGGGGTGGCCGCGGTCATCTTCCCCTCCAGGGAGAAGAGCCGCTCGGCGGTGGGGAAGCTGTTGCCGGACACCGAGATCACCGGGGTGCCCGGGGCGAGGCGGGCGGCGAGGGTGAGGATCTCCTCGCTCGGCACCTCGTCCAGGGTGAGCAGCACGCCGGCTATCGGCGGGGTGCCGGCGCTGTGCGCGGCGAGCGAGCCGACGACCAGGTCGGCGCGGTCGCCCGGGGTGACGACCAGGCAGCCGGGGGTCAGCGCGCCCAGGAAGTTCGGCAGCATCGCGCCGCCGAAGACGAAGCCGAGGGCGTCGCGGGCGAGCCCGGAGTCGTCGCCGAGCAGCACCTTGGCGCCGAGGGTCTGGGCGATCTGGGCGACCGTCGGCGCGGACAGCGCGGGCTCGTCGGGCAGGACGTACGTCGGCACCGGCAGCCGGCTGGCGAGCCGCTCGGCGATCTCGTCGCGGTCCTCGCGGGCCACCCGGTTGGCGACCATGGCCAGCACGTCGCAGCCGAGGCCGTCGTAGGCGCGGTAGGCGTTGCGGGTCTCGGCCAGCACGGCCTCGGCGGACTGCGCGCGGCCCCCGACCACCGGGATCACGGAGGCGCCGAACTCGTTGGCGAGCCGGGCGTTCAGGGACAGCTCGTCCGGCAGCTGGGTGCCGGCGTAGTCGGTGCCGAGGACCAGGACGACGTCGTAGTCCCGCGCGACCAGGTGGAAGCGGTCGACGAGGGCGGAGACCAGCTCGTCGGTGCCTTGCTCGGCCTGGAGCGCGGAGGCCTGGTGGTAGTCCATGCCGTAGACGGTCGCCGGGTCCTGCGAGAGGCGGTAGCGCGCCCGCAGCAGCTCGAACAGGCGATCGGGGCCGTCGTGGACGAGCGGACGGAACACACCCACCCGGTCGACCTGCCGGGTCAGGAGTTCCATGACCCCCAGCTCCACGACCTGGCGGCCGTCACCGCGGTCGATCCCGGTGACGTACACGCTGCGCGTCACGTGTCCACTCCGTTCCTCATATCGATGTCGCTCTGTCGCTTCTGTCGCGTCTTCGGCATAAAAATCACTCACCGAGGTGAGTGGAACCCTCTTGACAATACCCCTGCCGACGGATAAGGCGCCCGTCAAGGCTTCACCGGTCCGGCGGACGTGAAAGAATCGACACCGGCTCACCGGTACACGACAGCGAGCAGGAGACACAGCACGATGCGCATCGGAGTTCTCACCGCAGGCGGCGACTGCCCCGGCCTGAACGCCGTGATCCGGTCGGTCGTGCACCGGGCGGTGGCGCAGTACGGCGACGAGGTCATCGGTTTCGAGGACGGCTACCGGGGTCTGCTGGACCGCCACTACCGCACCCTCGACCTGGACGCGGTCAGCGGCATCCTGGCCCGCGGCGGCACCATTCTCGGCTCCTCCCGCCTGGAGCGCGACCGGCTGCGCGAGGCCTGCGCCAAGGCGACCGACATGGTCGAGGAGTTCGGCATCGACGCGCTGATCCCGATCGGCGGCGAGGGCACCCTGACCGCGGCGCGCATGCTCTCCGACGCCGGTCTGCCGGTCGTCGGCGTGCCCAAGACGATCGACAACGACATCTCCTCCACCGACCGCACCTTCGGCTTCGACACGGCCGTCGGCGTGGCCACGGAGGCGATGGACCGCCTGAAGACGACCGCCGAGTCCCACCAGCGGGTGATGGTGGTCGAGGTCATGGGCCGGCACGCGGGCTGGATCGCGCTGGAGTCCGGCATGGCCGCCGGCGCCCACGGCATCTGCCTGCCCGAGCGTCCCTTCGACCCCGCCGACCTGGTCAAGATGGTCGAGGAGCGGTTCGCCCGCGGCAAGAAGTTCGCCGTCATCTGCGTCGCCGAGGGCGCCCACCCCGCCGACGGCACCATGGACTACGGCAAGGGCGAGATCGACCAGTACGGCCACGAGCGCTTCCAGGGCATCGGCACCGCGCTGGCGTACGAGCTGGAGCGGCGCCTCGGCAAGGAGGCCAAGCCGGTCATCCTCGGCCACGTCCAGCGCGGCGGCGTCCCCACCGCCTACGACCGCGTCCTCGCCACCCGCTTCGGCTGGCACGCCGTCGAGGCCGCGCACCGCGGCGAGTTCGGCAGGATGACCGCGCTGCGCGGCACCGACATCGTGATGGTGCCGCTCGCGGAGGCGGTCACCGAGCTGAAGACGGTGCCGAAGGACCGCATGGACGAGGCCGAGTCGGTCTTCTAGCCGGTCCCGCCCTCGACCGCCGCCCAGAAGTGGTCGACGATCCGGTCGAGGAAGTCCCGCCCGGACGCACTGGCACCGCTGGTGCCGCCGCCCCAGCTGAGGGTGGCGGCCATGTGCCCCTGATAGTCCTGGTGCAGCCGTTGCAGCACCTGCTCCAGGACGGCCTTGTCCAGGGGCGCCACCTTCATCACCGGCCGCACATAGGCCTGCCAGCGGGTCGTCACCGCGCTGTGCAGCAGGTCGGCGAGCCGCGCCTCGCGGCCCGTGACGGCGACGAAGTCGGGCAGGGCCAGCTCCAGCACGCGCGCGAGCGCGGCCGACTGGCGCTCGTTGCCCCGCCACTGCCCGCTCTCCTCCGCCCGCAGGTATGCGGGCAGGTCCATGCCGACGGCGTGGGCGACGTCCTCGGGGGCGACGGCCCGGGCGATCCGGTGCTCGCGCAGGGTCCGGGGCCGGCCGATGAGTTCCCCCGGTGAACACCACAGCACGCCCGCGAGGGCGGTGAGTTCGGGGTTGCTGGGGGCGGTGACCCCGCGTTCCCAGGCGATGACGAGGTCAGGCGTGACATACGGCAGCCCGTACGAGGACCGCATGCCGTAGGCGACATGCTCGGGCCGCATGCCGAGCGCGGCACGCAGCCTGCGGGCGGCCGGGGCGTTGAACGGAGGAGCAGAGGGTTGGCGCACCCCGCACAAGGTAGGGGCGCCCCGCGGCGGTGACTACGGTCGGTTCCGCCAAGATCACGGATCGTAGGAACGTACGGGGTGATCGCACGAAGTGCCGTGACACTCCGTGTCACCCCGCTGTGACCTGGCGTTACCCGGCGTCACCCCTTCACCGCGCCGCCCAGCGCGAACCCGCCGCCCAGCCGCCGTGCCACCAGGACGTACAAAAGGATCACCGGCGTCGAGTAGATCACGGAGAACGCGGCGAGCTGGCCGTAGGCCACCATGCCCCGGTTGCCGAAGAAGTCGTTGATGCTCACAGAGGCCGGCATCCGGTCCGGGGTGAGCAGCAGCATGAACGGGACGAAGAAGTTCCCCCACATCATCACGAACGAGAACACGGTCACCACGGCGAGCCCCGGCCCCATCAGCGGCAGCACGATCCGCAGCAGGGACTGGAGTGCCGAGGCCCCGTCCGTCCAGGCCGCCTCCTCCAGCTCCCTCGGCACCCCGTCCATGAAGTTCTTCATCAGCCAGATCGCGAACGGCAGCTGGGAGGCGGCGAAGAAGAAGACCGTGCCCTGGAGGGTGTCGATGAGGTTCACCCGGACGAACAGGGCGTACACCGGCACCATGATCGCCGTGATGGGCAGGCTCGTCGCGAACAGGATCGTGAGCAGGAACGGCCGGTTCAGCCGGGACCGGAACCGGGACAGCGGGTAGGCGGCGAGGGCGGCGCAGCCGACGGTCAGCGCCGTGGCGCCGCCGCACAGGAGCAGGCTGTTGAGCAGCGGCGTGTAGGTGATCTCCGGGGTCAGGATCGCCCGGAAGTTGTCCAGGGTGAGCCCGTCCGGGGCCCTGAGCCGGAGGCCGGCGCGCGGGTCCACGGCGGACAGCAGCACCCAGGCGAGGGGCAGCGCGAAGGCCACGGCCAGGGCCAGCAGCGAGACGTCGGCGGCGAACCGCCGGGCGGAGCGCTTGCGGGGCATCAGACCTCCGTCCGCAGCAGCCGCAGGTAGACGACCGAGAACAGGGAGCCGACGACCAGCAGGAGCAGGGCGACCGCGGTGCCGTACCCGATCATGCTGTTCTGGAAGGCCTGCTCGTACATGAACAGCGGCAGGGTCTGGCTGCGGTCGCCGGGCCCGCCGCGGGTCATCACCCAGATCAGCCCGAAGACGGAGAGCGTCTGGAGGGTGTTGAGCATGAGGTTGGTGCCGATGGAGCGCCGGATCATCGGCAGCGTGATGTGCCACAGCCGACGCCACCCGCCGGCCCCGTCCACCTCGGCGGCCTCGGTGATCTCGGCGGGGATCTCGTCCAGCGCGGCGGAGTACACGAGCATCGAGAAGGCGGTCCCGCGCCAGACGTTGGCGAAGGACACCGCCAGGATCGGCAGCGTGTACAGCCAGTTCTGCCGCGGCAGATGCAGCTGGTCCAGGATCGCGTTCAGGGTGCCCTCGCGGCGGAAGAACGCGTAGAGCAGGAACCCGGCGACGACCTCCGGCAGCACCCACGCGGTGACGACGACCCCGCCGGTCAGGGTGCGGACGGGCTTCGACGCCCGCTTCATGAGCGCGGCCAGCGCCAGCCCCAGCGTGTTCTGCCCGACCAGTGACGACAGCACGGTGAACACCAGGGTCAGCCAGACGGCGTTCAGGAACGCCTCGTCCCGGAAGGCCCGGCGGAAGTTGGCGAAGCCGACGAAGGACGAGTGGGCCTGCCCGGTCAGCTGGAGGTCGGTGAAGGCGATCCCGACGCAGTAGGCGACCGGCCCGGCGAGGAAGAGGAGCAGCAGGACCAGGGCGGGGGCGAGGGGCAGGGCCCGGACGGCCCGGTGTACGCGCCTCACCTGCGGACCACTTGGCCGCCGGTGACGTCCTCGACCGTGGCGTCGTAGCCGCGCGCGGCCTCCGCCACGGACAGGTCGCCGGTGGTGACCGCCTCCATGGCCTCCTGCACGGCGGTCGACACCTTCGGGTACGCCGGGAACGCGGGCCGGTAGTGGGTGCTGGCGACGAGGTCGGTGAAGAACTTGATCCCGGGCTGGGCGCGGGAGTAGGCCGGATCGGCGGCGACGTCCTTCCGTACGGCGATCCCGGAGTTGGCGATGTACCACTTCCGGGCGTTGTCCTTCGTCTGGAGGGTCCGGACGAACGCGAAGGCGAGGTCGGGGTTGCCCGCCTTGGCCGGGACGGACCAGGTCCAGCCGCCGGACATGCTCACCTTGCCCGGCGCCTGCCCGTGTTGGGTCGGCATGTACGCGAGGCCCAGCTGCTCCGACCAGTCGGGCCACTCGTGCCCGCTGCCCGGCAGCCACGCCTGCGGCAGCCAGGAGCCGTCGAGGGCGATGCCGAGCCTGCCCTTCGGGAGCAGCTCGCCGTTGACGGTGGTGTTGAAGTTCGGGTCGAGGGCGTCGGCGACGTCCGGGCCGAGTTTCTCGCGGTACACGGTCTCCACGAACGTCAGCGCGTCCTTGAAGCCCCGCGAGCCGGTGATCCACTTCTTGGTGCCGCTGTCGTACAAGGGGTCCCGGGTGCCGTCGCCCGTGCCGTACAGGAGCATCTGGAACCCCTGCATCGTGGCCCGCTCGCCCGCCGGCTTGCCGGTGTAGACGTTGAGCGGGATGACGCCGGGCACCTTCCGCTTGATGGTGCGGGCGGCGGCGAGGACGTCGTCCCAGGTCTTCGGCTGCCAGTCGAGCGGCAGCCCGGCCTTGCGGAACACCCGCTTGTCGAACCAGAGTCCGCGCGTGTCGGTGCCGTCCGGCACGCCGTACGTCTTCCCGTCCTGCCCCCGGGCCGCCGCCTTCGCGGTGCCGATGAACTGCTTCCAGTCCGGCCACTTGGCCAGGTACGGGTCGAGCGGCTTCAGATAGCCGCTGGTGATGTCGGAGTTGATGAGGAAGGTGTCCTCGTAGACCAGGTCCGGGGCGGTGCGCGGCGAGCGCAGCATCTGCTGGAGCTTGGTGTAGTACTCCGCGTCCGGCGCCTTGATCGGCACGAACTCCACCTTCTTGCCGGGATGTTCGTGCTCGAACTGCTTCTTGATGCCGGCGAGGTAGGTGTCCATCACCTTGACGGAGTTGTCGGTGGACTGCTTGTACGACACCTTGACCGTGTCCGGGCTGCTGCCGGACCCGCCGCCGCAGGCGGTGAG
>NZ_MUMF01000315.1:4886-5062 GCF_002155905.1 Streptomyces tricolor | reverse complement strand
CGGACGCGGTGGCGGAGCAGTGGCCGACGAAGCGTTCGACGGCGGCCTCGGCCCGCTCTATGTCGCAGGGCGTCTGCCGCAGCAGCGACAGGGCCTGTTCGTAGAGCCGGTACGCCGCCATGACCCGGTCGCCGTGCGCGGCGGCCCGCTGCCGGCACAGCGGCCACGCGGCGCCG
>NZ_MUMF01000315.1:0-4836 GCF_002155905.1 Streptomyces tricolor | reverse complement strand
CCTCGGCCCGGTCGAGCAGCGGGCGGGTGCCGGGCGCGGGCAGCACGCGGTCCCGCCGGGCGTCGAGCGCGGGCCCCAGCTCGTCGGTGATGCGGTCGAGTTCGGTGTGCAGGCGGGCCCAGCGGTCGCGCAGCGGGTGGTGGACGAGGGTCTCGGCGGCCCGGGGGCGAGCCGGTCCAGCAGGTCGAGCAGGGCGTCGGGTTCGGCCGCCTGGTCCACGGCGACCAGTACGGCGGCGAGCGGCACGCGCAGGGAGCCGAGCCGCTCGGGCCGGGGGTCCTCGCGGATGCCGAGGCGTTCGGCGATCCGGTCCATCACCTCCGCGGCGGTCAGTCCCTTGACCTCCAGGGCGAGGTCGTGCGCGCCGGCCGGGGGCACGGTCTCGGGCGGGTCGTGGCTGACGGCGCTGGTGTTGCGGTGGGTGCGCAGTTCGCGGTCGGCGAGGGTGACGGCGCGTTGCAGGGTCCAGGCGCGGTCACCGCGGGCGGGGACGACGGTGACGAGGACCGGCCAGCCCTCGCCGCGGAACCAGGAGGCGAGTTCGGTGGCGAACGGGACGTCGAGCCGGCCGGCGGCGGCGCCGCTGCCGGTGCGCAGCCGCGGGTCGACGGCCTCGGCGCCGTCGGTCCAGGCGGCGACCCGGGGCAGATGGCTCAGGATGGTCTCGGTGGGGCTCATGTAGCTGAAGGCGGAGCCCGGTCCCTCGTCCACGCTGAGGACGATGCCGATGACCCGGTCGGTGGCGTGGTCGACGACTCCGCCACCGCTGAAGCCGGGCGAGGCGAGTTCGCCGGGGGTGAGCGGGCGCAGCTGCACCTGGCTGTCCCGGCCGCGGGCGGCGACCAGGGTGGCGCCGTGCCAGCGCCCGCCGTCGTCGCCGTCCGGGAAGCCGTACATGCTGACGGGGCCGTGCGGGGCGGCGAGCCGGTAGAGCCGGGTGGTGTGCGCGGCGGGCAGCGGTGCCGCGAGGCGCAGCAGGGCGAGATCGCCGCTGCGGTCGCCGAAGGCATCCTCGCGCTGGGGCACGTGCTCGTCGGGGCGGACGGTCGCGGTCACGGCGGCGAGGCCGGGGACGCCGACCAGGCGGACGGTGTAGTGGTGGCCGGGGCTGACGACATGTGCGGCGGTGAGCACGCATGCGGGGTCGAGCAGCACGCCCGCGCCGAGGACGCGCCCGTCCGGCGTCTCGATGCGGGCGATCCAGGACGGTGTGCGTAAGCGCGATGCCACGACTCGCTCCCCCGTGCGCGTCATGGTTTCGAGGTTACTCCGCGTACCCGCCCGGTACTACTGGTGTGCACGGGGACGTTGCTGAGGTTCGGGGGCGGGGGCCTCGCCGGGGGCGACGAGAGACGGCCGCGCCGGACCGCCGGGGAAGCGGGTACCGACCCTTACCGACCCTCGCCCGACCTTCGAACATGTGAACTATACACACGGTGTATAGTCCCGGCATGCCTCTTTCGACCGACACGATCCCGACGCCGACCGACTCCGCGCGTGCCGTCCGCGCGCCCAGGAAGATGCGCGGCGCGGGCCGAAGGTTGCGCGGCTGGGCGCTCGCGTCCGCCGCGGCCTGCCTGGCGTTCACGCTGACCGGCTGCGCCGAGGTCGACACGACCGCGCCCAGCACCGTCCGCGCCGAGGCGGCGCCCGGGGCGCCCGCCCGGTTCGGCACCGTCGACTGCCGCGAGGCCAAGTGCATCGCGCTCACCTTCGACGCGGGGCCCAGCGAGAACTCGGCGCGGCTGCTCGACATCCTGAAGGAGAAGAAGGTGCCCGCCACCTTCTTCCTGCTCGGCAAGCGGCACATCGAGAAGTACCCGGAGCTGGTCAAGCGGATGGCGGCGGAGGGCCACGAGGTCGCGAGCCACACCTGGGACCACAAGATCCTGACCCGGATGTCCGACGCGGAGATACGCGCGGAGCTGAAGCGCCCCAACGACGCGATCGAACGGCTCACCGGACGCAAGCCGACGCTGATGCGCCCGCCGCAGGGCCGTACCGACGCGAACGTGCACAAGATCTGCAAGGAGCTGGGCCTGGCGGAGGTGCTGTGGAGCGTGACCGCCAAGGACTACACGACCAACGACTCGGCGCTCATCACCAAGCGCGTCCTGGAGCAGTCGTCCCGGGACGGGATCATCCTGCTGCACGACATCTACGCCGGGACCGTGCCGGCCGTGCCCGGCATCATCGACGCGCTGAAGGAGCGCGGCTACGTCTTCGTGACGGTGCCGCAGCTGCTGGCGCCCGGCAAGGCCGAGCCCGGCAAGGTGTACCGCCCGTAGCCGCTGCCGCCGCTCAGAACACCACCGTCCAGCCCTCGCGGGCGGCCTGTTCGGCGGTGTAGGAGACGCCGTGGACCTTCAGGCCGGCCGCATCGAGCAGCGAGATCTCGCCGCCCTGGTTGCCGAGTTGGGCCTCGGCGCTGAGCGGTACGCCGAGACAGACACCGGGCGCCAGCGGGGCCGCGGCCGGCACCGGCGCACCGGAGCCGGTGCGGCCGACGACGCGCCAGCCGGTCAGGTCGACGGGATCCGGGGAGGCGTTGAGGAGGGTGACGGTCTCCGCCTCGGGGGCGGGGCCCTTCGGGTTGACCAGCGCCGCGACGATCCGCACGGGCTGCGCGCTGGGCGCCGGCCGGGTGCCGTCGACGTCCTCCAGGGCGTGCCCGGTGGTGTCGTCGGTGTGCCACGACTGGCTCTGGAAGGCGAGGAAGATGCCGACCCAGCGGGACTGTCCGGGGAAGCGCAGCAGGAGTGCGCCGTCCTGCCACACCCCGTCGTCGCCCCGGAACCGGCGGCTGTTGCCCTGGTTCATGTGGACGTCGTGCACGCCGTTGCCGGGCTGGAACCCGAACACCTTGTCCTTGACGGCGGGTTCGGGGCCGAAGCGGGAGCCGAAGACGTACAGCCGCGCCGCCGGGTCCGCCACCGCGCGCTTCACGTAGTGGTCGAGGAGGTCGGCGAGGTCGTTGTCGGGGCCCTCGACGTCCGGCGGGAGCGTACGCATCCCGGCCGGGTCGAACAGGTTGCCACGGACGAAGTCGAGATTGGGGCCGCCGGGTCCGGGCGGCAGGGTGTTCCAGCCGCCGGGCAGGCCCTCCAGGCGGGCGGTCAGCGGGTGCCGGAAGTCGTCGGCGACCAGGTAGAGCAGCTCGGAGGGGCGCAGCTGCGACAGCACGTTGACCGCCGCGCGGTAGTGCGTGCCCCCGTCGTCCGTGAGGTGGATCTGGTAGTGCGGTGTGTTCCTCGCGCCCTCACGCCGGATGTCGACGGCGCGGGCGATCAGAACGCCGTAGTCCTTCACCGGCATGACGATCAACTCCCCCGTGCGGCAGGCGGATTGCCCGGCCCATGGCAGGAAGGGTAGAAGCAGCAGCCGCGTCGTGCCGCCGCGCGCACCGACTGTTTCAGGATACGTCTCCTCCCGGACACCTGCTACGCGGACGGGGCGGGGCGGCCGACGAACGCGCAGGTGACCGGCGCCGGTTGCCTACGATCGTGCCGTGCCCACCTTCTCCTTCGCCCGTACGGCGCCGCTCCCGCTCGACGAGACATGGCGCCGGCTCACCGACTGGCCCCGCCACGCCGACGCGGTTCCGCTGACCCGGATCAGGGTCCTCACGCCCGCGCCGACCCGCGAGGGCACGCGCTTCGTGGCCCGGTCGGGGTTCGGCCCGCTGGCCGTGGACGACGTCATGGAGGTGACGGTCTGGCGCCCGCCGGCCGCCGGCGAGGGCGGCCTGTGCCGGCTGGAGAAGCGCGGCCGGGTGGTCCTCGGCTGGGCCGAGATCGAGGTCGGGCCGGGCCCCGGGGGCCGCACCCGCGTGGAGTGGCGCGAGGAGTTACGGGTCCGGTACCTGCCCCGCGCCTTCGACGGCATCCTCGGGGCGGCGTCCCGCCGCATGTTCGGCCGCGCGGCGAACCGCCTGCTGAGAGGGGCCTGAGCCGGCCGCCGGTCCTCCCGGGGCCGGGGGTTCAGTCCGTGCGTCCGGTCGTCGCGACCGTCACGCCCAGGCCGATCATCGTCAGACCGCCCGCGCCGCCGACCGCGGCCAGGCGCCGGGGCGAGCGGGCGAACCAGTCGCGGGCGGCCGAGGCGGCGAGCCCCCACACGGCGTCGCAGACCACCGCGATGGCGTTGAAGACCAGGCCGAGCAGCAGCATCTGCGCCGGTACGTGCCCCTGCTCCCGGTCCACGAACTGCGGCAGGACGGCGGCGAAGAACACCATCGTCTTGGGGTTGGCCACACCGACCGCGAACCCCTCCCCCAGCGTGCGCAGGCCGCCGCGCGCCGGGCCGGAGTCCGCGACCGCGGCCCGCAGCGAGCGACGCTGCCGCCACGCCTTGACGCCGAGGTACACCAGGTAGGCGGCGCCCGCGAGCTTCAGGGCGGTGAAGACGAGGAGCGAGCGCTCGACGATCGATCCGATGCCGAGCGCCACGGCCACGACGAGCACGTACGCGCCGAGCGTGTTGCCGGCGACGGTGGTCAGCGCGGCCCGGCGGCCGTGGGCCAGGGCCCGCCCGATCACGAACAGCACGCTGGGGCCGGGCACCACGATGAGCAGGAGGGACAGGGCGGCGAAGGCCGCCAGCCGGTCGGGGGACACCATGCCGTCATGCAACACAGGGCGGACGGCGACCGGCAAACCGTTTTCCCGGCCCGCCGCAGCGGCACCGGGCCCCGCGCGGATGCCCGGGCCGGGTATCACGCGCCGGACGCACCCGGATGCCCCTTGCCGGACCCAGCCACGCACCGGACGCACCCGGATACCCCCAGCCACGCACGGGCGCACACGGGATGCCCCTGCCGGACCCAGCCACGCACCG
>NZ_MUMF01000314.1 GCF_002155905.1 Streptomyces tricolor | reverse complement strand
CCAGCTCCAGCACCTCGGCCACCTCGGGAGCGCAGGCCGAGGCGTCCAGTTCGCCGCGGGCCAGCCGGGACACCTCGCTGTCCTCGCGGTAGGTGCTGAACAAGGCGTCCGCCCCGTGCAGCCCCGCGACCGCCTCGGCGAGCGCCGCCCGTACCGCGGCCGGTTCCCCGCCGCGGACGTCGAAGGAGAAGACCGTCCCCATGACCTCCTCCGCGTGACGCACCGCGGCGGGCGCCTGTGCCGGCTCGGCCACCGTGTCAGCCACCGGCCCGGTCCAGCGCCGACTGGAGGGACTGCCGGTAGCCGGAACTGGTGTAGGTGGCACCGGAGACGGCGTCGATGTCCGCGGTCCCCGCCGCCACCGCCGCCTGGTTGAGCCTGGGGACGGCGAGCTGGGTCTTCTGTCCGCTGAGACCGCCCGTGGGCGCCTGGACCGCCTCCGCCTTGGTGATCTTCCCGGCGCCGACCGTGATCCGCACCTGGACCGGCCCGTACTGGGTCTGCACCGCCTCACCGGTGACCGTGCGCGCCTGCGCCGCACCGGACGAGCCGGACGACGACTCCTTCTGCATCTTGTCCAGCGCGGACTGCAGCGACTTCTTGTACCCCTCGCTGGTGTACGTCGCCCCGGACACCACGTCGATGTCCGCGCTCTGGGCCGCCACGGCCTGCTGGTTGAGCCTCGGGACGGCGAGCTCGGTCTTCTGTCCGCTGAGACCGCCCTTGGGCGCCTGGACCGCCTCCGCCTCGGTGATCTTCCCGGCGCTGACGGTCAGCCGGACCTGCACGGCCCCGTACTGCGTCTGTGCCGCGTCACCGGTCACCGCGCCGGAGCCCGCCTGGACTCCGCCCTGCGTGCCGCCCTGGGGCGCCTCCTGCCCGGCCGCAGGCTGCCGCGGGGCCGCGCCCGCCGCCGCCGGATCCGACGCCGGCTTCAGCGACAGCAGCAGCACGACACCGGACACGGTCGCGGCGGTGGCCAGCACGACCCGCCGCACGGGGTGGCTCTTCCTCATCGCTTCGCAGCTCCGCTCACATCTCGAACGACTCGTGGTGGATACGGCGGGCGGGCACCCCCGCCTCGCGCAGTGCCTCGAACACCGACTGCGCGAACCCGGGCGGACCGCACATGAAGACGTCGTGCGACTCGATGTCCGGGATCTTCCGCCGCAGGTTCTCCGCGGAGATGTCCGGACGCTCGCCCTCCGGACTGTTCACCGCGTACATCAGCCGGGCGCCCCGCTCCTCGGCGATCGCCGCCAGCTCGTCCCACAGCGCCAGGTCCTGGGTGGTGTTGGCCCGGTACAGGAGCGTGATGTCCCCGGCGGCCCCGGGCAGCGTCTCGAACAGTGCCCGCATCGGCGTGATGCCCACCCCGCCGGCGACCAGCAGCACCTTGCCGCGGCTGCGGCGCTGCGCGGTGAGCGCGCCGTACGGGCCCTCCGCCCACACCCGCGTCCCGGGCGTCAGCTCGCGCAGCCGCGCGCTGTGGTCGCCGATCGCCTTCACGGTGATCCGCAGCGTGTCCGGGCGCGGGGCCGCCGAGAGGGAGTACGGGTGCGAGCTGAACCGCATGCCCGGGGCGAGGAACCGCCACCGGAAGAACTGGCCCGCCTCCGCGCCCATCCGGTGCAGCCGCCGCCCGCCGATCAGCACCGACACGATGCCCGGCGTCTCCTCGATCACGGCCTCCACGCGCATGCGGTGCCGGAGGTTCAGCCGGATCGGGGTGAGGATCCGGTACCAGAGCACCAGCGCGGTGACCGCGCCGTACAGGCCGTACCAGAAGGTCTTGGCGGCGGGTTGCACCGCGAACTCGTTGCCGGTGGAGATCTGGTGCCAGAACGTCAGGAACACCGCCGCGTACGTCAGCAGATGGACGTGGTACCAGGCGTCGTACGGCAGCCGGCGGCGGACCGGACCGATCGACGTCAGCCCGATGACCACGAACAGGCCCGTGCCGATGGCGGCCTTGCCCATGTCCGGGAGCTGCTCGACGGAGTCGACGGTCTGCCGCACGATGTCGCCGAGCGACTTGCCGGCCTGGAGGGCGTACCCCCACATGGTGAGGAAGACGTGCGCGAGGACCAGGCAGAGCGTGTACCGGCCGCTCATCGCGTGCCAGCGGGCCACCCGGTCGGATCCGACCCGCCGCTCCAGCGCCGGGACGCGCGCCATCTGCAGCACGACCAGCGCCATCAGATAGCCGGCCAGCAGACCGGTGATCCGGCCCGCGCCCAGGATCCGGCCGGTGGTGTCGGCGATGGAGGGGGTGTTCTGCCACCAGAGCCACAGCACGGCCGCCGCGCCCGCCCACACGGCGAGCAGCAGCGGGACGGCCGGGGAGCGGCGCGGACGGATGCGGCGCATCGTCTGTCGGCGGGCGGCACGTCCGCCTGCGAGCGTGGTGGTCACGGTTCCTCCGTGGGGACTTGACCCTTGGCCCACAGATACGCGCCGCACGCGCCGAGTGTTCAGAAACCTCAGTACCGGGTGACGGCCGTGCCCCCGCCCGCGGTCCCCACCGCGATGTGCGGCTTCTTCCCCGGCTCCGCCCACCGCAGGATCCGCCGCATGTCGTCCTCCGGCACCGACACGCAACCGGCCGTCGCCCCCTGCCCGTTGACATGCAGGAAGATGCCCGCCCCGCGCCCCCGTACCGGCCGGTCGTAGTTGAAGCCGATGACCAGGGCGTGGGCGTACTGCTCCCGGAAGTCGACGAGGTGCTCGGACTCGGCGGCGCGGCAGTCGGCGGGCAGGGGGTCGACCCAGCGGTTGTACGAGCGGGAGTCGTTGTCCTGGCACCACCAGGAACTCTCCCTGACGGCCCGGTACTCGACCGCCGTCCCGGCCGGCGCCGGCTCGATCCCGAAGGCGAAGGGCAGGTCGTACAGCCCGGTCGGGGTCGTGTCGGTGCCCTGCACGCGGGTGTCGCCGTCCACCAGCCCGCCCGCCCCGAACCGGGCCGGCGCGGATCCGGCCCGCACCCACGCACCGTCCCGCAGGTCCCACCAGGTGACCGTGCCCGTCGTGGCCTTGGTGTCCGGGGCCTGGGCGACGATCAGCTGGCTGCCGCCGCCCGTGTCCGCCATGCCCGCGGGCAGCGGCTCGGGGCCGGGGCGGGGCGCGGCGCCGAGCAGGGCGAGGGAGCAGGCGGAGACGAGGGCGAGGACCACACCGGGGCGCATGGCTCAGACGGTAGACGGCGGCAGCGGCAACGGCAGCCCGGGCAGTCCGTCCAGGCTGGTCGCGATGTGCTCCTTCTTGGTGAAGTACGCGTCGAGGGAGGCGTCGTCCTCGCGGGCGAAGCGCCTGCCGTGCAGATCGCGGTCCTCCTCGTACGCCATGTAGGGGACGGCGTACCCGCAGCTGTCCCGGACCAGTTCGGCGTGGACGACGATGACCGCGCGCAGCCCGTGCCGGCTCGCGTCGATGTCCGGGAAGTGCGTGAGCAGGTCCCGGAAGCGCGGGTCGTCCCGGAAGACCGGCTCGCCCCGGCCGTGCACGCGCACGATGTTCGGCGGGCCCTGGAAGGCGCACCACATCAGCGTGATCCGCCCGTTCTCCCTGAGGTGGGCGACGGTCTCGGCGGTGGACCCGGCGAAGTCCAGGTAGGCCACGGTGTGTTCGTCCAGCACGGCGAACGATCCCTTGAGGCCCTTGGGGGAGAGGTTGACCGTGCCGTCGCCGGAGAGCGGGGCGGTCGCGGTGAAGAAGAGGGGCTGCTCCTCGATGAAGGTGCGCAGCCTGCCGTCTATGCGCTCATAAGTCTTTCCCATGCCTGACGATTATCAGGAAACTTATTCGCTTGTCTAACTAACTTCCGGACTCGCCCGGTCCGGACCGCCGTGGCCGCCCCCCGGCCCTCGCCCCAGGGGGCGGCCACGGCTGCCTGTCACCTCACCGGGTGAGCGTGCAGGGCGCCAGCGCGTCCAGGCCGGTCGGCTTGGCCGTGGTGCGTCCGATCGCGGTGGCGATGCGGTTGACGGTGGCGACGCGTTTGTTCTTGAGGGGGCCGAGGATCGCGTTGTCGACGAAGTTGGGGCCGCCCTGGCCGGCGGTGTCCTTCAGGCGCTTGTTCGCCTCCTGGATCTGGGTCTGGAGGAGGGTGAGGTTGCGGTCGACCTCGGCTCGCGCGGAGGCGGGCACGGCGGGCAGCCGCGAGGCGACGTCCGGACAGCTGATCGTGCCCGCCCCGGTGTTCCCGCCCGCCGTGCCGCCGCCCGGCTGCTGGTTCGCCCCGCCGCTCGGGGTGGCGGGCGCGGACGCCTGGCCGCCGCCCGTCGTCGCGTCCCCGCCTGCGTTCAGCGCGCAGGGCGCCAGCGCGTCCAGGCCGGTCGGCTTGGCCGTGGTGCGTCCGATCGCGGTGGCGATGCGGTTGACGGTGGCGACGCGCTTGTTCTTGAGGGGGCCGAGGATCGCGTTGTCGACGAAGTTGGGGCCGCCCTGGCCGGCGGTGTCCTTCAGCCGCTTGTTCGCCTCCTGGATCTGGGTCTGGAGGAGGGCGAGGTTGCGGTCGACCTCGGCTCGCGCGGAGGCGGGCACGGCGGGCAGCCGCGAGGCGACGTCCGGACAGCTGATCGTTCCGGGACCGGCCAGGGTGCGGGCGCCGGTCGCGCCGCCGCTCCCGGCGGGGGTGCCGGCGAGGGCGGAGCCGGCGATCACCGCGCCGGACAGCACCACGGCGGCGGCGCCGCCGATGACCGCCACGCGACGCTTGTCGTACTTCGGAAGGGCCCTGGACATGCGGATGCCTCACTCGGGTCGGGGGTGTCGTCGTCGGACGAACGCGGCGCCTGCGTTCGCAGAGGAGTACGAGAAAGCGCTTGCGGACGTTCACCCCTCACGGAGATTGACGAATCATGCAGAGTTCTGCATACTCATGCATGTCAGCGAATGCACTGTGAGGAGAAACCCGTGACCGAGCGCGTCGTACTCGCCTACTCAGGCGGTCTGGACACCTCCGTCGCCATCGGCTGGATCGCCGAGGAGACGGGCGCCGAGGTCATCGCCGTTGCGGTCGACGTCGGCCAGGGCGGCGAGGACCTGGACGTCATCCGCAAGCGCGCCCTCGCGTGCGGTGCCGTCGAGGCCGAGGTCGCGGACGCCAAGGACGAGTTCGCCGACGAGTACTGCCTCCCGGCGATCAAGGCCAACGCCCTCTACATGGACCGCTACCCGCTGGTCTCCGCCCTGTCCCGGCCGACCATCGTCAAGCACCTGGTCGCCGCCGCCAAGAAGCACGGCGCCACGACGGTCGCCCACGGCTGCACCGGCAAGGGCAACGACCAGGTCCGCTTCGAGGCCGGCATCGTCGCCCTCGCCCCCGACCTGAAGTGCATCGCCCCGGTCCGCGACTACGCGATGACCCGGGACAAGGCGATCGCCTTCTGCGAGGAGAAGCAGCTCCCCATCGCCACCACCAAGAAGTCCCCGTACTCCATCGACCAGAACGTCTTCGGGCGCGCGGTCGAGACGGGCTTCCTGGAGGACATCTGGAACGCCCCGATCGAGGACATCTACGAGTACACCTCCAACCCGGCCGAGCCCCGCGAGGCCGACGAGGTGATCATCACCTTCAAGGAGGGCGTCCCGGTCGCCATCGACGGCCGGCCCGTCACCGTCCTCCAGGCCATCCAGCAGCTCAACGAGCGCGCCGGCGCCCAGGGCATCGGCCGGATCGACATGGTCGAGGACCGCCTCGTCGGCATCAAGTCCCGCGAGGTGTACGAGGCCCCGGGCGCGATCGCCCTGATCACCGCCCACCAGGAGCTGGAGAACGTCACCGTCGAGCGCGAACTCGCCCGCTACAAGCGGCAGGTCGAGCAGCGCTGGGGCGAACTGGTCTACGACGGCCAGTGGTTCTCCCCGCTCAAGCGCGCCCTGGACGGCTTCATCAACGAGGCCAACCAGCACGTCACCGGCGACATCCGGATGACCCTGCACGGCGGTCGCGCGGTGGTCACCGGCCGGCGCTCGGAGGCGTCGCTGTACGACTTCAACCTCGCCACCTACGACACCGGCGACACCTTCGACCAGTCCGCGGCCAAGGGTTTCATCGACATCTACAGCCTGTCGTCGAAGATCGCCGCCAAGCGGGACCTGGCCTGACGCCGGCCGGTCACCCCCACGGGTCCACCTCACCCGCATCAGCCTGACAGCCGCCTCCCCGCCTGGAAGGGTGGGGAGGCGGCGGCACATCGAGCGCTTGACCGAGAGCTTTGAGGAGCAACGCAAGTGAGCAGCAACAGCGGTGACGTACGGCTCTGGGGCGGCCGTTTCGCCGACGGTCCGGCCGAGGCCCTGGCGAAGCTGTCCGCGTCCGTCCACTTCGACTGGCGGCTCGCGCCCTACGACATCGCCGGCTCGCGTGCCCACGCGCGCGTGCTGCACAAGGCGGGGCTGCTCACCGAGGACGAGCTGCGGCGCATGATCGCCGGGCTCGACCAGCTCGAAGCCGACGTGGCCGCCGGCACCTTCGTGGGCACGATCACCGACGAGGACGTGCACACCGCCCTGGAGCGCGGCCTGCTGGAGCGGCTCGGCCCCGACCTCGGCGGCAAGCTGCGCGCCGGCCGGTCACGCAACGACCAGGTCGCCACCCTCTTCCGGATGTACCTGCGCGACCACGCCCGGATCATCGGCGGCCTGATCGCCGACCTCCAGGACGCCCTGATCGGCCTGGCCGAGGCCCACCCCGACGTCGCGATGCCCGGCCGTACCCACCTCCAGCACGCCCAGCCGGTGCTCTTCGCCCACCACGTCCTGGCCCACGTCCAGTCCCTGTCCCGGGACGCCGAGCGGCTGCGCCAGTGGGACGAGCGGACGGCCGTGTCGCCGTACGGCTCCGGCGCCCTCGCCGGCTCCTCCCTGGGCCTTGACCCGGAGGCCGTGGCCGAGGACCTCGGCTTCGAGCACGGCAGCGTCGGCAACTCCATCGACGGCACGGCCTCCCGGGACTTCGTCGCCGAGTTCGCCTTCATCACCGCGATGATCGGCGTGAACCTCTCCCGGATCGCCGAGGAGATCATCCTCTGGAACACGAAGGAGTTCTCCTTCGTCACCTTGCACGACGCCTTCTCCACCGGCTCGTCGATCATGCCGCAGAAGAAGAACCCGGACATCGCGGAGCTGGCCCGCGGCAAGTCCGGCCGGCTGATCGGCAACCTCACCGGGCTCCTGGCCACCCTCAAGGCCCTGCCCCTCGCCTACAACCGCGACATCCAGGAGGACAAGGAGCCGGTCTTCGACTCCTGTGACCAGCTGGAGGTGCTGCTCCCCGCCTTCACCGGCATGATCGCCACCCTCACCGTCCACCGCGAGCGCATGGAGGAACTGGCCCCGGCCGGCTTCTCGCTCGCCACGGACATCGCCGAGTGGCTGGTCAGGCAGGGCGTGCCGTTCCGCGTGGCGCACGAGGTCGCGGGGGAGTGCGTCAAGGCCGCCGAGGCCGAGGGCAAGGAGCTGGACGACCTCACGGACGAGCAGTTCGCGAAGATCTCGTCCCACCTCACGCCGGAGGTGCGGTCGGTGCTCAACGTGCCGGGTGCCCTGGCCTCCCGCAACGGCCGGGGCGGTACGGCCCCGAGCGCGGTCGCGGTCCAGCTGGCCGAGGTGAAGGCGGACGTGGCGGCTCAGCACGAGTGGGCGGAAGCGAAGAAGAAGAGCTGAGCCGCGGCGGCGCCCCTGGAAGGGACGCGGGGCTGTACCGATGTGCGGCTCCGCCCCGTGGGCGCGAGGAACCACAGCGCACCCGCACCCGCACTCGCACCCGCACTCGCCGAAGCACCGCACCGACCGAGTTCTGAGGCGAAGGTCATCAAGGGTTACTTTGGTCGAAGCCGCATCGGAGCCGACCATACGGAGCCCGGGATGCCCTTCGCCCGTCTCGCGACAGCAACCACGCCGACCTGCCACATCGGCCTCGGACTGGCCGCAGTGGGCCGCCCCGGCTACATCAACCTCGGCCGGGAAGCGGACCTCGGAGAGAACCGCAGCGTGGACGCGCTGCGCGCCCGCACCCACGAACTCCTCGACGCCGCCTACGCCCAGGGCGTCCGCTATGTCGACGTCGCCCGTTCCTACGGCCGCTCCGAGGAGTTCCTCGCCGACTGGCTGAACGCCCGCCCGGACATCGACGACATGGTCGTCGGCAGCAAATGGGGCTACACCTACACCGCCGACTGGTCGGCGGACGCCGAGACGCACGAGGTGAAGGACCACGGCCTCGCCACCTACGAACGGCAGCGCGCCGAGACCGACGCCCTGCTCGGCGACCGGCTCGACCTCTACCAGATCCACTCGGTGACCCCCGACAGCCCGGCCCTCACCGACAAGGACCTGCACGCCAGGCTGGCCGACGCCGCCGCCCAGGGCCTCACCATCGGCTTCTCCACCAGCGGCCCCGCCCAGGCCGACGCCGTCCGCGCCGCCCTCGCCGTCACGGTCCACGGCGAGCCCCTCTTCCGTACCGTCCAGTCGACGTACAACGTCCTGGAGACCTCGGTCGCCCCCGCGCTCGCCGAGGCGCACGAGGCCGGGCTCACCGTGATCGTCAAGGAGGGGATGGCGAACGGCCGGCTGGCCGGACCGCACGCCCCGGACGCGCTGAAGGCCGTGGCGGCGGAGGCGGGGCTCGGCTGCGACGCGGTCGCCCTCGCCTGGATCCTGCGGCAGCCCTGGGCCGGCGTCGTCCTCTCCGGTGCCGCGACCGTCACCCAGCTCGCCTCCAACCTCCACGCCCCCGCCGTCGATCTCGACGAGGACCAGCTGACCCGCCTCGCCGCGCTGACCGAGGACCCGCGCGCCTACTGGGAATGGCGCGGACAGCTGCCCTGGCACTGACGGGAGACCCCGCCTGACCAGCGTAAATGAGTCACGCACGCCCCAGATGAGACAGCAATGTCTCATCTGGGCTATCCTTGTTTCATGGCCATCGACCGTGACCACGTGCTGCGCAGCGCAGCCGCCCTGCTGACCCGTAAATCCACCGCGACCATGGACGAGGTCGCCAAGGCCGCCGGGATCAGCCGGGCCACGCTGCACCGGCACTTCGCCGGCCGGGACGCGCTCGTCCGGGCGCTGGAACAGCTCGGCATCGCGGAGTGCGAGGGAGCGCTGGACCGGGCCCGGCCGGAGGAGGGATCCGCGGCCGAGGCCGTCCGCCGGCTCGTCCGCGAGATCCAGCCGGCCGCCGGACTGCTCGCGTTCCTCTACGGCGAGAACCAGCTGTGGGAGGGCGACCGGCAGCACGAGGGCTGGCAGCGCCTGGACGCCCGGATCGGCGCCCTGTTCCAGCGCGGACAGCGCGGCGGCGAGTTCCGCATCGACCTCACTCCGGTCTGGCTCACCGAGGCGCTGTACGGGCTGATCGCCTCGTGCGCCTGGGCCACCCTGGACGGCCGCGTGGCCGCCCGGGACTTCCCCACCATGATCGCCGAGCTGTTGCTCGGCGGCGCTCTGCGAAGAGAGGAACCATGACCAGCACCCTGCAGCCGGCGCGGACGACCGAGGCGGTGAAGCGCCCGGGCCGCTGGCTCGCGCTCTCCGTCCTCGTCCTGGCCGTGCTGCTGGTGGCCGTCGACGCCACCGTCCTCGGCCTGGCGACCCCCTACATCAGCGAAGACCTCGCACCCTCCGGCACCCAGCTGCTGTGGATCGGCGACGTCTACTCCTTCGTCATCGCCGGTCTGCTCGTCTCCATGGGCAGCCTCGGCGACCGCATCGGCCGCAAGCGGATCCTGCTGGTCGGCGCCACGGCGTTCGGCGCGCTGTCCGTGCTCAACGCCTACGCGAGCACCCCGGAACTGATGATCCTGGCCCGGGCGCTGCTCGGCGTGGCCGGCGCGACGCTGATGCCCGCCACCCTGGCGCTGATCCGGAACATCTTCCACGACCCGCGCGAGCGGAGCCTCGCCGTCGGCATCTGGGGCGCCACCGCCTCCGCCGGTACGGCCGTCGGCCCGATCGCCGGCGGCTTCCTCCTGGAGCACTTCTGGTGGGGCTCGGTCTTCCTGATCAACCTGCCGGTGATGGCCGTCCTGGTGCTGGTCGGCATCCGCACCCTGCCCGAGTCCCGCAACCCCCACCCGGGCCCGTGGGACCTGAGCAGTGTCCTGCTGTCGCTGGTCGGCATGATCGCCCTGGTCTACGCGGTCAAGGAGGCCGCCACCCACGGCTTCGCCTGGACCACCCTCGGCGCCGGCCTGCTGGGCGCGGCGGCCCTGTACGGCTTCGTCCACCGCCAGCTGACCATGCCGGTCCCGCTGCTGGACATGCGGCTGTTCCGGCGCCGCGGCTTCAGCGGGGCGGTCCTCGCCGACCTGCTGACCGTCCTCGGCATGTCCGGCCTGGTGTTCTTCCTCTCCCAGTTCCTGCAACTCGTCCAGGACCGGCGCCCATTCGAGGCGGGGCTGGCCGAACTGCCCGCGGCGGTGGGCGCGGTGGCGGCCGGTCTGGTCGCGGGCCGTGCCGCCCGGCGGTTCTCGGTCCGTGCGGTGGTCTCGGGCGGCCTGGCCGCGGTCGGCATCGCCCTGGCCGCGCTGACGACCATCGGCCAGTCCACCGGCTACCCGCTGCTCGGCGCCGCCCTGCTGGTCGTGGGTGTCGGTGCGGGCTTCTCCTTCACGGTGACCGCCGACGTCATCCTCTCCAGCGTCCCCAAGGACCAGGCGGGCGCCGCCTCGGCGGTCTCCGAGACGGCGTACGAACTGGGCGCGGCCCTGGGCATCGCCCTGCTGGGCTCGGTCGTGACGGGCGTCTACCGCGGCTTCGCGGGCCCGGCCGGCACCCCGGCCGGGGCCCACGAGTCCCTGGGCGCCGCGGTGGAGAGCGCCACGCACCTGCCCCCGCACCAGGCGGAGCCCCTGCTCGCCGCGGCCCGCGACTCCTTCGTCCACGGCCTGCACCTGGCGTCGGCGACAGGAGCGGCGGTCCTGCTGACGGCGGCGGCGGTGGCGTGGTTCCTGCTGAAGGGGCAGAAGCTGGAAGGCGCCGGGTAAGGCGTCCCCACAGGGGGGCGCCCCCCGACCGTCACTTCTTGTAGCCGAGCACCGTCATCATCCCGCTCTCCGAGTGGTACTGGTTGTGGCAGTGCAGCATCCACAACCCCGGGTTGTCGGCATCGAAGTCGATCACCAGCTTCCGGTGCGGCAGCACCAGCGCGGTGTCCTTGCGGGCGCCCACGGAGTCCAGCCCGACCACCGCGAAGGTGTGGCCGTGCAGGTGCATCGGATGCCACATGTCCGTGGCGTTGATGAGCGTCAGCCGCACCCGCTCGCCCGCGCGGACCGGATGGCGTTGCTGCGCGGAGTAGGGCTTGTGGTCGAATCCCCAGTCGAACCTCCGCATGGTGCCGGTGATCCTGATGCGCATCTCGCGGTCGGGGTCCCGGTCGCCCAGCGCCACCGAGTCGGCGGGCAGCAGGCGGCGCGCGGGGACGGTCTCGCCGTCGAGTTCGTGCGGGCGGACGTCGACCGGGGGCAGCTTCTTGCTCACCTTGGTGGTGCGCAGGACGGCGAGGCCCCGGCCCTTCTTGCCCTCCGGCAGGGCGACCAGGGGGAAGACCCCGTCCCGGGCGGTGATCAGCACGTCGTACCGCTCCGCCATGCCGACCAGCAGGGCGTCGGTCCGCTTGTGCTTCACCGGATAGCCGTCGGTGTGGGTGACGGTCATCGTGTGGTCGCCCAGCGCGACCCGGAAGGCGGTCTCGGAGCCGGCGTTGATGATGCGCAGCCGCACCCGGTCGCCGGGGCGGCAGTGGAAGACCGACGGATTGTCCGGCAGACGCCCGTTGACCAGGTAGTACGGGTAGTCGACGCTGCCGCCGTCGCCGTGCAGCATGCGGCTGTGGGACTGGTGCAGCACCCGGTTGGGGCCGGCCGGCTTCCGGGACGGCGACGGGTGCCTGCTCGCTCGGTGGTGCGGGCTGGGGCTGCCGTGCCCGGGACCCATCGCCATCTGCCCCATGTCCATGGCGCCGCCGGGCTTGAGCTGTTCGAGCACCCCCTCCGGGGTGGAGCCCTCCACGCCGTCGAGCCAGTCGTCCAGGACCAGGAGCCACTCCTTGTCGTAGGAGAGGGGCTCCCTGGGGTCGTCGACGACGAGCGGCGCGTACAGGGCCCGGTCGGGCTGCATCCCGACGTGGGAGTGGAGCAGGTAGGTCCCGGGGTGCTCGACGGCGAAGCGGTAGCGGAAGTCGGTCCCGCTGTGGATGGCGCGCTGGGTCAGATCCGGCACGCCGTCCATGTCGCAGCGCAGCCGCACCCCGTGGGAGTGCAGGGTGGTCTCGGCGGGCAGCCGGTTGGCGAGCGTCAGATCGAGTACGTCTCCGGCCGTGACCCGCACCAGCGGGCCCGGCACCTCCTCGTTGTACGCCCAGGTGTGGACGGACCGCCCGCCCAGGTCCAGCTCGGCTTCGGCGGCGGTGAACCTGAAGGTGCGTACGCGGCCGGATCCCCGTTTCCGCTCGGCGGCCAGGACCTCCGGATCCGACGGGTTGACGTACCCCCGGGGCCCGGCCGGCACGAACTTCTCCTCCGCGCTCGGGTGTTCGGGGCCGGAACGGGGCGCGGAACCGGAGTCGGTGCAGGACGCCAGGAATCCCGCGCCGGCGGCGGCGATCGGGGTACGGAGCAGAGTACGCCGAGAAGGTTTGTACATGTCCTGAATCAGACATGTTGTGTGGTGATATGGCCGCTTTCATACGGCCGAATGCCCGATGTGTCGGCGGCAGATTCCACCGGCAGGCGGAGTCCGCCCGCGGGCGGACGGACGCGGCGCCGTGCCGGTCCGTCCGGCGGCTCAGGCGGCCTTGGCCTTGGTGGCGTACATGTCGACGTACTCCTGGCCCGACAGCCGCATGACCTCGGCCATGACGGAGTCCGTGACCGCCCGCAGCACATAGCGGTCCCGGTCCATGCCCTCGTACCGGGAGAACTCCATGGCCTCGCCGAACCGGACGGTGACCCGGCCGGGCCGCGGGATGCCCCGGCCGCCGGGCTGCAGCTTGTCCGTGCCGATCATGGCGAACGGCACCACCGGCGCGCCGGTCATCAGGGTCAGGCGGGCGATGCCGGTGCGGCCCCGGTACAGCCGCCCGTCGGGCGACCGGGTGCCCTCCGGGTAGATCCCGAAGATCTTGCCCTCCTCCAGGACCCGCCGCCCCGTCATCAGCGCGGCCACCCCGCCGCTCGCCCCGTCGCGGTCCACCGGGATCATGCCGACGCCGGTGAAGAACCAGGCCATCAGGCGGCCCTTGACGCCCTTGCCCGTGACGTACTCGTCCTTGCCGATGAAGAACACCTGCCGCTTGGTGACCACCGGCAGCACGATGGAGTCGATGAAGGTGAGGTGATTACCGGCCAGAATCACCGGGCCGTCCCCGGGGATGTGCTCCGCGCCCTCCACCTGTGGGCGGAACATCAGGCGCATGATCGGTCCGAGCACTGCCTTGATGAGCGCGAAGCGGGACAACGGGTCCTCCGATGTCGAGGGGGGCGATATGAGTCTGTGCAGGTGAGGACATTACTCGCGGCGCCCGGCCGTGCGCACGTCGGGGACGCGCGGTTCACCGAGGCCTTACGAAGTGTTGACACGGTTTTACCTGCGGTGACGTCCGGAGGACGGCGCGTAACAGCCTTGCGGGGGTGTGACGGACATCGCGCGGCCGCAGGCCCGTGCGGCCGACGCTGCGTCACCCCGCGCCGCCCGCAGGACACCCGGCATCACCCCGGTGTTCGAACCGGGGCCTCCCTTCGGTCATGTGCACGACCCTACGATCGGGCCGCATCGGAGAAACGCACGGCAGGAGGGCGCTCATGGACAGCGACCAGGCGAACGGGCAGACGCAGGGAACGGGACGGCGGGCGCTCCTCGGCGCCGCGGTGCTCGGCGGCGGAGCGGTCCTCGGACTGGCCGGCACCGCCCGGGCCGCGGGGTCCCGGACGGCCGGGCACGGCGGGCGCGGGCTGAAGAGCCTGCCGGTGCCGACGGTCATCGGCCACCGGGGTGCCAGCGGCTACCGCCCCGAGCACACCTTCGGCTCGTACGACCTGGCCCTGGACCTGGGCGCCGACATGGTGGAGGCGGGCGACCTGGTGCCCACCAAGGACGGCCACCTGGTCTGCCGGCACGAGCCGGAGATCGGCGGTACGACGGACGTCGCCGCGCATCCGGAGTTCGCCGACCGCAAGACCACCAAGGTGCTCGACGGGGTCCCCACCACCGGCTGGTTCACCGAGGACTTCACGCTCGCCGAGCTGAAGACGCTGCGCGCCGTCGAGCGCATCCCGGCCAACCGGCCGCACAACACCCTCTACGACGGCCGCTGGGAGATCCCCACCTTCGAAGAGGTCCTCAAGTGGCAGGACGAGCAGACCCGCAAGCGCGGCAGGCAGGTCTGGATCTACCCCGAGACCAAGCACCCCACCTACTTCCGCAAGCTGGGCCTCGGCCTGGAGGAGCGGGTGGCGAAGCTGCTGCGCAAGTACGGCAAGGACGGCCGCAACTCCCCGGTCGTCCTGCAGTCCTTCGAGCCCACCAGCATCCAGCGGCTGAACCGGCTGGTCGACAACCCGCTGGTGGTCCTCCTCTCCTCGGCCGGCAGCCGCCCGTACGACTTCGTCGAGGCGAACGACCCGCGCACGGTCGCCGACCTGATCACGCCCAGGGGGCTGCGCGAGATCGCCGGCTACGCCCAGGGCATCGGCCCCACCCTGGACCTGATCATCCCGAGGAAGGCGGACGGCAGTCTCGCCGAGCCGACCACGCTGGTCTCCGACGCGCACAAGGTCGGCCTGATCCTGCACCCGTACACCCTGCGCAACGAGAACCCCTTCCTGCCGGCCGAGTACCGCAAGGGCGGCGCGGCCGACGCCTACGGAGACGTCTTCGGCGCCTACAAGACCTACTTCGCGACCGGCATCGACGGCGTCTTCACCGACAACCCCGACACCGGACTGCTCGCCCGCGCCGACTTCCTCAAGGGCTGACGCGTCAACCGGCGCAGTGCCCGGCACCCCGTTCGGGGTGAGTCCGCGCCGCCCCGGCAACCCGCCGCCGGGGCGGCTCGTCGTTCCGCATATGACGCACGACCTGGTAGCCGCCCTGCGCCCCCTGCTCACCGCCGAGGCCTCCGCCGAGGCATATGCCGCGGGGGGCGAGCCCGGCGACCTGGAGCAGGCCGTCTGGCTCCGGCTGCTGGAGCGACTGGAGACCGACGGGCCGCCGCTGGACCCGCAGGGCTGGCTGCGCAGGGCCGTTCGCGCCGAGGCCCGCCGCAGCCGCCGCACCACCCGCCTGGAACGGCCGTACGACGGCGAGCCCGCCGACGACCTCCGCCCCGGCCCCGAGCAGCACGTCCTGACCGCAGCCCGCTACCGCGCCCTGCGCGACGCCGTGCGCCGGCTGCCCGGCCGCTGCCCCCGGCTCATCGAGGCGCTGCTCTCGCCGCAGGATCCGACCTACCGGGAGATCGCGGGGGAGTTGGGTATCTCACAGGGCAGTCTCGGCCCGGAACGCTCCAGATGTCTGGGATGTCTGCGCCGATTGCTCACGCCGGAGGTTGCGGCGTGCGAAGCACGGGGATAGGAGTGGGGGACGACAGGTGATCAGGTGAGCGGGAGGCATGCGCACATGGGCATGAGCGTGACCATCTCGGTGGCGACCGAACAGGACGCGGAGCAGATCTTCCGGCTCCAGTACCTGTGCTTCCAGAGCGAGGCGGCGCTGTACGGCAACTACCGCATCGACCCGCTCGTGCAGACCCTGGACTCCGTCCGTCAGGAGGTCGCCTCCGACTGCGTCTTCGTCGCCCGGCTCGGCGACGAGGTGGTCGGCTCGGTGCGCGGCAAGGTCACCGAGGACGGCGCCGCGGCCATCGGCAAGCTCTGCGTCCACCCCCGCCTCCAGGGACACGGCATCGGCGCGCGCCTGCTGCGCGCGGCGGAGGCGGCCCTGGAGTCGGAGCGCGGCGCCACGACGTTCCGCCTCCTCACCGGCCACCGCAGCGAGGGCAACCTCCGCCTGTACCGGCGGGTCGGCTACCAGACGGTGGGCCGGGCCAAGGGCGACGACGGAGTGGAGCTGATCGTCCTGGAGAAGCAGGCCGGTCAGTACGCGCAGACGGCGTGAGGACAAGCGCCCCGAAAGGGGCGCGGGGACCTTCGCGAGACACCATGAAGCACCCGCGAACGCTCCTCAGGCACCCTTGCGGGCAGGCGCCTTGCGCAACCAATACAGCGCGGAAACCGGCAGGAGCACGGGAATGAAGACGTACCCCATCCCGTACTCGGACCAGACGGTCGCGTCCGGGAAGGCGGACGGCTCCACCAAGGTCCACGTACCGACGACGAGCACGCCCACCAGCTCGGCCGCGCAGCAGACGAACGCGGCCCGGCGCGCCGTCTCCCCGCCCCGGACCAAGGTGTACGTGATGAACCCGTACACCACCCCGGCCGCGGCGGACAGGGAGTACGCGAGCGGCGCCCGGCCGAACTCCGTCGCGATCTGGTACGCGGACCGCGACACCGCGCCGACCACCATCACGCCGTAGAACCAGACGAGCAGCATGCCCGGCCCGCCGATCAGCCGGGCCGGCTTCTCCTCCACCGCCGTCACCTCAGCCTCCCCAGATGTCGTAGAGCCGTACCTGAAGGACGGCCAGCACCACACCGCCGGCGGCCACCGTCACCGAGCCCCAGCGGGTCCGCTCGGCCAGCGACATGAGGCCCGCCGCCGGGACGCACGCGAACGCGCCCAGCAGATAGGCCACGAAGATCGTCGTGCCCTGCTCCGGCTTCTCGCCCCGCGCCAGCTGCACGATCCCGATCACCAGCTGCGCGAGGGCCAGCAGCGACACCACGGCCATGCCGATGAAGTGCCAGTCCTTCGTCGGCTGGTCGCGGTACGCGGCCCAGCCGCACCAGGCGGCGAGCAACAGCGCGGCGACCCCGGTCACCAGCGTCAGGACGTTGAACATGCCGTGACCTTATTACGGCCGAAACGGGCGGAGGCCGCCGCCCCCGCCGTACGCCGTAGGGTCTAGACCATGACGATGCACGCGCACGCCCTCCTGTTCGACAACGACGGCACCCTTGTCTCCTCCCTCGACTCCGTCGAGCGCTGCTGGACCCGCTGGGCCCGCGAGTACGGCATCACCGCCGAGGAGTTCGGGCGGGTGGAGCTGCACGGGCGGACGGCCGTCGAGATCGTCGCCGACCTGCTGCCCGCCCGCCTGGTGCCGGAGGCGGTGGCCCGCGTCGAGCAGCTGGAGGTCGAGGACGTACCCAACGGCGGCGTCCGCCTGCTGCCCGGGACCCGTGCGTTCCTGGACTCCCTGTCCGCCGACCGCTGGGCCGTCGTCACCTCCGCCACCCGGCGGCTGGCCGAGGCCCGCCTGGGCGCCGTCGGGATCACCCCCAAGGCCCTGGTCTCGGCCGACGACGTCACCCGCGGCAAGCCCGACCCGGAGCCCTACCTGCTCGCCGCCCGGCAGCTCGGCGTGGACCCCGCCCACTGCGTGGTCTTCGAGGACGCCCCCGCCGGACTGCGGGCGGGACGCGCGGCCGGCATGACGACCGTGGCGTTGGCCACAACCCACCGGGCCGAGGAGCTGGACGCCGACCTGGTGGTGCGGGACCTGTCGGCCTTGTCGGCACTGGTCACCGACGGGGGAGTGGAGATCGCCGTGCGCGGCTGAGCGCCGGGCCGCCGCTGTCCGCCGCTGTCCACTATGCGGACGGCGGCGGCCGGTCAGCAGCGTCCGTCTGCTTTACTGATCGCATGACCACGACGAGCTGCCGCACCCTTGCGACCGAGGCGACCATGACGCCCGGTGCTCGTTGTATGTGTCGCCTGATGTGTCGAATGTGCGCCTTCTAGAGGGCCCCCGCATCAGCTGAGCCTCGCGCCCCGAAGCGAGAGCCGTGGCACGTCCGTGCGCCGCAGGCCGTACGCGACGAAGAACCACCCTCCATGCCGGAACCGCATGCACCCGTGCCCGGGCACACCCACGCCCCTGCACTCGACAGTGACGGAAACCCACGTGATCACCACCTCGGGCCTGACCAAGGTCTACCGCTCCCGCGGCCGTGAGGTCACCGCCCTCGACGGCGTCGATCTCCACGTCCGCGAAGGCGAGGTCTACGGCGTCATCGGCCAGTCCGGCGCCGGCAAGTCCTCCCTCATCCGCTGCGTCAACCTGCTGGAGCGCCCCACCTCCGGCACCGTGACCGTCGCCGGGCAGGACCTCACCGCCCTGGCCGGCCGCGGCCCGCGCGCCGGCAAGGAACTGCGCCGGGCCCGCAGCCGGATCGGCATGGTCTTCCAGCACTTCAACCTGCTGTCCTCGCGGACCGTGCAGGACAACATCGAGCTGCCGCTGGAGATCCTCGGCAAGGCCGGCCGGGCCCGCTCCCTCAAGGCGCTGGAGCTGCTCGACCTGGTGGGCCTCGCCGACAAGGCCAAGGCCTACCCCGCCCAGCTCTCCGGCGGCCAGAAGCAGCGCGTCGGCATCGCCCGCGCCCTCGCCGGCGACCCCAAGGTGCTGCTCTCCGACGAGGCCACCAGCGCTCTCGACCCCGAGACCACCCGCTCCATCCTCCAGCTGCTGCGCGACCTGAACCGGCAGCTGGGCCTGACCGTCCTGCTCATCACCCACGAGATGGACGTCGTGAAGTCGATCTGCGACTCCGCCGCCCTCATGGAGAAGGGCCGGATCGTGGAGTCCGGCACGGTCAGCGAGCTGCTCGCCACCCCCGGCTCCGAGCTGGCCGCCGCGCTGTTCCCGGTCAGCGGCGAGCGCACCGGCCCCGACCGGACCGTCCTCGACGTCACCTTCCACGGCGAGGCCGCCACCCAGCCGGTCGTCTCCCAGCTCTCGCGCACCTACAACATCGACATCTCGATCCTCGGCGCCGCCATCGACACCGTCGGCGGCCTCCAGATCGGCCGCATGCGCATCGAGCTGCCCGGCCGCTACGAGGACAACGTGGTGCCGATCGGATTCCTGCGCGAGCAGGGCCTGCAGATCGATGTCGTCGGCCGCGAGGGCGAGGAGCCCCTGCTGGTCAAGGAGGGTGCGAAGTGACCTGGTCCGAGATGCAGCCGGTGCTGTCCCAGGCGTGTTGGGACACCCTCTACATGGTCGGCTGGTCCACGCTGATCTCCGTCGTCGCCGGTCTCCCGCTCGGCATCCTCCTCGTCCTCACCGACAAGGGCGGACTGCTGCAGAACGTCGTGGTCAACAAGGTCATCGGGCAGATCGTGAACATCGCGCGCTCGATGCCCTTCATCATCCTCATGGTCGCGCTGATGACCTTCACCCGCTGGATCACCGGCACCACCATCGGCCGCGAGGCCGCGATCGTGCCGCTCGCCATCGGGGCGATCCCGTTCTTCGCCCGCCTCGTGGAGATGTCCGTCCGCGAGGTGGACGGCGGACTCGTCGAGGCGGTGCAGTCCATGGGCGGCAGCACCTGGAAGGTCGTCCGCAGCGTGCTCGTGCCCGAGGCGCTCCCGTCCCTCATCTCGGGCGCCACCACCACGATCATCGCCCTCATCGGCTACTCGGCCATGGCGGGCACCGTCGGCGCCGGCGGCCTCGGTGACGTCGCCGTCCGCTACGGATACCAGCGCTTCGAGACCGGCATGATGTGGATCACGGTGGCCATCCTGGCCGTCGTCATCTCGCTGCTCCAGCTCGTCGGCGACTTCGCGGCCCGCTCGCTGCACCGCCGTACCGGCCGGTCCGGCGGCCTGCTCCTGTTCCGGCCGCTGCGCGGGATCTTCCCCGGCGCGGTCGCGACCGAGGCCGTCAAGAAGAGCTGACCCCCGAGACTCCCCGTTCACCCAACACGGGGTCGCACCACCCTTAAGGAAAGGCACTTTTCGTGCGTAACACCGCCAAGCTCACCACCGCCGTCCTCGCCGCCGGAGCGCTCACCCTCGGGCTGACCGCCTGCGGCTCCGACAAGGACTCCGCCTCCTCCGACGGCACCGGCCCCCTGGTCGTCGCCGCGAGCCCGACCCCGCACGCCGAGATCCTGACCTTCGTCAAGGACAAGCTGGCGAAGAAGGCGGGCCTCGACCTGGAGGTCAAGGAGTTCACCGACTACATCACGCCGAACACGGCGACCGAGGACGGCTCGGTGGACGCCAACTACTTCCAGAACCAGCCGTACCTCGACGACTTCAACAAGAAGCGCGGCACCCACATCGTGCCCGTCGTCACGGTGCACCTGGAGCCGCTCGGCCTGTACTCCCACAAGGTCAAGAAGGCCGACGCCCTCAAGAGCGGTGCGACCGTCGCCATCCCGAACGACGCCGTCAACGAGGCCCGCGCCCTGAAGCTGCTCGCCGCCAAGGGACTCATCACCCTCAAGGACGGCGTCGGCACCGAGGCCACCCCGCAGGACATCACCGAGAACCCCAAGAAGCTCACGTTCAAGGAGGTCGAGGCGGCCCAGACCGCGCGCTCCCTGGACGACGTGGACGCGGCCGTGATCAACGGCAACTACGCCATCTCCTCCGGCATCAAGCCCGCCAAGGAGGCGCTGGTCCTGGAGTCCGCGAAGAACAGCCCCTACGGCAACTTCCTCGCTGTGAAGGAGGGCGACGAGAAGGACCCGCGGGTGAAGAAGCTCGCGAAGCTCCTCACCTCGCCCGAGGTCAAGAAGTTCATCGAGGACAAGTACCAGGGCTCGGTCATCCCGTCCTTCTGAGCCGCGAGGGGGGACTGAAGCGATGCGCATGTCCGTCGTCGCCGTGGCGGTCCTGGCCCTCGGTCTGACCGCCTGCGGCTCCGGCACGGACTCCGGCACCGGCGGTGGCAAGGACGGCACACTCGTCGTCGGCGCCACCGCCGTCCCGGCCGGCGAGGTGCTCACCTACGTCAGGGACCACCTCGCCGCCGACGCCGGCCTGAAGCTGGAGATCAAGGAGTTCACGGACTACGTCCTGCCGAACACCGCCCTCCAGGAGGGCGAGCTGGACGCGAACCTCTACCAGAACCAGCCCTACCTGGACGACTTCAACAAGGCCAGGGGCACCGACCTCGTCCCGGTCGTCAAGCCCTACCTGCCGCCCATGGGCGTGTACTCCCACAAGGTCGAGGACGTCACGCAGCTCGCCGACGGAGCCACCGTCGCCGTGCCGGGCGACACCACCAACGAGGGCCGCGCCCTCAAACTGCTGGAAGCCGGCGGCGTCATCGAGCTGAAGGCCGGCGCCGGCGCCGACGCGTCCCCCGCGGACGTCACGGCCAACCCCCGGCACCTGAAGATCCGGGAACTGGAGGCCGCCCAGCTGCCCCGCTCGCTCGACGACGTGGACGCCGCGGTCATCAACAACAACTTCGCCCAGGACGCGGGCCTCAGCCCCGCCAAGGACGCGATCCTGGTGGAGTCGGCGAAGGACAACCCCTACGCCAACCTCCTCGCCGTCCGACGCGGCGACGAGGACGACCCGCGGGTGAAGAAGCTCGCCGAGCTGCTCGTCTCGCCCGAGGTACGCACGTTCATCAAGGACAAGTACCACGGCTCCGTCCTGCCGGTGACCGGCGGCTGACGGCACGTACACGGCGACGCGCGACGCACGGGGTCCACTCCCTCACCGGGTGTGGACCCCGTCGTGCGGTTCAGTGGTTTCATGCTGCATGCTGGGCAGTTCAGCAGGCCTGACGGCCCTGACGGTCTTTCGAGTCTTTCCCGAAGGTTACGGAGCGGCGCATGACGAGCACCTTCCCCAACATCTCCATCAGCACGGAGCGGTTGGTGCTGCGTCCCCTCGACGAGGACGACGTGCCCGCCCTGGCCGAGATGCTCAACGACGAGCAGGTCGTCGCCTGGACCACCGTCCCCCACCCGTACACCGAGGCCGACGCCCACGAGTGGATCACCCGGCTCGCCCCCGCGGAGCGCACCGAGGGCCGCGGCATCGTCCTCGCCGTCACCGAGTTCCTCACCCAGCGGCTCGTCGGCATCGTCCACCTGCGGAACACCGACTGGCGCGTCCGCTCCAGCGAGATCGCCTACGTCATCGCCCCCTGGGCCCGCGGCGAGGGCTACGCCTCCGAGGCGGCCCTCGCCAGCGCCCAGTGGCTCTTCCACGACCAGAAGTTCGAACGGCTCGAACTGCGCACCGCCGCCGACAACACCGCCTCCCAGCAGGTGGCCCAGAAGATCGGCTGCATCAGCGAGGGCGTCCTGCGCAACGCCTGGATAGCGCGCACCAGGACCGAGGACGGGGCCTGGACCGAGGTGCGCACGGACGTCATCGTCTGGAGCCTGCTCCCGGAGGACCTCGCCGGGGTCAGCGAGCAGCTCGCCGACACCGGTGGTTTCACCTCGTACTCGGACTGGAACTGAGCCCCGAGGCTCCACCAGGTAGTCTCACGGAGCCCGCACCCGGGCTTCCTCCTCCCGTAGATCTGCGCAGAACCCCTGGAGACTGACGACCATGGCCGACCGGGTCACGGTGATCGGCTGGGACGGCTCGCCGCTGACCGACGCGGCACGGGCCGCCCTCGGTGCCGCCACCCTCGTGGCCGGCGCCGCCCACCACCTGGCGCTGCCCGAGGTCCCGCCCGCCGCCGAACGCATCCGCCTCGGCAGCCTCGCCCTGGCCGCCCGCCGCATCGCCGCCCACCGCGGCACCGCGGTGGTGCTCGCTGACGGCGACCCCGGCTTCTTCGGTGTCGTACGGACCCTGCGCGCACCGGAGTTCGGCCTGGAGGTCGAGGTCGTCCCCGCCGTCTCCTCGGTCGCCGCCGCCTTCGCCCGGGCCGGCATGCCCTGGGACGACGCCCAGGTCGTCGTCGCCCACCCGCGCACCCTGCGCCGGGCCGTGAACGTCTGCCGCGCCCACACCAAGGTCGCCGTCCTCACCGCCCCGGGCGCCGGCCCCGCCGAACTCGGCCTCCTGCTGGAGGGCGTGCACCGCACCTTCGTCATCTGCGAGGAACTGGGCACCGAACGCGAGCAGGTCAGCGTCGTCACCTCCGACAAGGCCGCCGACCACACCTGGCGCGACCCCAACGTCGTCATCGTCATCGGCGGCCCGGCCGGCGCCGGGGAGGGCGGCGGCTGGATCGCCGGACGCGACCCGGGCGCCGGGCCGCGCGGCTGGGTACAGCCCGACGAGAGCTACGGCGCCGGACCGGCCGGCGGACTCGGCGAGGGCGAGACGCAGCTGCTCCGCGCCGCCCAACTCGCCCGCCTCGGCCCCCGGGTCGGCGACCTCGTCTGGGACATCGGCTGCGGCAGCGGCGCGTTCGCCACCGAGGCCGCGCGCGCCGGCGCGGCCGTCATCGCCGTCGACCACGACCCGACCGCCTGCGCCCGCACCGAGGGTGCCGCGCGCCGGTTCGGGGTCCAGCTCCAGATCGTCCACGGCAGCGCCCCGCACGTCCTGGAGAATCTGCCCGAACCGGACGTCGTACGGGTCGGCGGCGGGGGACCGGCCGTCGTCTCCGCGGTCGCCGACCGGCGCCCGCAGCGCATCGTCACCCACGCGGCGACCCGCGACGTGGCCGAACGCGTCGGCCGCGACCTGACCGAGCACGGATACCGGGTCGAGTGCGCCCTGCTCCAGTCCGTCGAACTCGACACCCGGGCCTGGACCGAGACCGAGCGGAACGTAGCGTTCCTGCTCAGCGGGGTACTGCCCGATCGCGCCCCGTGATCCGGTTGTCGTACCGCGCGGGGTAGGCTGGCCGATCGTTGTACCGCACCGGTGAGCCGAACTTCGTTCGCCAATGTCCGGAACGCACGCCCGGTTTGGGGCGGGTGTGGTACGGCGGAACCGGAGGACGCGCAACGTGGCGCAGTCCACAGCGGGCTGTCGCGGATCATGCTGTCGCGACGGCGGAACGGCCGGGACAATGCCACTGAATGGCTTTGTCGCCTTTTCCGGCGGGTCGTTCGTGCCGCTGGGCACGGACGCTCGTTCTTCACTGCGGGGCGGTCGGTGCGCCGTTCCGGGTGAGCTGGTCGTAGGAGCACTAACCGATGGGCGAGGGGTACGCATGACGGACACCGGCCAGGTCCCGGGCGAGGGGCTGCCGGAGAGCGCAGGCATGGTGGAGCAGCCGGGCGTCTCCGCGCCCGGCGCGTACACCTACCTCTCCGAGGCACCCGCCGAGGACGAAGACCTGCTGCTGCCGGGTGCCCAGGGCGCGTGGGGCAACGAGGTGCCGCCACCCGCTCCGGAACCGGTGGTGGAAGCCGTCCACGAGCCCGGCCCGCACGAGACGGCCGGCCGCGACAGCGGCTCGGTCGACCTCAGCGGTGTCCGCCTGCCCGACCCCGGCCCGGCCTCGGTAACGCCGTCGCCCATCCTGTCGGCGCCGCACGACCCGACGGCCGCGCCGCAGCCGCCGCGCCGTCCGCTGCACCTGGGCCCGCCGATCCCGGACGTCTCGGCGAGCCCGGTCCGCACCCTCGCCGACCGCGGCCCCGCGGGCGCGCCGGTACGGCAGCCCGGGCCGCCGTCCGCCGGCCCCGAGTACCTCGACGCCCAGCCGCAGCCGGCTCCGCAGAGCGCGGCCCCCTGGGGCGCCGCCCCGGCCCAGGTCGCCACACAGGCACCGACTGCCGAAACGGTTAGTCCCGCCGAGCCGGCCGACGCCGCCCAGGCCGCCGTCGCCCGCCTCGCCGGCCAGGCAGCGGCCCACACCCCGTCCGGCGACACCGGGCAGGTGCCCGTCGTGCACGGCCACGACGGGGTACAGCCGATGCACGCCCACGACGGCGTGTACACCGCGCCCGCGCAGACGGAGGCCGAGGGCGTTTCGGCTCCGGCGGGTCCGGGCGCCGAAGGCGTTCAGGTGCCCGTGGCGCCGGATGCCGGGAGCGCGGAGGGTCCGGCGGCGTCGGGTGCCGAGGCCGGCCAGGTCCCGGCCGGGGCGAGCGCTGAGGGCGTTTCGGCTCCGGCGGGTCCGGGCGCCGAAGGCGTTCAGGTGCCCGCGGGGTCGGCTGCGGGGAGCGCGGAGGGTCCGGCGGCGTCGGGCGCTGAGGCCGGCCAGGTCCCGGCCGGGGCCAACGGTGAGGGTGTTACGGCTCCGGTCGGTCCGGGTGCCGAGGGCGTTCAGGTGCCCGCGGGGTCGGATGCCGAGGGTCTTGAGGGTCCCGTGGCGTCGGGTGCCGAGGCCGGCCCGGTTCTGGCCGAGGCGAGTGGTGAGGGTGTTCCGGCTCCGGTGGGGCCGGGTGCCGAGGGTGTTCAGGTGCCCGTGGAGCCGGGTACCGAAGATGCCCAGGCTGCCGTGGGCGCGCAGACGGACGGGGCCGCGGCGGACGTGGCTTCCGGTGACGGCGCGGCCGTCGCCGACGCGGCTCTCGCGGCCGAGGCGAACCCGGCGGGTCAGCCCGCGCAGGCCGCCGACGGCACCGTGACCGCCCCCGAGGGCGCGGAGCCCGGGGCGGCGCAGGCCGCCGAGGCGCCGGGCGGGGCCGACCAGGTGGCGCCGATGCCGGAGGCTCCGGTGGCGGACTCGGCGGAGCAGGGCGCTGCGGCCGAGGCCGCGGGGGAGCCCGTACCGGTCGAGGTGGCCGACAGCGCGCTGCCGGCGGAGGCTGC
>NZ_MUMF01000313.1 GCF_002155905.1 Streptomyces tricolor | reverse complement strand
TACCGCATCGAACTCGCCGAAATCGAAACCGCCCTCGCCCAGCACCCCTCGGTCACCCAAGCCGTCGTCATCGTCCGCGAGGACCAACCCGGCGACCAGCGCATCACCGCCTACCTCACCCCCACCACCGCCGACACCACCGGCGTCCACCGGCAGGCGGCCGCGTCCCTGCCCGACTACATGCTGCCCACCGCCTACGTCACCCTCGACACCCTGCCCCTCACCCCCAACGGCAAGCTCGACACCGCCGCACTGCCCGCACCCGAACACACCCACACCACCAACGGACGCGGCCCACGCACCGCAACCGAAGAGATCCTCTGCGGGATCTTCGCGGACACCCTCGGCGTCGACCACCTCACCATCGACGACAACTTCTTCGACCTCGGCGGACACTCCCTCCTCGCCATCCAGTTGATCAGCCGGGTCCGTACCGCCCTCGGAGCCCACCTCACCGTCCGCGACCTCTTCGAGGCACCGACGGTCGCCGGGGTGGCCGTACGCCTCGGCCCGACCGGTGCGGAACAGGTCGGACCGGGCCGGATGCCACGGCCGGAGCGGCTGCCGCTGTCCTTCGCGCAGCAGCGCCTGTGGTTCCTGCACCGGCTGGAGGGACCCAGCGCCACCTACAACGTCCCACTGCACCTGCGGCTGACCGGTGACCTGGACACCTCCGCCCTGCGCGCGGCACTCCACGACCTGGTGGAGCGGCACGAGAGCCTGCGCACCGTCTTCCCGGAGCAGGACGGCACGCCGTACCAGTGGATCCTCCCGGTGGAGGAGGCCCGCCCGGTCGTCGACGTCGTGCCCACCACCCCGGACCGGCTGGGCGACCACGTGGCCGCGGCGGCCCGCCACGCCTTCGACCTGACGACGGAACCGCCGCTCCGGGCCACGCTGTTCGCCCTCGCGCCGGACGAGCACGTCCTGCTGCTCCTGGTGCACCACATCGCGAGCGACGGCATGTCGATGGGACCGCTGGCCCACGACCTGTCGGTGGCCTACGCCGCGCGCCGGGCCGGCCGTGCCCCCGACTGGGAACCACTGCCGGTCCAGTACGCCGACTACACCCT
>NZ_MUMF01000312.1:16011-16290 GCF_002155905.1 Streptomyces tricolor | reverse complement strand
GCGAAGAGCAGCCCGTCCCCCTTGCGGATCTGCCGGCCGCCCAGCTCGGTGTCCTGCTTGGCGTAGTAGGCGAAGACGGTGCTGAACGGCGGCTCGTCCCACAGGGACTGCTCGATCGCCTCCGGCACGGTCATCTGGCCGCCGTTGAGCTGAGCGCGGAAGCCGGGCTCGGTGAGGACCATGCGCAGCGCGTTGGCGAGCAGGTTGGCGGTGGCCTCGTAGGCCGCGAAGAGGACGACCCGCAGGTGTTCGCGGACCTCGTCGTCGCTGAGCCCGGCC
>NZ_MUMF01000312.1:0-15959 GCF_002155905.1 Streptomyces tricolor | reverse complement strand
AGGTCGGCCCGGCCCCGCTCGCAGAAGCTGTTGACCAGGATCTGGGTGTAGCGGCCGATGTGGCGGCGCACGCTGCGGTGGTCGATCGTCTCCATGGCCGCGGTGACCGCGCCGCGCAGCCGCTTGTGCTCCTCGCCCTCGGCGTGCGAGCAGATGGGCTGCCAGGCGATGTGCGGCATGAGCGGGTGGTCGGGCTTGACCCTGCCGTCGCGCAGCGGGGTCCAGATCCGGCTGTCGCGGGTGAACTGCGAGGCCTGGCGCACCAGTTGCAGGTTCTCCGCGTGGCCGAGGACCACCCACATGGGTACGTCGTCGTGGAGCAGCACGGGTGCCACGGGGCCGTGCTCCTCGCGCAGGCGCTCGTACAGCTCGCTGAGGTGTTCCGCCTCGGGGCCGTAGAGCCGGCGCGGTCCTCCGGGGCCGAGGCCGTGCGCGGGGCAGCCCGGCGGCGGGCCGGAGAGGGTGTCGTGCGTGCCGGTCGGTGAGGGCGGTTCAGGCGTCACAGTGGTCGCTCCGGAAACGGAAGGGTCGGGGTCGGGGGGTGCCGGTCAGGTGAGGGCGCCGGACATGGCGAGCGAGTGCAGGAAGCGCATGAGCGTCATCAGCACGTCCTTGCTGGAGGCGCGGCGGCGCACATCGCACTCGATGATCGGGATCTCGGGGGCCAGGTCGAGCGCGGTGCGCAGTTCCTCGACCGGGTAACGGGGCGCGTCCGGGAAGGTGTTGACGGCGACGACGAACGGCACGCCGCCCTCCTCCAGCCGGCCCATGACGTCGAAGCTGACCTCCAGGCGGCGGGTGTCGACCAGGACGACCGCGCCGAGCGCGCCTTCGAACAGGCCGTTCCACAGGAACCAGAAGCGCTCCTGGCCGGGGGTGCCGAAGAGGTAGAGCACCAGCTTCTCGGTGATGCTGATGCGGCCGAAGTCCATGGCCACGGTGGTGGCCGTCTTGGACTCGGAGCCGTAGTTGTCGTCGACGCCGATACCGGCCTGGGTCATGGTCTCCTCGGTGGTCAGCGGTCTGATCTCGCTGACCGAACCGACCATGGTGGTCTTGCCGACGCCGAAGCCGCCCACGATCACGATCTTCACCGCGGCCTGTGCCGTGTGCGGCAGCTGGTCCTCGGTGCGGGGGCCGGGGAGGGTGTCAGAGCCGTTGAAGTCCATGCATCACCGCTTCGAGGAGTGAACGGTCGGGGAGCTCCTGGCGGACGATGGGGGCGTGCGCCTGCACCAGTTCGGCCGTGATCAGCTCGGTGAGCAGTACGGTCATCGTGCTGAACGGCAGTCGGAGGTAGGCCGAGAGCTCCGCGACGGACAGGGGGGCTTTACAGAGCCGGAGCACTGCCGTCTGCTCCGGGCTGGCGGACACCGGGGGCGCGGAACGCGCCACGATTAAGGTGACCAGGTCGAGTTCGGCGCGGGCGCCGTCGCCGGATCCGGTGACGGAGTACAGCCGTTCCGGGTTCTCTCCCGGGCCCCGGCCGTCCGCCGCCTCCGGTGACGGAGGCAGCGGCGGCTCGGGCTGCGGTCGCGGCTGCGGGGGCGACGGAGGCTGCGGGCGGCGCCGCGTGCGTCGTGGAGGGGTCATACGGTCTGCCCGTTCCGCCGGGGCGGACTGGTCAGATGGGCGCCGATCCGGACGACGAGGTCCCGCATCATGCCGCTCATCCGCCCCGGTTCGCAGGTCACGTCGGAGAGCACGGCGAGGTAGGCGTTGTCCCCCGCGTTCATGAGGTAGAAGTAGCCGCCCTCGATCTCGAAGACGACGGTCTTCATGTCGCCGGCGTCGGGCAGCTCCTGGATGATGGCACTGGCCAGGCTCTGCACGCCCGCGCAGGCGGCGGCCACCCGGTCGGCGGCGTCGGGGTCGCCGCCGTAGCGGGCGATGCGCAGTCCGTCGGCGGAGAGGACCACGATCATCTCGATGCCCGGCACGCCGTCGTTCAGCTGCTTGAGCATCCAGTCCAGGTTGCCTCGCTGGTGGATCACTTGGGGTCCCCCTCGTCGTCGGCCTCGGTGGCGCCCTCGGCGGGATCGGCCGAATCGTTGAGCAGATGCAGGTACTTGGTCGGGTGGAGCGTGAAGTCGGTCAGCTCGTGGGTGGGGGTGTCCGGGGGCATGCCCTTGCGCAGGCCGTTCCAGAAGTCCTCCATCCACATGCCCGGCGGTCGTTCCATGAGCTTCTTGCGCTCGGGGTCGATCTCGGGCTCGGGTTCCGGCTCCGCCTTCCGCTGGGACCAGATGGTCGGCCGGCCCTCCCGTTCGGCGCGTTCGATGGCGGCCTGTTCGGCGTACCGCTGGCTGAGCGGCGTCTTCACCCGGCTGCGGCGCTGCGGCAGGCCGCCCGCGGTCCACTCGGTGACCTCGGGGACGTCGTCCTCCAGCGAGAGGCTGGCGGTGATCTTGGGGCTGGTGGGGCGGCGCTTCTTGGGCGGGCGCTTGGGGCCCTCGACGGCGTCCGCGGTGGGGATCTGGGCGGCGGCGGCCCCGATGCCGTGGGCCTGCACGGCGCCGACGCCGGGCTCGGTGGTGGTCATGACGCGCGGTACGACGAGGATGGCGCGGACGCCGCCGTAGGCGGAGGAGCGCAGCGAGACCTCCATGTCGAACCGCTTGCACAGGCGGCCGACGACGGCGAGGCCGAGGCGCGGGTTCTCACCGAGGTTGTGCGCGTCCTCGCCGTTCTTGGCGTCCTCGATCATCTGCTCGATGCGGGCGCGGGACTCCTCGCTGAGGCTGACTCCGCAGTCCTCGATCTCGATGACGATGCCCGACTGCACCTCGACGGCGGTGACGTGCACCTTGGTCGTGGGCGGCGAGTAGCGCGTGGCGTTGTCGAGGAGTTCGGCGGCGGCGTGGATGACCGGCTCGACCGCGGTGCCCTTGATGTTGATGTTGACGATCGAGGCGAGGTTGATGCGGCGGTACTCCAGGATGCGCGACATGGCGCCGCGCAGCACGCTGTAGAGGGAGACCGGCTTGGGCCACTGGCGGCCGGGCCGGCCGCCGCCGAGCACGGAGATGGTGTCGGCGAGCCGGCCGATCAGCGAGGTGCCGTGGTCGATGCGCAGCAGGTCGTCGAAGACCTCCGGGTTGCGGCCGTGGTCCTCCTCCATCTCGCGGAGTTCGTAGGCCTGCTGGTGGACGATGGCCTGGACGCGGCGCGCGACGCTCACGAAGGAGCGCTCGGTGGCGTCGCGCATGGAGATCTCCTGGTCGGCGCCGCGCAGCGCGATGCGCACCAGTTCGCGGTAGCCCTCGGGCAGGCCGCGCAGTCCGGGGTCCGCGTCGAAGACGTCGCGTACGACGTTGCGCAGCACCTGACCGCGGCGCAGCCGGTAGAAGCCGTTGGGCAGCACCTCGGTGGCGAAGCGCTCCATCAGCTCGTTGTGCGCGGCGATCCGCTGTTCCAGATACGCGGTGTGACGGGCGTGTTCGGCCTGCACCTCGCGGAGCTTGCGGCCGCGGCGGGCGGCCTCCCCGGCGGTGCCGAGGACCAGCAGCACGGCCAGCGCTCCGCACACGCCGACGGCCACCCGGGCCGCGGGCGGTACCAGGGCGACGGCGGCTCCGGCCGCCGCGGCCATCACTATGGCCGGGGGCAACAGCACGCGCGCATAGGGACGTTCACGGCGACCGGGAGGCTTCTGAACACTCACCATGGATGCCTTCTGAGACGAGTCGGCTGGGTGTCGGGGGAGCTTGCGTGGGGAAGACGTCAGGGGACTGGTAGGGATCTACTGCACGTATGGGAACAGGCGCACGAATTGCCTCAACTCGGTGCGCCGCGGGCGAGCTTAGTCCGACCGGATCATCGCCGTGTCATATTCGGCAAGCACCTGAAATCACCCTGCGAGAGGAGTAGCCTCGACTCCTTTTGCACGCTGAGTCTTTGTTCGTACACGAAGAGTATCGGCGTACGGACGTGCGAATGTCACTCACCGTAAAGAGTGAAACGGCGACCGGGGCCGCACCTCAGCGGTCCCGGTCGCCGTTCCCTTCGCCGTGGGCGCGAGCGACCAGCACGCGCCCGCACCCGCCGACCGTCAGGTCACCCCACCGACGAGTAGGCGACCACCCCGCGCAGCAACTGATCCACAGCCTTCCGCGCGGCCTTGGCCACGGTCGAGCCCTCCGCGGGCGCCGCCGCCGAGATCTGCCCCAGCACATCGATGACCTGCTTGCACCAGCGCACGAAGTCACCGGCCGGCATCTCCGCCTCCCGCAGCACCTCGTCGAGGCCCTTGCCGGACGCCCACATGTACGCGGCCCAGGCGAAGCCGAGATCCGGCTCCCGCTGCCCGACGCCCTCGGTCTGGCGGATCCGGAACTCCTCCTCCAGCCCGTCGAGCCGGCCCCAGATCCGGACCATCTCACCGAGCGCGGCCTTGGCCTTGCCGGAGGGCAGCTTCGGCGCCAGCGCGTCGTCCCCGAGCCGTGCCTCGTACACCAACGCCGAGACGCACGCGGCGAGTTCGGCGGGGCCCAGTCCTTCCCAGACGCGCTCGCGCAGGCACTCGCTGGCCAGCAGGTCCAGCTCGCCGTACAACCGGGCGAGCCGCTTGCCGTGCTCGGTGACCTCGTCACCGCGCAGATAGTCCAGCTCGGTCAGCAGGGCCACGATCCGGTCGAAGGTCCGCGCGATCGTGTTGGTACGGCCCTCGATGCGCCGCTCCAGCTGCGAGGTGTCGCGCAGCAGCCGGTGGTAGCGCTCGGCCCAGCGGGCGTGGTCCTCACGGTCGCTGCACCCATGGCACGGATGCGCCCGGATCGCCGTCCGCAGCCGCGCGATCTCGCGGTCGTCGGCGGCCTGGGACCGCTTCTTGCGCGCCCGCTCCGGCGGGATGTGCCCGGCCTTGGTGCGCAGCGCGGAGGCGAGGTCCCGACGGGACTGCGGCGAGCGCGGGTTGAAGGACTTCGGGATCCGCATCCGGTCCAGCGGCTCCACCGGCACCGGGAAGTCCATCGTCGCCAGCCGCTTGACCTGCCGCTCCGCGGTCAGCACCAGCGGGCGCGGCCCGTCGTGGTGGTCGAAGCCGCGGTGTCCGTTGGAACGGCCCGCGGGCAGGCCCGGGTCCAGCACCAGGGCGAGGCCCGCGTACTTGCCCGTGGGCACGTGGATGACGTCGCCCGGCTTCAGCTTCTCCAGGGCGACGGCGGCCTCGGCGCGGCGCTGGGCCGCGCCCTGCCGGGCCAGCTCGGTCTCCCGGTCCTTCAGCTCCCGGCGCAGCCGCGCGTACTCCTCGAAGTCGCCGAGGTGGCAGGTCATGGAGGCCTTGTAGCCGGCCAGGCCCTCCTCGTTGCGCTGCACCTGGCGGGAGATGCCGACGACCGACTTGTCGGCCTGGAACTGCGCGAAGGACGTCTCCAGCAGCTCGCGCGAGCGGTGCCGGCCGAACTGCTCGACCAGGTTGACCGCCATGTTGTACGACGGCTTGAAGCTGGAGCGCAGCGGGTACGTGCGCGTGCCCGCCAGGCCGGCGAGGTGCTCGGGGCTCATCCCGCGCTGCCACAGCACCACGGCGTGGCCCTCGATGTCGATGCCGCGGCGGCCCGCGCGACCGGTCAGCTGGGTGTACTCGCCGGGCGTGATGTCGGCGTGCTGCTCGCCGTTCCACTTGACGAGCTTCTCCAGCACCACCGAGCGGGCGGGCATGTTGATGCCGAGCGCGAGGGTCTCGGTGGCGAACACGGCCTTGACCAGGCCGCGTACGAACAGCTCCTCCACGACCTCCTTGAAGGTCGGGAGCATGCCCGCGTGGTGGGCGGCGATACCGCGCTCCAGGCCCTCCAGCCACTCGTAGTAGCCGAGGACGTGCAGGTCCTCGGTGGCGATGTGGGCGGTGCGCTCCTCGACCAGGGCGCGGACCTTTTCCCGCGCCTCCTCGTCGTTGAGCCTGAGGCCCGCGTAGAGGCACTGCTGGACGGCGGCCTCGCAGGCGGCGCGGCTGAAGATGAAGGTGATGGCCGGGAGCAGACCCTCGGCGTCCAGCCGCTCGATGACCTCGGGGCGGCCCGGGGTCCACACGCGCGAGCGCTGTCTGCGCTCGCGCTCGCGGTCGGCCTCGCGCATCGCCCGGCCGCGCCTGCGGTCCTGGTACGACGGCCGGGTGGCCTCCATGCGGGCGAGGCGGACCAGGTCGGGGTTGACGGCCTTCTTGTGCCCCTCGCCCTCCTCGAACAGGTCGTACATCCGGCGTCCGGCGAGCACGTGCTGGAACAGCGGCACGGGCCGGTGCTCGGAGACGATCACCTCGGTGTCGCCACGCACGGTGTCCAGCCAGTCACCGAACTCCTCCGCGTTGGACACGGTGGCGGAGAGCGAGACCAGGGTCACCGACTCGGGCAGGTGGATGATCACCTCCTCCCAGACGGCGCCGCGGAAGCGGTCGGAGAGGTAGTGCACCTCGTCCATGACCACGTAGCCGAGGCCGAGGAGGGTCTGCGAGCCGGCGTAGAGCATGTTCCGCAGCACCTCGGTGGTCATCACGACCACCGGGGCGTCGGAGTTCACGCTGTTGTCGCCGGTGAGCAGGCCGACCTTCGCGGTGCCGTAGCGGCGGCACAGGTCGGCGTACTTCTGGTTCGACAGCGCCTTGATGGGTGTCGTGTAGAAGCACTTCTTGCCCTGCTGGAGGGCGAGGTGGACGGCGAACTCGCCCACGATCGTCTTGCCCGAGCCGGTGGGGGCGGCCACCAGTACGCCCTTCCCCGCTTCGAGCGCCTGGCAGGCCTCGATCTGGAAGGGGTCGAGGCCGAAGTCGTACATCTCGCGGAAGGAGGCGAGTGCGGTGGCCTGCTCGGCTGCCCGCCTGCGGGCTGCCGCGTACCGCTCGGCCGGTGAGAGGTCCTCTGTCATCGTACTTTCGAGCGTACCGGGCCCCACTGACAACAGGACGATCATTATCCGGATCGTGGCCCGGCGGACGGGAGGTCGCGGCTCGGCGAGCACAGGGTCGTGCGCGGGCGCGGACGACGGATGCCCCCGCCCTCGGGGGGCGGGGGCATCGCGTGCGGCGGCTCGGTGAGGCCAGGTGAGGTCAGGTCAGGTCAGGTCACGTCGTCGTAACCGTTGACCCGGTCGGTGCTCGCCTGCTCGGGCAGGGTCCGGGCGGCCGGCACGGGCTCGACGTCGCCGATGTCCTCGGGCGTGAGGTCCAGCTCGGAGGCCTCGTCGTCGGCGGGGCCCTCGGCCTCGCGGCGGCGCCTGCGCTTGTCGTTGAGCAGCGAGAAGGCGACCGCGCCGAAGTACAGCACCCAGATCGGCCCGGCCAGGGCCAGCATGGACAGCGGGTCGGTGCTCGGGGTGGCCACGGCCGCGAAGACCGTGATGCCGAGGATCATCGCCCGCCACCAGCCGAGCATGCGCCTGCCGGTGATCACCCCGGTGAGATTGAGCATGATCAGCAGCAGCGGCAGCTCGAAGGAGAGGCCGAAGACGATCACCATGCGGGTGACCAGCTGGAGCAGGTCGTCGAGCGGCAGGAAGTTCCTGATGGATCCGTTCGGCGTGAAGTCGATCAGCACCTTCGCGGTGGTGGGCAGCACCTTGTACGCGAAGTAGGCACCGCCGAAGAACAGCGGGGCGCCGGTGAAGACGAAGGCGTAGGCGTACTTCTTCTCGTGCCGGTGCAGTCCCGGCGCGACGAAGGCCCACAGCTGGTACAGCCAGATCGGCGAGGCCAGCACCACACCCGCCATCAGGGAGACCTGGAGGGCCAGCGTGAACGGGGCGAGGAGACCGTTGATCGTGATCTCCGCGCACTGGTGCTTGCCGCTGGCCTTCGCCAGCTCCTCGAACGTCTCCGGGCAACCGATCGAGTCGAGGATGGGCCTCGTCAGGAAGTTGATGATGTCGTTGTAGAAGAAGGCGGCGACCACCGTCACGACGACGATGGCCAGCATGGCCTTCGCGAGCCGGTTGCGGAGCTCACGAAGGTGATCCGCAAGGGGCATCCGCCCCTCGGGATCCTTCTCCTTGTGGCGGGCAGACTTGAGCAACCCACGTCCTCATCTCGTGCGGCAGGCCGGGGATGTTCCGGCCCTGCGTCAGCGCTTGGTGGTGTCCGTCGGCTCGTTGACCGGCCGCGAGCTGGTCACGTCGCCGGGAGCCGCCTGGATGGTGCGCTGGGCCGGGGGCTGCTCGTTGGAGGCGGGCGCCTGGGCGGAGGAACCGCCGTCTTCCTTCATCGCCTTGGCCTCGCTCTTGAGGATGCGCGCGGACTTGCCGAGCGAGCGCGCCATGTCCGGAAGCTTCTTCGCGCCGAACAGCAGGATGATGACGACGAGGATGAGAATGATCTCGGGAGCTCCGAGCCTTCCGAACATAAGTCTTTACCTTCTCACCGAGGCGGCTGGGGTGGGGTGCTGTCCGACCAGTCGGACATGTGTCCGATGGTCGTGCTGGCAGCGATCGTAACGCTCAGGGGTAAACGTGAGGCAATCCCCGTGCGTACTCCCGGTCCACGGTGCGGGCCTCGTTCTCCGCACCGCGACCAGCAGCGTACCTTTCCCACAGGGCAGCATGACAGGGCGAAGTGACGCAAAGCGCTTGCCCCGCCGGGACTCACAGGCACCGCTCGGCACGGCTCACAGCGCGTCCACGGCACGGGCCGTGCTCACGGCCGCCCGCTCCAGATCCTCGGCGGCCCGGTTGATTCGGCGCGCGGAGTCCGCCACCTGCCGCCCCAGGCGCCGCGCCTCCAGGAACACCCGGACGGCGAGCACCCCCAGGACGGCGAGACCCAGGAAACCCATGGCTACCGCGAACATCGGCCAGAACATGACGTCGAGACTAGACCGTCCGCCGCCGCGGAGCGCAGCCGGCTACACCGTGGAGTACAGCCGCAGGGTCCTGACCCCGCCGCCGGTGAGCAGCTCGACGATCCGCTCCCCGGCGGGCTTGCGGACCGCGGCGCCGCAGTCGGGACAGGTGAAGGAGTAGAACGTCGTCCGGCTGGTGGCGCCGATGGCGAGGCGCAGGGCGCTCGCGGCCAGCTCGAAGCGGCCCCGGCAGTCAGGGCAGCCGGCCCGGAACACCACCGGGACCACTCTCCGCATCCCGGCGAAGGCGGTCGCCACCGTCATCTCACCCGCAGGCTCGCTCACTGGCCTCGCTCCCTTTGTCCGGTGCGCCGCTGGAAGTGCCATGGTCTGCCGTCTCGCGTCCGCGGCGCCGTGGTGGCCGGCCGCGCCCACGCGGCGAGCCGCACAGTCACTACAGTCCCGCGCCCCTCGGGGGGCGCCTCACTGCCCGGAGCCCGCCGGCCCCGCCGTGTCGTACGCCGCCAGTGCCTCGACCGCCGCTCTCCGGGCGCTCTCGGCCAGCTCCGGCGGCGAGACGATCCGGCCGTCGCGGCCGAGCCGCAGCGCGAGCCGGCGCAGGGAGGCCGGATCGGGGGTCCGCAGAGTGATACGCAGCCCGCCGTCGGGAAGCTCATCGGCGCTGTCGTGCGGGTAGTACTCGGCGACCCAGCGACCGCCGGGACCGACCTCGACCACGACCTCCGGGTCCTCGGCGGCCGGCTGCACCAGCCCCTCGGACAGGTCGCGCAGCTCTATCTCGGGCGGGGCGGCCGGCGCGTCGAGGATCCTGATCTCGGCGACCCGGTCGAGCCGGAAGGTGCGCCGGGCCTCGGAGCGGCGGCACCAGGCCTCCACGTAGGTGTGGCCGACGCTGACCAGCCGGATGGGGTCGATCTCGCGCTCGGTGACCTCGTCGCGGGCCGGGGAGTAGTAGCGGATCCACAGCCGGCGGCGCTCGGAGATCGCCCGGTCGACATCGGCGAAGACGCCGCCCTCGGACTCGAAGGTCACCGACAGGCGGGAGCTGGCACCGGCGGCCTCGCCGGCCGCGGCCTCCACCTTGGCGGTGGCCCGCAGCAGCGCCTGGCGGTCGCTCTCCCGCAGGCCGGGCAGCGTGGCCACCGCGCGGGCGGCGACCAGCAGAGCCGTGGCCTCGTCGGCGGCGAGCCGGAGCGGTTCGGCCGCCTCCTCGCCGAGCGCGGCCGGGTTGTGCCACCAGATCCGCTCGCCGTCGGTGTCGATGTCCAGCAGATCGCCGCCGCGGAAGCTGGTGCCGCACATGGGCAGCAGATCGAGGTCGGCGACCAGCTCGTCCTCGGTGATGCCGAAGGCGCGCGCCACATCGGCGATCCGGGCGCCGGGGCGCTCCCTCAGATACGTCACCAGGGAGAGCATCCGCCGGGTCTGGTCGATGGCGTTGACGGTCCTGGCCGGTTTCACTGCCACAGTCCTGCTCCCCCCTCAGCCCTTGGCCACGGCACGCAGCCGGTCCACCACGTCGGCCCGCAGCTCGGCCGGCTCCAGGACCACCACGTCCGGCCCGAACTCCACCAGCCAGGCGTCCAGGCCGTGCCCGTACGGAATCTCCAACTCGTCCCAGCCGTCACCGAGTTCCCGGACCTTGGTGGCCTTCGCCCGAAGGGGGTAACCGGCGCCGGACCGCAGCCGGATCAGCGCCGAGCGGTCGGCGATCTCACCGGCCCAGCTCGCGACGGTCTCACGCACCGTGACGACGTCCGGCACGGGCGCGGTGAAGCCCGTCCCCCGGGAACGCACCCTGCCGGTGATCCGGGACAGCCGGAAGACGCGCTCGGCGCCCCGGTCGCGGTCGAAACCGGCCAGGTACCAGTGGCCGCGCCAGCACTCCAGCGCCCACGGCTCCACGTGCCGGGGCTCGGGGCGGGCGGCGGAGGCCTTGCGGTAGTCGAAGACGACGGGGCGGCGGTCACGGCAGGCCAGCATCAGCGGCTCGAAGGCGGCCTCGTGCACCGGGATGCGCGGCTCCAGGGCGCCGTGCGCCTCGTACGGGTCGACGTCCTCGGGCAGGCCGGCGGCGCGCAGCTTCTGCAGGGCGCCGCTGGCGGCCCCGGCCAGCCGGGCCTGCTGCCAGACCTTGGCGGCGAGACCGAGGGCGGCGGCCTCCTCGGCGTCCAGGGTGATGGGGGGCAGGCGGTTGCTGTCGCGGCGGGCCAGATAGCCGACCTCGCCGTCGAGGTTCTCGACGGTCGCGATCACCAGGCCCAGCTCGCGCAGGTCGTCCTTGTCCCGCTCGAACATGCGGTTGAACGAGTCGTCGCTGCCCGCTTCCAGATAGGCCTCGATCGACTCCCGCAGCTCGCGCTTGCTGAGCGGCCGGCGGGTGCCGAGCAGACACAGCGCGAGGTTCATCAGCCGCTCGGCCTTGGCAATGGCCATCGACGCCCTTCGCCTTCCCTATGGTGCTTCTGACCGATGACCGTACCGCTCCGCGGCGCGGTGACAAAAGCCGAGGGCCCATGCCCGAGCAGGCATGGGCCCCGGATGATCGGATCCGGTCGAAGCCGACCGGTCGATCAGGCGTCGATCAGGCGTGGAGGAGACTCGGCTCAGACGCCGAGGAGGTCCACCACGAAGATGAGCGTCTCGCCCGGCTTGATCAGCGGGGTCGGGCTCTGGTTGCCGTAGGCGAGGTGGGCGGGGATGGTCAGCTGGCGGCGGCCACCGACCTTCATGCCCTGCACGCCCTGGTCCCAGCCCTTGATGACCCGGCCGGCGCCCAGCGGGAAGCGGAACGGAGTGCCGCGGTTCCAGCTGGCGTCGAACTCCTCGCCGGTGCTGAAGGCCACACCCACGTAGTGGACGGTGACCGTCTGGCCGGCCTGCGCGACCGGGCCGTCGCCCTCCCAGATGTCCTTGATCTCAAGGTCCGCCGGAGGCTCGCCGCCCGGGAAGTCGATCTCGGGCTTGTCGATGCTCACGTCAAAAGCTCCTTGTGTACGACACGAAACAGCGGACAGTCTTTCATCTCCGCTGCCGTCCCGCCCGCCCCGGGCGTCACCGGGCTACATCGCCGCGAGGATGTCCACCGTGAACACGAGGGTGGAACCCTTCCCGATGACACCGCCGCTCGGCGGATTGTCCCCGTAACCCAGCTCCGGCGGGACCACGATCAGGACCCGGCTGCCGACCTTCTTGCCGGTCAGCCCCTGGGCGAGCCCCTTGACCGCCTGCTGCATCTGCTCCAGCCCGAACTGGCTCAGCCGGCCCGAGCCGTACGTCCGCTGGAAGGTCTTGCCGCCCTCCCAGACCAGGCCCTGGAACTGGCACAGGACCGTCTGGTCGGCCTTCAGCTCCGGGCCGTCGCCCTCCAGCACGTACTCCGACACGAGCTTCTTCGGCGGGTCGCTCCTGGGGACGGTGACCTTGGGCACCTGGCCGTCGGTGTTGACGGCCACCTTCGGCAGGGCGGCGTCGCTCTGCGGGACCGGCTCGCCCTTGACGGAGCTCTTGGAGTTGAAGGACTCGATCAGATCGATGACGAAGACCAGGGTGTCGGTGCCCTTGATGCCCGCCCGCGCGTTGCCCTGCTTGCCGTAGCCCCAGGTGGGCGGGACCGCGATCTCGACGCGGCTGCCGGTCTTCTTGCCCGCGAGGGCGTACCGCCAGCCGTCGATGATGCTGCCCTGGGCGAGCTGCATCACCAGCGGACGCTCACGGTCGTAGGAGTTGTCGAAGACCTTGGCCGTGCTCCAGATCTGGCCCAGATAGTTCGCCCGGATGAAGTCGTTCTCCGCGACCGTGCGGCCACTGCCCGCGATCAGCGTCTTCACCGCGAGATCCTTCGACGGATCGCCCGGCCCCTTGGCGACGGCGGGCTTCTCGCCGAACTTCGTGCCCGACGTCACCGCCGGCAGCGGCCCGTCCACGATCTTCGGCGGGGGCACGGAGGACGCCGAGGGCGACGGCGAGGCCCCGGCCTTGCTGGTGTCGGACTCGTCGTCACCACATCCGGCGAGTGTGACCAGTCCCGCGGGTACGGCGGCCAGGAGGAGTGAGCGTCGGCGCACGGAAGAGCCTCGTAATCGGTCGATCTTGCGGATGGCGTGCGCGCAACTCTACGACTTGAGAAGGGCGCCGTACGGGAAACGTACGGCGCCCGTGTGGCGTTCCGGCTGTTTCACCGCCGACGCCCTGCTCGCACACCGGCCACTCACATTCCGGCGATCAGCTTCTCCACCCGGTCGTCCACCGAACGGAACGGGTCCTTGCACAACACGGTGCGCTGCGCCTGGTCGTTGAGCTTGAGGTGTACCCAGTCGACCGTGAAGTCCCTGCGCTGTTCCTGTGCCCGCCGGATGAAGTCGCCGCGCAGCCGGGCCCGAGTGGTCTGCGGGGGAACCGACTTGCCCTCGAAGATCTTCAAGTCGTTGCAGACCCGGGCGGCTTGGCCCTTCTTCTCCAGCAGGTAGTACAGGCCACGACGGCGGTGGATGTCGTGGTAGGCGAGGTCTATCTGAGCGACCCGCGGATGCGACATCGTCATGTTGTGCTTGGCCCGGTACCGCTCGATGAGCTTGTACTTCATGACCCAGTCGATCTCGGTCTCGATGCGGTCCAGTTCCTCGTTCTCGATCGCCTCCAGGGTGCGGCCCCACAGGTCCAGGACCTGCGCCACCGTGCCGGTGCGGATGCCCCGGCGGTCGCAGAAGTCCAGCGCCTTGTCGAAGTACTCGCGCTGCACCTCCAGCGCCGAGGCCTCCCGGCCGCTGGCCAGGCGCACCTTGCGCCGGCCGGTGATGTCGTGGCTGACCTCGCGGATCGCCCGGATCGGGTTCTCCAGCGTGAGGTCGCGCATCACGGTGCCCGCCTCGATCATGCGCAGCACCAGGTCCGTGGCGCCGACCTTCAGCAGCATCGTCGTCTCGGACATGTTCGAGTCGCCGACGATGACGTGCAGCCGGCGGTAGCGCTCGGCGTCCGCGTGCGGTTCGTCGCGGGTGTTGATGATGGGCCGGGAGCGGGTCGTCGCCGAGGAGACGCCCTCCCAGATGTGCTCGGCGCGCTGGCTCACGCAGTAGACGGCGCCGCGCGGAGTCTGCAGCACCTTTCCGGCGCCGCACAGCAGCTGCCGGGTGACCAGGAAGGGGATGAGGATGTCCGCGAGCCGGGAGAACTCCCCGTGCCGCGCCACCAGGTAGTTCTCGTGGCAGCCGTAGGAGTTGCCCGCCGAGTCGGTGTTGTTCTTGAAGAGGTAGACGTCGCCTGCGATTCCCTCCTCGTGCAGGCGTCGTTCCGCGTCCACCAGGAGTCCTTCGAGAATGCGCTCGCCGGCCTTGTCGTGGGTGACCAGTTCGATCACGTTGTCACATTCGGGGGTCGCGTATTCCGGATGTGAGCCCACGTCGAGATAGAGCCGGGCGCCGTTTCGCAGAAAGACATTGCTGCTGCGGCCCCATGACACGACACGGCGGAAGAGGTACCGCGCCACCTCGTCAGGAGACAGGCGCCGCTGTCCCCTGAACGTGCACGTGACGCCGTACTCGTTCTCCAGCCCGAAAATGCGGCGGTCCATGAGGGAACATTACGCCCGATCCCCCGAGCTGAAACGGGGTTCGACGGCACGATTTGGATCATTTTCCGATGAAGCCGCAACGACCGCCCCCCGGGCGGGAGCTGCGAGGACCCCTCCGGTGGCGAGCAGGACCAGCAGCGACACGGCCCCGGCGGCACCCGGCAGCGCGAAGCCCCACAGGGCGCCACCGGCCTGGACCACCGGCCCGGCCAGGCCCGTTCCGACCGAGGCACCCACGGTGAACGTCGTCACCAGCCAGGAGAACGCCTCGGTGACGGTCCCGCTCGGCGCGTGCCGGTCCACGATGATGAACGCACAGGCGATGCAGGGCGCCAGGAACACACCGGAGACCACGCTGAGCAGCACCATGGCCACCGCGCCCGGCATCAGCATCAGCGGCAGGTAGCAGACCGCCAGCAGAGCCACCAGCACCCTCAGCCGCCGCTCGGGCGCACCGGCCCACTGGCGGGCGCCGTACACGGTGCCGCCCGCCAGCGCGCCCAGCCCCACCCCGGCCATCAGCCAGCCGTACACCGCGTCACCGCCGTGCCCGTCGGCGTACGACACCGAGGCGACCGTGATCGAGCCCATCGCGATCCCCACGAACAGGAACGCGGCGAGCAGCGCGAGCAGGCCGGGCGAGCGCAGGGCGCCCAGCCAGTGGGCCTCGCGCGGGGCCGAGCGCCACGCGCGCGAGGGCGGCGAGAGCACCACGGACAGCGCGCCGAGCACACCCACCAGGTTCAGCACCAGCAGCGCGGCACGCTCGTCCCACAGGGACACGCAGAGGGTCACCAGCAGCGGACCGACGGTGAACATCACCTCCTGCGCGATCGCGTCCATGGCGTACGCGGTGTGCACCTGCTCCTCCCGGCCCAGCACCGACGGCCACAGCGCACGCAGGCCGCCCTCCAGGGGCGGGGTGAACAGGCCGGACGCGGCGACGGCCGCGTAGGCGACCGGCAGCGGATCGGTGCCGGAGAACGCGAAGAGCGCCATCGCGAGGGCGGCGAGGACGGCCGCGGGCAGCTGCACCCGCGGCTGGCCGTACAGGTCCACCAGGCGGCCCAGCACCGGCTGGCCCACCGCGTTGGCGACGCCGTACACGGCGGCGAGGGCGCCGGCGAGGCTGTAGCTGCCGCCCTCGGCCCGCACGAAGAGCACCAGGGCGATGGCGGCCGTCGCGTTGGGCAGCCGGCCCACCAGGGTGCCCGTGAGCAGCCGCAGGGCGTGCCTCGCCGTCAGGATCTCCCAGTACCCCGTCGCCATGTCCTGCCCTTCCGTGGCTCGCCCGGGACGCCGCGACGGCCCGAAGTGTTACGTATAACGTCCCTCTTCATACGTACCATGTGCGCTGTTCACACGTCCAGACGACCGGGAGAGAGTGGTGGCCCGCAGCAGCACCCGCCCGACCAGCCGGGACGTCGCCCAGGCAGCCGGCGTCTCACAGGCCGCCGTCTCCCTCGTCCTGGGCGACAAATGGCGCGGCCGGGTCTCCGAGACCACCGCCGAACGCGTCCGCCACGCCGCACGCGAACTGGGCTACCGGCCCAACCTCGCCGCCCGCAACCTCCGCCTCGGCCGCACCCGCACGGTCC
>NZ_MUMF01000311.1 GCF_002155905.1 Streptomyces tricolor | reverse complement strand
GTGTGAGGGCGGGGGCGCCTCAGCTCACCGCCCGCGCGACGAGCGCGGCGATGCGCGCCTCCACCTCGGGTGTCACCTCGGTCAGCGCGAAGGCCGTCGCCCACATGGCCCCCTCGTCCAGCCGCGCCGCGTCGTTGAAACCGAGCGTCGCGTAGCGGGACTTGAACTTCGCCGCGCTCTGGAAGAAGCAGACGACCTTGCCGTCCAGGGCGTAGGCGGGCATCCCGTACCAGAGCTTCGGCGCGAGGGCCGGGGCGGTGGCCGTGACGACGGCGTGGACCCGCTCGGCCAGGGCCCGGTCCGCGTCCCCCATCTCGGCGATCCTGGCGAGCACGTCCCGCTCCGCCTGCGCCGCCTTCTCCGCGCGCGATCCGCGGCGCGCCGCCGTCCTCAGCTCCCGCGCGTGCTCCTTCATCGCGGCCCGCTCCTCGGCCGTGAACCCCTCGTACGTGCTGCTGTCGGTGTCACTCATGGCAGGTCCCCCCGGAGTGTCTCGATGCGCTTCGGTGTCTCGACGGGCGTCGATCCGGAGCGGACCTTACCCCGGCCCACCGACAACCGCCCCCGGAGGGCGGGCCGGCGGTCAGCGGGTGTGCAGGAGGTGCACCAGGCCGGTGGTGTCCTCGGCGTCGTGGCCGTCGGCCAGGCGGCGGCGCATCAGGTCCAGGAACGGGCTGAGCAGCTCCGGGCTCACCCCCTGCTCCGCGGCCGTGCGCAGCAGCGTGTCGGTGCCCGCCACCTGCATCGCCAGGTTGGAGACGACTCCGGTGGTGTAGTCGCCGGACTCCAGCCGCTCGGCCGTCCGGTGCGCCGCGTCGGCCATCGCGTTCAGCCAGGGCACGAGCAGCGCGGCGAACCCCTTGGGCGCCACGTCCGTCCCGCGCAGCAGCGCGAACGCCTGCGTGATGCCCCCGAACATGCCGTACATGCCGCTCAGCAGCGCCACGTCGTGCAGCGCGGCGAGACCGGGGTCGGCGCCGACGTACTCGGTGCCGGCCGGAACGGCGAGGGTGTCCCGGTGCTCCTGGAAGAGGTCCGGGTCACCGCTGTAGAGCACGAAGGCGCCGGGCGCGCCGATCATCGGCGGTACGGCCATGATCCCGCCGTCCACGAAACGGGCGCCGCGCTCCTCGGCCCAGGCGGCGCGCGCCCGGCCGTCGGCGGGGGTGCCGGTGGTGAGGTTCACCAGGTCCCGGCCGGCCAGGTCGGCCCCCTCCAGGGCGGCGCCCACCGAGGCGTCGTCCAGCAGGCAGGCCACGACGAGCCGGTTCGCGGCCACCGCCTCCGCAGCGCTGCCGGCGGCCACCGCTCCCTCGGCGGTCAGCGCGGCCGTGCGCTCGGGCGTGCGGTTCCAGACGGTCAGCGGATGCCCGGCGGCGAGCCAGGCCCGCCCGAGCGCGGTGCCCATCGCGCCGGTGCCGAGCAGGGTCAGGGGAGTACGGGGGGCGGAGGACAGGGAAGTGTCGGTCATGACGACTAGGCTCGCCCGGGGAACCGCCGCGCAGAAGTACGCACTTCGAAGTGGGTGGTTACCGGTGGGAAAGCATGCGGGTCGGAAGGGGGAGGACCATGCCGGTGGGACGGCGGCCGGGGGCGTACATCTGCGGGACCGACGCGGCCATGGACATCATCGACGGCAAGTGGAAGGTGTCGATCCTGTGGGCGCTGGGCGAACGCGGCAGGTGCCGCTTCGGTGAGCTGCGCCGGCTGCTGCCGGGCGTCACGGAGAAGGTGCTCGCCGCGCAGCTGCGCGAGCTGGAGGCCGACGGCATCGTGCACCGGGAGGAGTACGACGAGGTGCCGCCCCGCGTCGAGTACTCGCTGACCGACGTCGGCACCCAGCTGAACGAGGCGCTGGAGCCGCTCACGCTGTGGGGGAAGAAGCACGTCCTGGGCGCGCTGCCGGCACCGGCGCCGCGCTGAGTCTCAGCGGCTGCCCGTCAGATGGGCGAACACCACCACGTTGCCCTGGTAGCCGGTGGCCCGCGAGTAGCCCCCGCCGCAGGTGATCACGCGGAGTTCGGGGCGGGGGGCCGCGCCGTAGACCTTCGCGTCGGGGAAGGCGTGCGCCGAGTACACCTCCACCGCGTCCACGGTGAACAGGGCCACGGTGCCGTCCCGGCGGTCCACCTCGATGCGGGCGCCCCGTTTCAGCGCGCCGAGGTCGTAGAAGACGGCGGGGCCGTCGGCGTTGTCGACGTGCCCGGCGACGATCGCGGTGCCCGTCTCCCCGGGGGTGGTGCCGGCCTCGTACCAGCCGGCCAGGTTCTTCTCCTCGGCGGGTGGTGCGTCCAGGTTCCCGGCGGGAGTGAGGGCCAGGCCGGTCAGGGGCGCGTCCACACGGATCGCGGGGATGCGGATGCGGACCGGCGGGGACGGCGCCAGGGCGGGCGCCCCGGGCCGGACCCCGCCCCGGTCCGGGCGGCCCTCGGCGGCCGTGGGCTGCGGTGGTGCGTGCGGGCCGGTGCCGCCGCCCAGCAGCCACACGCCCGAGCCGAGGGCCACGACGGTGACGGCGGCTATCGCGGTGTCGCCGAGCCGGGCGGACCTGCCGCGCCCGCCGCGCCCGCTCTTCCTGGCGCTCTTGCCGCTTCCGGCGCTCCTGCGCATACCAAACCCCTCTCCCGGGGGGCGGGCCCCCGAAGCACCCTCCCCCTCCGGGCCGCGAGGGGCGTCGGACCCGGAGGGGGCGGGATGTGCGGTACCGGCGGACGGACAGCGGAGGGTGTCCGTCAGATCCCGTCGCCTCTCGCCCGGCGATGCAGGAGCCAGGTACCGCCCGCGGCGGCGACGGCCAGCGCCGCCACACCCGCCGCGGTCTGCACGGGGTCGGGGCCCAGTCCGCCGCCGACCCCCGTCTTCACGCTTCCCCGCGGCTGCACCTGCTCGTGCGCCGCCTCGTGCACCGCGCTCAGCGCGACCACCAGGTCGCCCGCCACCTGCCGGTCGCCCTCGGCACACCGGGCGAGGATCTCGTACGTCCCCGGCTGCGCGCTCGGCGGCACCCGGAACTGGCCGGTCGCCTCGCCCTCGTGCGCGCTGGGCGCCAGCGTGAACGTGCCGGCGCCGACCGCGCCCGCGTCCCCGGTGGCGCCCGAGTCCCCGCACGCGGCCGTGCTCACCGAGACCTGGCCACCGGGCGCCACGGTGGACGGGTACACGTCCAGGCGGCCGGCCTCGGCGGCGGTGGCGGGTGCCGCGGCGGCCACGGCGAGCGCGGTACCGGCCAGCAGACGGGCAGTGCGTCGCATGGTGCTCCCCAGAGCTTGTCCGACTCGTCCAGGGGTGCGCCCCTGCCCTACCGAGGTAAGTCGCAGTCGCGGCGTTCCGCTTCCCGAGGCGGCTCCGGGATGCGGTGAACGGGTGGCGGGAACGGCCCCCCACACGGCCTAGCCGGGGAGGGTTCCGGCAGGTCAGGGCCGTGTGAGGGGCCGGGTACGAAGAGCACACGATTGGCCTCCACCCGCCGGCCGCACCCGTCTCGCGGAGCGCGGTCGGCGAGCGGCACCGCTGCCGCTCAGGTGACGTTGACCGCGCTCCAGGCGGCGGCCACCGCGTCGTACTCGGTGCTGCCCGCGCCGTAGAGGTCCCTGGCGGCGTTCAGGGTGGCCGTGCGGGCGCCCCGGTAGTTGGTGGAGGAGGTCATGTAGACCGTCAGCGCCCGGTACCAGATCTTGCCGACCTTGTCCCGGCCGATGCCGGTGACCGTGGCGCCGTTGTAGGTCGGCGAGTCGTAGGCGACGCCGTTGACGGTCTTCGCGCCGCTGCCCTCGGCGAGCAGGTAGGCGAAGTGGTTGGCGACGCCGGAGGAGTAGTGGACGTCGAGGTTCCCGACCGAGGAAGTCCAGTGGTCGGCGGAGCCGCCGTCCCGGGACGGCTTGTCCATGAAGCGCAGGGCGGCCTTGCCGAAGCCGGAGCGGACGATCTTCTCGCCGATGAGGTAGTCACCGGGGTCGGACGGGTTGTCCGCGTGCCACTCGACCATCGTGCCGAGGATGTCGGAGGTGGCCTCGTTCAGCCCGCCGGACTCGCCGGAGTACGTCAGCGCCGCCGTCTTCGCCGTCACGCCGTGCGTCATCTCGTGCCCGGCGACATCGAGGGAGACCAGCGGCCCGAAGGTGGTCCCGTCACCGTCGCCGTACGTCATGCAGAAGCAACTGTCGTCCCAGAAGGCGTTGTTGTAGTTGCTGCCGTAGTGGACGCGGTTGTACGAGCCCTTGCCGTCGCCGGCGATGCCGCTGCGGCCGTGGACGTCCTTGTAGTAGTCCCAGGTCTCGTCGGTGCCGTACTGGGCGTCGACGGCGGCCGAGGCGCGGTCCGCGGTGGTGCCGCTGCCCCAGTGGTTGTCGGCGTCCGTGAACACGGTCGCGGGGGCGCGGCTGAGGCAGATGCCGAGGACGCACAGGTCGGTCTTGTTCTGGGCGTCACCGGTGTAGGTGTTGCCGCGCGTCGGGTCCTTCAGCTGGTACGACGGCCCGGACGGGGTCGTCTCCACCGGCACCGTCCCGCTGTAGAGGGACTTTCCGTCGCCCGTGGCCGCCTCGATGCTGTCCCAGGCGTCGATCTGCGCGCCGGTGCGCGCGTCGGTCAGCACGGTGCGGGCCACGGGGTTGCCGAGCCGGTCCAGGCCGACCGCGTCGGTCCGCCAGGCCAGCCGGGGGCTGCCGTGCAGGGCGTCGACGACCAGCTCCGGCTTGGCCTTGACCTGCTGGAGCGTGGTGCCGGTGACGGCGCCGCGCAGGGCGCTCACCGCGAGGCCGGCGGCCCTGGAGCCGGCGACCGCGGGGGTGACGGAGGGCAGGGCGATGGCCTGCCGGGTGGCGCGGTCGGCGCCGCGGTAGCCGCCGTCGGGGGCCAGGTGGACGACGAAGTCGCCGCCGAGGACGGGGAGATGCCGGTAGGTGCGGTCGTAGCGGACGTGCTGGGTGCCGTCCTCGTCCACGATGACGTCCCGCACGCTGGTGTCCTGACGGGAGGTCAGGCCCAGGGCCGACGCGTGGGTCAGCAGGGCCGACGCCGCGTTCTCGATCGCGGTGGCCCGGGTCGGTCCGCCGTCGGCCCGGGCGGCGGGGGAGAGGCTGACGGCCAGCAGGGCCGCGGCGGTGAGGGCGGCACCGGCAG
>NZ_MUMF01000310.1 GCF_002155905.1 Streptomyces tricolor | reverse complement strand
ACCTCACCGTCACCCCCTCCGCCTGGTCACTCTTCCTTCTGGGCGAGAAGGAACGCCTGCGGGACCAGTGACTCACCGCGCCCCTCCTCCGGCTCCTTGACCGTGGTGGAGCGGAGGGCGAACCCGGCCGCCCCGAGCAGCTCGGTCATCCGCTCGGGGCGGCGGCGGTGGAAGTCGAGGACCACGTCCCGGCCCCACGGGCGGNNGGCTCGTCGCCGACCTGGAAGGCGAGGAGGAGCCGTCCGCCGGGGGCCAGGACACGGTGGAACTCGGTGAACAGGGCCGGGAGTTCGTCCACGGGGGTGTGGATGCTGGAGTACCAGGACACGACCCCGGCCAGCGAACCGTCGGCGTCGGGAAGCGCGCGCATGGAGCCCTGCTCGAACCGCAGAGCGGGATGGGCGCGGCGGGCGACGGCGACCATGGCCTCGGAGAGGTCGAGGCCGTAGACGGACAGGCCCAGGCCGGCGAGGTGGGCGGTGACCTCGCCCGGCCCGCAGCCGAGGTCGGCGACGAGCCCGCCGGGGCCGACCTGCTCGGCGAACGCCGCGAGGACGGCCCGCTCCAGCGGCCGGTCGGCGAGGGGGTCCCGGAAGTGCGCGGCGTAGTCCTCGGCGATGGCGTCGTAGAAGATCTGGGTGTCGGTCATGGGCAGGGACCGTAGCCGACCCCACTGACACTCCCTTTAGGCTGCTGCCCTTGGCCAACGCATCACAGTGGGGGGTTTCGGCCGATGGATCAGGCGACGGAGGTCTTCCAGCCACTCCAGGCGGACGACCCGCCCGTGGTGGCCGGCTACCGGCTCGCCGCGCGGCTGGGCGCGGGCGGTATGGGACGGGTCTACCTGTCCCACACGCAGGGCGGACGGCCGGTCGCGATCAAGGTCGTACGGCCGGAGCTGGCGGACGATCCGGACTTCCGGCGACGGTTCCGGCGGGAGATCACGGCGGCGCGGCGGGTGCGGGGGGCGTACACCGCCGAGCTGATCGACGCCGACGCGGACGCCGTGCCGCCGTGGCTGGCCACGCTGTACGTGCCGGGGCCGTCGCTGGCGGAGGCCGTCGCACGGCGGGGGCCGCTGCCGGTCGCGGCCGTGCTGTGGCTGATGGCGGGGGTGGCCGAGGCGTTGCAGGCGATCCACGCCGAGGGGATCGTGCACCGGGACCTGAAGCCGTCGAACGTGCTGCTGGCCGCCGACGGGCCCCGGGTGATCGACTTCGGTATCGCGCTGGCCGCCGACGGGACGGCCTACACGGCGACCGGGGGCACGATCGGCACGCCGTCGTTCATGGCGCCGGAGCAGGCGGCCGGGGGCGAGGTGACGGCGGCGACGGACGTCTTCGCGCTCGGGCAGACGGCCGCGTTCGCGGCGCTGGGCAGGGCGCTGTACGGCGACGGCCCGGCCGTGAACGTGCTGTACCGGATCGTGCACAGCGAACCCGACCTCGACCTGCTGCCCGAGCCGCTGCGTCCGCTGCTCGCCCGGTGCCTGGCCGCCGACCCGGCGGAGCGGGCCACTCCGGCGGAGATCGTGGAGTGGTGCAGGCAGCGGCTGGGCGCGGACGCCGACGCGGGCGGGGGACCGGCGGTGTGGCGGGAGATCACCGGGCCGGAGGTCGTGGTCCCGGGCCCGGTGCCCGAACCGACCCCGGCCTACCCGCAGCCCCCGGTGCCGGCGCCCACCCCGGCGTACCCGCACCCGCCGATGCCCGCGCCCGCCGCGACCTACCCGCAGCCGCAGTACGGGTGGCCGCAGCCCACGCCGGAGGAACGCAAGGCCCGCCGCCGGCGCGCCGCGCTGATCTCGGCCGCCGGTGTGGCGGGCGGCGCGCTGCTGGTGGCGCTGCTGGCGTGGTCGGTGATGGAGGCGAAGGGCCGGCTCGACGACCGGGACACGGCGGCGTCCAGAACGTCCACGACGGGACCGTCCGCGCGGTCCTCCTCCTCGGCGTCCGCGTCGGGCGAAAAGTCGGATTCCTCGTCCGATTCCTCGTCGGACTCCTCGGGCACGTCCGGCTCGGGGACCGGTGACGCCGGGACCTCGGCCTCGCCCCGCAACCCGCGCCCGGAGGGCTTCGCCGCGGTGTGGCTGGACGCCAAGAACTCGTTCAGCCTCTCGGACAAGGACCCCAAGGCGCGGAAGGACCGCAAGGGCGACATCCGCTTCGACTGCCAGACGCTCGGCTGCCGGCTGAAGAGCGACAGCGTCGTGTTCATGCAGATGTACGGCGGCCCGGGCACCACGCTCGACGACTGCCGTCTCATGCTCAACACCAGCACGCAGAAGCACGACTGGGGCCTGTCCGGGGCGGCGGCCGGGACCGAGTTCTGCATGAAGGACGACAAGGGCAACATCGGGCTGTACGTGATCCAGACGAAGTCCACCGCGATGCCGGACCTCGCCTTCCTCTCAGGCGACCTGACCATCTGGCGAAACGCCGCCTAGCCGGTGAGGAGGAAATGCGCGCTCGCTGCAAGCGCGGCACTGACCGCCATCCTCTTGGGAGGGTGCTCTCAGGGGAGCGACGAGAAGGCTGACGTCCGCGACGAGCGAGCCGTCAAGCAGAGCGTCGAGCAGGCGTCCAGCGAGATCCTCGACATCCTGGCTGTGCAGGGCAAGGTGACCCGGTCGGGCGCCATCGCCACACCCTGCACCTCCTACCCGGAGGAGGACCAGGTACATCGCATGCGGCACCCTTGGAGCGTCTACGGTGTGCCGGGCGGCGACCTCGAAAAGGCCATGGACCGCCTGCGCTCGCAGCTGCCGGCCAAGGGCTGGAAGATCGTCAAGGACGGTCCCGACAAGAGTCGGGCGAAGCTTCCGCAGATCGTGGCCAACTCACCCGACGGCCGTCTCTCCGCCGATCTCCGCCTGTGGCGGGAGCCGGCCGACAGCGGGCGCTCGTCCATGATCGAGATCACGGTGGTGTCCGACTGCTTCCGGAGCAAGCCCGACGGCACGACCGGGTCGGGCTGACAACGACCTAGCGGTGGCAGTCGCGGAGGCAGACCCAGAGGCGGAACAGCAGGCCCCTGTGGCGGACCTCACCGAGTACCCGCCCGCTTCCTCCCAGCGGGCGGGCGCACAGGGCGCACTCCATGGCCATCTGCTGGCGGGGCCGGAGCCGGGCGACGTCGGGGAGGGACGGCTGCGCCGGGTCGGGGCTCTTCATGCGTCGGCGGGTGCCTCGCCGGGCTGCACCCGGTGCCGGGGCAGCGTCCGCCGGGGCGGTCGGGTGAAGGTGATCTGCCGCACCACCTGCTGGAAACAGGTCAGCGAGGCGAAACTCGGCAGGGCCGCGGCGGCGGTGTCGATGAGGTTTTTCGGTGCTTGCGCGACACACAACGCCATGGCGATCACCGAGAAGACCAGGAGTACGGTCCACGAATGGAACGCGCGGCGCTGGTGCAGGGCCGCCCGGAGAATGGAGAGCGACGCCACCAGCCAGGGGCCGAAAACCAGGAGGGGCCACCAGGAGACCACGTCGCTCGGCATGCGCGACGCCGCCACGAACCGCAGCGGGTCATAAGAGATCAGACCGCCGAAGATGCTGACCGCGGACGCGATGACGGCCACCATTGCGGCGATGAAATAGCTGGCGACCCGAATGGCGCTCGGATGCTGCCGGGCCCGGACCTTGCGATGGCCCCGGGGAGAAGTCCTCACGGTTTTCACCGGAGGTAACTCCGCGGTGATTTCCACCAGGGCGTCGCGATGGGTCATCCCGTCCGGCTCCGCGAGGTGGTCCTCCGCGCGTGCGGCCGGGATCCTCGGCTGCTCCTGGATGGCGTCCCGCAGCATGTAGGCCAGCTCTTCCGCGGGGTCCCAGGCCGAGTCGGGGGGGATCAGGGGCGTCCCCAGGTACTCGCCCATGTACTCAGGATGCATGACCGGCCGCCCAGCGTTTCGAGACCTGGCTTTCCAGGGAGGTCATCGCGTCCATGAATTCCTGGAGAATCTCCTCGGTCACCTCCAGTGTGACGAGGAGACCCCCCTTCATCAGAACTCCCTTGGCGGGTCCCGTGCCCTTCGGCGCGGGCAGATACGTGTGGGAGCCCAGCCGCACGGATCGCCTCGGAGTCGAATCCTTCGTCATGTTGCGAATAACCGCCGCCATTTGGTCATGGATGCGCGGCGAATGGGTGAAGGATTAGCCGGACAAACACCTTGTTCAGGAATAAGCTATCCGTAGGGCTTATAGGCAGCTGTATTAAGAGATCCCTAGGAAAGCCCCGCCAGCCGCAGCAGCGCCGTCGTCGCCGCCGCGGCCAGGACCACCACCGCGAAGGGGGCCCGGCGCCAGGCCAGCGCGGCGCCGACCAGGACACCGGCCGGGCGGGCCCAGCCCGCGAAACCGCCGGACTCGGTCAGCGCGCCCGTGGCCAGCAGGGCGACCAGCAGGACCACCGCGCCCGCGGAGGCCAGCTCCTGGACGCGCGGCGGGATCGTGACCCGGCCGTGCAGCACCGGGCCGACCAGCCGGAAGGCGTACGTGCCGACGGCCAGGGCGAGGATCACGGCGATCGTGGCGTTCACGCGGCGGCTCCCTCGGCGGCCGGACGGCGGTGCAGGAACAGGCCGGCGAGGGCCAGCAGGACCGGGACCCCGGCGGGGACGGCGGGCGTGGCGGCGAGGGCCAGGGCGGCGCCGAGCAGGGCGCACCGCCGCACCCGCGCGTCGGCCCGGAGGGCGGGCAGGACCAGCGCGACCAGCACGGCCGGGAAGGCGGCGTCCAGGCCGTAGCGGGCGGTGTCGCCCAGGGCGCTGCCCGCGAGCGCGCCGGCCAGGACGCCGATGTTCCACACGGCGAACAGGCCGAGGCCGGAGATCCAGAACGCCCGCCGGCGGTCCGCCGGGTCGGACTGGGCGAGGGCGAAGGCGACCGTCTCGTCCGTGACCAGGTGCGCGCCGAGGAAGCGGGAGGCACGGCCGGTGCCGAGGATCTCGGCCACGGCCAGGCTGAAGGCGGCCGTCCGGGTGTTGAGCAGCAGACCGGTGGCCACCGCGGCGACCGGCCCGCCCCCGGCGAGCAGCACGCCCACCGCGCTGAACTGGGCCGATCCCGCGTACACCACCAGTGACATCAGTACCGGCACCCACACCGGCAGCCCGCCGGCGACGGACACCGCGCCGAAGGAGACCCCGACGATCCCGCTGGCCAGCCAGACCAGCGAGCTGTCGCGCAGAAGTGAGCGGGAGGTGTCCGTCGTGGGTGTTCGCTGTATCGAACGCATGTTTTCTACAATGGACAGCAGCGCGCCTGTCCGTCAAGGCGAACGATCGTACCGATGGAGCGAACGAACATGTCCGAGGTACCCGCCCGGCTCCCCATGGAGTGGATTGCCGCGTCCCTCAAGCGCGAGCGCGGCCGTGCCGGTCTGTCCCTGTCCGAGCTGGCCAAACGCGCCGGGATCGCCAAGTCCACGCTGTCCCAGCTGGAGGCGGCGCACGGGAACCCGAGCATGGAGACCATCTGGGCGCTCGCGGTCGCGCTCGGCGTGCCGTTCAGCGCGCTGGTGGAATCGCCGGCGCCCGGCGTGCAGGTCATCCGGGCCGGCGAGGGGCCCACGGTCCACTCGGACCGGTCCAGCTACCTGGCCACGCTGCTGTCGGCGAGCCCGCCCGGGGTGCGCCGGGACATCTACTACGTGTGGCTGGAGCCCGGGACCGTACGGGACTCCGAGCCGCACATCCCGGGGACGGTGGAGCACATCGTGGTGACCGCGGGCACAGTGAAGGCGGGGCCGCGGGGCGAGGCCGTGGAACTCGGATCCGGGGACTACATGTCGTACCGGGGAGACGTATCTCACTCGTACGAGGCGCTCGCCGCCGGGACCACGTTTGTCCTGGTCATGCAGCACATGTGAGCGCGGGTGAACGCACGGTGAACGGGAAAAGGCAGGAGCCCCGTCGCCGGATGGCGCGGGGCTCCTTGGGTACTGCGCTAGGCTGCGATCAGTTCTCCCGAGTCGGTCAGACCGGGGTGACGTTCTCCGCCTGCGGGCCCTTCGGGCCCTGGGTCACGTCGAAGCTCACCTGCTGGTTCTCTTCGAGGGAACGGAAACCCGTGGCGTTGATCGCGGAGTAGTGAACGAAGACGTCGGGGCCGCCGCCCTCCTGGGCAATGAAGCCAAAGCCCTTTTCGGCGTTGAACCACTTAACGGTTCCGGTAGCCATAAGCCCTCCTTGGGCTCACAAAGGGTTGCCCTGCTCCAGAACCTGCAAGTGTGAAACGGTGCTGCACAACTGCATACTTCTGAAAACGACGAGAGCCCGCGGTTACATGCTCCGCAGGCTCTGTACTGCAAGGGAAACCAAACTGCAACTTGCGGCGAGCCTAGCACGCGGGCAGCCGAAAGCAATAGAGGGCAAGATCACTTCACCCGGATGTTTGAACGTCCGCTAGCCCGTTTGGGGGTGGGGTCGGTCCGAGCACCGTACCGCACGGGGTCTAGTCTCGCGATGTGGACAATTCTCGCACCCGGCCGCGTGTCGGCCACATCCAGTTCCTGAACTGCCTGCCCCTCTACTGGGGGCTCGCGAGAACCGGCACGCTCCTCGACTTCGAGCTGACCAAGGACACCCCGGAGAAGCTCAGCGAGCAGATCGTGCGCGGCGACCTCGACATCGGGCCCGTCACCCTGGTCGAGTTCCTGCGCAACGCGGACGACCTCGTCGCCTTCCCGGACATCGCCGTCGGCTGCGACGGCCCGGTGATGTCCTGCGTGATCGTCTCGCAGGTCCCGCTGGACCGGCTGGACGGCGCCCGGGTCGCCCTCGGCTCGACCTCGCGCACCTCGGTCCGGCTCGCCCAGCTCCTGCTCGCCGACCGGTACGGCGTACAGCCCGACTACTACACCTGCCCGCCCGACCTCAGCCTGATGATGCAGGAGGCGCAGGCCGCCGTCCTCATCGGCGACGCCGCCCTGCGCGCCAACCTGCTCGACGGCCCCCGCTACGGCCTCCAGGTGCACGACCTCGGCGCGCTGTGGAAGGAGTGGACCGGCCTGCCGTTCGTCTTCGCGGTGTGGGCGGCCCGCCGCGACTACGTGGAGCGCGAGCCGTTCATCACCCGGAAGGTCCACGAGGCCTTCCTGGAGTCCCGCAACCTCTCCCTGGAAGAGGTGCACAAGGTCGCCGAACAGGCCGCCCGCTGGGAGGCCTTCGACGAGGCCACCCTGGAGCAGTACTTCACCACCCTCGACTTCAGCTTCGGCGCCCCGCAGCTGGCGGCCGTCGCCGAGTTCGCCCGCCGGGTCGGGCCGACGACCGGCTTCCCGGCCGACGTGAAGGTCGAACTGCTCCAGCCGTAACCCGTTGCCCGCCCCGTCCCCGCCCGTCACTACTGTGTCCGCGTCGACGCACGCGCCGGGCGCACACGCCGGGTACCAGACGGGGAAGGACGGGGAACTCCCGCCATGGAGATACTTCAGCCGGACGATCCGCGGGAGTTGGGCAGCTACCGGATGCTGCGCAGACTCGGAGCCGGCGGCATGGGCCGGGTGTACCTGGCGCGTTCGCCCGGCGGCCGGACCGTCGCCGTCAAGGTCGTACGGCCCGACCTCGCCGCCGACACCGGCTTCCGCGAGCGCTTCCGGCACGAGGCCGAGATCGCCCGGGCCGTGTCCGGCCCGTACACGGCCGCGGTCGTGGACGCCGACCCCGAGGCGCCGCTGCCCTGGCTCGCCACCTCCTACGTCCTCGGGCCCGACCTGACCGACGTGGTCGCCGCGCACGGGGCGCTGCCCGAGCACACCGTGCGCGCGCTCGGCGCCGGGCTCGCCGCCGCGCTCCAGGAGATCCACGCGGCCGGGCTCATCCACCGCGACCTCAAGCCGTCCAACGTGCTGCTCGCCGCCGACGGGCCCCGGGTCATCGACTTCGGCATCGCGCGGGCGGTGGACGGCACGCGGATGACGCAGACCGGGGTGGTGGTCGGCTCGCCCGGCTACATGCCCCCGGAGCAGGCGATGGGCAAGGACGTCGGCCCGGCGGGGGACGTCTTCTCCCTCGGCGCGGTCCTCGCCTTCGCGGCCACCGGGCGCAGCGCCTTCGGCGACGGCGCCGCCTCGCACGCGGCGCTGCTCTACCAGGTCGTGCACGGCGAGCCCGAGCTGACGGACGTTCCGCGCTCCCTGCTCGGCCTGGTCCGCGCCTGCCTCCAGAAGGACCCGGC
>NZ_MUMF01000309.1 GCF_002155905.1 Streptomyces tricolor | reverse complement strand
TCACCGGCGGCACCGGCGCCCTGGGCCGGCTGGTCGCCCGGCACCTGGTCAGCGCGCACGGCGCCGAGCGGCTGGTGCTGCTCAGCCGCGGCGGACCCGAGGCGCCCGGCGCGGCCGAGCTGCTGGAGGAACTCGCCGGGCTCGGCGCACAGGCGACCGTCGTCGCCTGTGACGCCGCCGACCGCGCCGCCCTCGCCCGCGTCCTGGACGAGCACCCGGTCTCCGCGGTCGTGCACACCGCCGGCGTCCTCGCCGACGCCGTCCTCACCTCGCTCACCCCCGAGCGGCTGGACACGGTGCTGCGGCCGAAGCTGGACGCCGCCTGGCACCTGCACGAACTGACCCGGGAGCGGCCCCTGACGGCGTTCGTGCTCTTCTCCTCCGCGGCCGGCCTGCTCGGCAGCCCCGGCCAGGCCGGCTACGCCGCCGGCAACACCTTCCTCGACGCCCTCGCCGCCCACCGCAGGGCGCTCGGCCTGCCCGCGGTCTCGCTCGCCTGGGGCGCCTGGGCCGGCAGCGGCGGCATGGCCGACCGGCTCGGCGACACCGACACCCGCCGCATGGCCTCGGGCGGTGTGCTCCCGCTCGACACGGAGACGGGGCTCGCCCTGTTCGACACGGGCGTGACCCGCGCCGAACCGGTGCTGCTGCCCGCCCGCCTCGACCTGGCGCCGCGCGACGCCGCCCGCACCGCCCCGCTGCTCCGCTCCCTGGTGCGCGCGCCGCGCCGGACCGGGCCCGGGGCGTCGGCCGCCGCCTCGGCACTGCGCCGCGAACTGACCGCGCTCGCCCCCGCGGAACGCGCCGAACGACTGCTGCGGCTGGTGCGGGACGAGGCCCGGGCGGTGCTCGGAATCGAGGAGTTCGAGGCCGACCTGCCGTTCAAGGACCTCGGTTTCGACTCGCTGACCGCCGTCGAGTTCCGCAACCGGCTCAACGAGGCCACCGGGCTGCGGCTGACCGCCACCCTCGTCTTCGACCACCCCACGCCGTCCGGGCTCGCCGACCACCTCGCCGCCGAGCTGGCCCCGCGCACCGACGGCGGCTCCGGTGACGAGGAGGCCACCGTGCGGGCCGCGCTCACCGCCATCCCGGTGGGACGGCTCCGCGAGGCCGGCTTGCTGGACAGCCTGCTGGAACTCGCCGGACTGCGGCCCGCGCCGGAGCCGGCCGCCGACGACGGGCCCCGCCGCGCGCCGATCGACGCGATGGACGCCGAGAGCCTGATCAGCATGGCCCTCGACGATCTCGTCGGGGACGACGACGCCCTGTGACGACGCCGACAAGGAAGAGGACCATGGCCGAGTCCGAGAAGCCGGACACCAGGATGGTCGAGGCGCTGCGCGCCTCGCTGAAGGAGATCGAGCGGCTGCGGGAACGCAACCGCGCGCTGACCGCGGCGGCCCGGGAACCGGTCGCGATCGTCGGCATGGCCTGCCGCTACCCGGGCGGCGTCCGGTCCCCGGAGGACCTGTGGCGCCTGGTCGCGGACGGCGCGGAGGGCATCACCGACTTCCCCGACGACCGCGGCTGGGACCCGGACCTGTACGACCCGGCACCGGGCACTCCGGGCCGCTCCCGCACCCGGCAGGGCGGCTTCCTGCACGACGCCGGCGACTTCGACGCCGCGTTCTTCGGTATCAGCCCGAACGAGGCCCTCGTCATGGACCCGCAGCAGCGGCTGCTGCTCGAAGGCTCCTGGGAGGCCCTGGAGAACGCCGGCATCGACCCGGTCTCGCTGCGCGGCAGCCGCACCGGCGTCTTCGCGGGCGTCATGTACCACGACTACTTCGGCAGCTTCGGCTCCGGCAGCCTCGTCTCCGGCCGCGTCGCCTACACCCTCGGCCTGGAGGGCCCGACCCTCAGCGTCGACACCGCCTGCTCCTCCTCGCTCGTCACCCTGCACCTGGCCGCGCAGGCGCTGCGGCAGGGCGAGTGCACGCTGGCGCTGGCCGGGGGAGTGACGGTGATGGCCTCGCCGGGCACGTACGTGGAGTTCAGCAGGCAGGGCGCCCTCTCCCCGGACGGGCGCTGCCGCTCCTTCGCCAACGACGCGGCGGGCACCGGGTTCTCCGAGGGGCTGGGCGTCCTGGTCCTGGAGCGGTTGTCGGACGCGCGGCGCAACGGGCATCCGGTGCTGGCCGTCGTCCGCGGGTCCGCCGTGAACCAGGACGGTGCGTCCAACGGTCTGACGGCGCCGAACGGTCCGTCGCAGCAGCGGGTGATCCGGCAGGCGCTCGCCTCGGCCCGGTTGTCGGCCGCGGACGTGGACGCGGTGGAGGCGCACGGGACGGGGACGACGCTGGGTGACCCGATCGAGGCGCAGGCGCTGCTGGCCACCTACGGTCAGGACCGCCCGTCGGACGCGCCGCTGTGGTTCGGCTCGGTCAAGTCCAACATCGGGCACACCCAGGCCGCCGCCGGTGTCGCCGGCGTCATCAAGATGGTCATGGCGATGCGGCACGAGACGCTCCCGAAGACGCTGCACGTGGACCGGCCGTCCACGAAGGTCGACTGGGACACCGGCCGGGTCAGCCTGCTGACGGAGCCCCGGCCCTGGCCGCGCACCGATCGGCCGCGCCGCGCCGGTGTGTCCTCCTTCGGCATCAGCGGCACCAACGCCCACGCCATCATCGAGGAGGCGCCCGCGGCGGAGCGGACGACGGACACCGAGCCGGACGCCCCCGCCGTCGTCTGGCCCCTGTCCGCCCGTACCCCGGCGGCCCTCCCCGCGCAGGCCGAGCGTCTGCACGCCTTCCTGGCGGACCGGCCCGACCTGCACCCGGCGGCCGTCGCCCGGGCCCTCGGCACCCGGCGCACCGCCTTCGACCACCGCGCCGCCGTCACCGGCACCGACCGCGAGGAACTGCTCGCCGCCCTGCACGCCCTCGCCACCGGTGCCCCCGCACCCGCCGCCGCCACCGGCCGGGCGCGCACCGGAACCCGCACGGCCTTCCTCTTCACCGGCCAGGGCGCCCAGCGCCTCGGCATGGGACTCGAACTCCGCGCCCGCTACCCGGTGTTCGCCGACGCCTTCGACGCCGTCGACGCCCGGCTCGGCCTGGACCTCGCCGGGGTGCTCGCCGGTGACGACGCCGACGTTCTCCACCGCACGCAGTACGCGCAGACGGCCCTGTTCGCCTTCGAGGTGGCCCTGTTCCGGCTGCTGGAGTCCTTCGGCGTGCGGCCCGACCTCCTGGCCGGGCACTCCGTCGGCGAACTCGCCGCCGCCCACGTGGCCGGTGTCCTCGACCTGGACGACGCCTGCACCCTGGTCACCGCCCGCGGCCGGCTCATGCAGGCGCTGCCGGCAGGCGGCGCGATGGTCGCCGTACAGGCCACCGAGGACGAGGTGCGGCACCTGCTGGACGACCGCGTCGGGCTCGCCGCCGTCAACGGCCCGTCCTCCGTGGTCCTGTCCGGCGAGGAGGACGCGGTGCTCGCCGCCGCCGAGGGCTTCGCGAGGACCAAGCGGCTCGCCGTCTCGCACGCCTTCCACTCGCCCCTCATGGACGGCATGCTCGACGCATTCCGCGCGGTGGCCGAGAAGCTGACGTACCACCAGCCGAGCATCCCCGTGGTGTCCGCGCTCACCGGCCGGCTCGCCGACGGCGAGCAACTGCGCGACCCCGGACACTGGGTGCGGCACGTGCGGGAGACGGTCCGGTTCGCCGACGCCGTCGCCGCCCTCACCGCGTCGGGCGCCGGCCGCTTCGTCGAACTCGGCCCCGACGCCGTGCTGACCGGCCTCGCCCGCGCGTGCGCGGAAGCCGACGGCGCCGTCTTCGTCGCGCTCGGCCGCCGCCACGGCAGTGAGCCCACCGCGCTCATGTCCGGCCTCGCCCGGCTGTACACCGACGGCCTCGCCCCCGACTGGGCGGCGCTCTTCCCCGGTACGGCCCGCGCGGACCTGCCCACCTACGCCTTCCGGCGCGCACGGTACTGGCTGAACGCGGAGGTCGCCCTCACCGCCGGTCCGCTCACCGAGCCCGTACCGCACGCCGCGGCCGTCGAAGGCGCGGACGCCGAGCCGCTGCGGCAGCGGCTGGCCGATGCCCCGCCGGCCGAGCGGGAGGCGCTGCTGACCGACATGATCCGCGCCCAGACCGCCGCGATCCTCGGCCACGCGGGACCGGACGCCGTCGAACCCGACGCAGTCTTCCTGGAGATCGGCATGGACTCCGTCTCCGCGGCCGAGCTGAGGGGCGCCCTCGGCACCGCCCTGGGCCGCACCCTGCCGGCCGGTGTCGTCTTCGACCACCCCTCCCCGGCCGCCCTCGCCGCCGCCCTGTGCGATGACCCGGCGGACGGCGCCCGGGACCACACCGATGCCGACGGCTTCGCAACGGTCAGTGCTCTGGTGCGGCGGGCGGCGGCCGACGGGCGGATGGCCCAGGCCGTCGACCTGCTGCACGCGGTCGCCGAGATCCTCCCCGGCTTCTCCTCCCTGGCCGAACTCGGCACCGTCGCCGACCCGGTGCGGCTGGCCACCGGCGGCACCTCGCCGCGGCTGGTGTGCCTGCCCTCCCCGATGGCGCTCGGCGGCGCCCACCAGTACGCCCGCTTCGCCCGGCACTTCCAGGGCCGCCGGGACGTGCTGGTGCCCGCGATGCCCGGCTTCGGCCCCGGCGAGGCCCTGCCCCGCTCGGTGGACGCGGTGGTGGAGGCCGTCGTCGAGGGCATCCGCCGGGCCTGCCCGGACGAGCGGCCGTACGTGCTCGTCGGCTACTCCTCCGGCGGCCAGTTCGCCCACGCGGCGGCCGAGATCATGGAGAAGGCCGGGCAGCCGGCCGCCGGCGTGGTGCTGCTGGACACCTATCTGCCCGGGGACGACGGCAAGGACGACCTGTGGCGGCAGATGTTCGACGGCATGCTCGACCGCGAGTCGTCCCTCGGCGGCTTCGGAACCGCCCGCCTCGCCGCCATGAGCCGCTACAGCGACCTGATCCAGCACTGCCCGCCGGGCGCCCTCACGGCGCCGGTGCTGTTCGTGCGGCCCGAGGAGTCCTTCGCCACCGGCACCGAGGACTGGCGGGCCACCTGGCCCGCCGCGCACGAGCCGGCCGACGTGCCCGGCACGCACTTCACGATTCTGGAGGAGCACGCGCGGACCACCGCCGAGGCGGTGGAGGCGTGGCTGCCGGCGACGGCCCGCGCCGGCACTCCCTGAAACCCGGCGGAAGCCGAACGCGACGGGGCGGGGGCGGCCGAAAAGGCGCCCGCGCCCCGCTTTTTCACTCGCCCGCCTCGCGGAAATGTGCCAGCCACGCCTGGATATCACAGCGGACACTGTCCGGATCGATCCCTAAGTGCAAGGCTATTTCATCCGCGGCCAATTCCGGCTGCCAGCCGCTGCGCTGGAGCGCCAGCCACATCGTCGTGCCGCGCGGGCCGCACCGGTGCCGCTTCCCCGTGCGGCGGGAGATCAGCTCCAGATATCCGTCGGGCCGGACCTGCGCGGTCAGCTCCTGGTCAGGCCTCCTGGCCATGGGACTTCCCATCTTCCGTAGATTCTTCGGACGGTTTCGACCGTACCCGCAGACACACCCGGGGACACGGGTGGCAACCAGCCCTTTTGAAGGGGAGTCAAAAAGCGCGCACAGTGGTGACACCACCGCACGAAACTGACCGGAGCCCTGACGGAACCTGCCCTGCCGAGGTAGAGAAACCTCTACCTCCAACCGGCCGGAGAATGCCAATGTGCCGCGGGCCCGCCGTTCCTAATCTGGTCTTCAGACACCGCGTGAGAAACGCGATATCTCGTAGGGGAGCCCGAGTGCACACTTCACACGACCTCCGCCGGGCGGAGGCGGTACGGCTGGACGCCGTGTCGAAGACCTATGGCCGGGGAGACAGCCAGGTGGCCGCGCTCCGCGGGCTCACCATGAGCTTCGCCGACGGCACCTTCACCGCCGTGATGGGACCGTCCGGATCGGGCAAGAGCACCTTCCTGCACTGCGCCGCGGGACTGGTCCAGCCCAGCTCCGGCACGGTCACCGTCGGCGGCACCGACCTCGCCGGCCTGGACGACACCCGGCTGACCAAGCTGCGCCGCGACCGGATCGGCTTCATCTTCCAGTCCTTCAACCTGCTGCCCGCGCTGACCGTCATGGAGAACATCACCCTGCCGCTGCAGCTGGCCGGACAGCGGCCCGACAAGGCCCTGATCCGCACCGTCGTACAGCGGGTCGGCCTGGCCGAGCGGCTCGGCCACCTGCCGTCCCAGCTGTCCGGCGGCCAGCAGCAGCGCGTCGCCATCGCCCGCGCCCTGGTGACCCGGCCCGCCGTGGTCTTCGCCGACGAACCCACCGGCGCCCTGGACACCCGCACCGCCGCGTCCGTGCTCGCCCTGCTGCGCGAGTCCGTCGACACCGCCCGCCAGACCCTGGTCATGGTCACCCACGACCCGGTGGCCGCGTCCTACGCCGACCGCGTCGTCTTCCTCGCCGACGGCGCCTTCGCCGGCGAACTGCACCGGCCGACGGCCGACGCCGTCGCCGCGCGGATGACCCGGCTCGGCGCCTGGGAGGACGAGACCCACCGGCAGAGCACGCCGCAGCACTCGGGGGGCCGGTACTGATGTGGCGCCTGGCACTGCGCACCCTGAAGTTCCGCAGGACGAGCTTCGTCGCGACCTTCCTCGCCATGTTCCTCGGCGCCGCCATCGTCATCGGCTGCGGCGGCCTGATGGAGACCGGCGTCCGCATGGCCGCCGACCCGCAGCGCCTGCGGGAGGCCCCGATCGTCGTCACCGGCGAGCAGACCCACGACTCCACCGCCCTGACGGAGCGGCACCGCATCGACCCCGGCCTGGTCGGCCGGGTGGCCGAGGTACGGGGCGTGCGCGCTGCCGTCGGCGACGTGTCCGTCCCGGCCACCGTCCTCAAGGACGGCAAGCCGGTCAGCGGCAAGGCCGACTCCTACGGCCACGGCTGGGCCTCCGCCCGGCTCACCCCCTATACCCTCGCCGCCGGTTCACCCCCCGTCACCGGCGGCGAGGCCGTCCTCGACGCGGACCTCGCCCGGCGCGCCGGCGCGCGCCCGGGGTCCACGGTCGACGTCGTCGTCCAGGGCACCGTCCGGCGGTTCCAGGTCAGCGGCATCGCCGAGCAGCGCGGCGACCACAACCCCGACGCCGCCGTGTTCTTCACCGACGACGAGGCACGCACCCTCGCCGGCGGCCGGATCGACTCCATCGGCGTCCTGCCCAATGCCGGCACCGGCACCGCCGCGCTGGCGGACGCGGTGCGCGCCGCGGTCGGGGACCGCGCCGAGGTGCTCACCGGTGAGCGCCGGGGCCTGGCCGAACTGCCCGGCACCCTGTCCAGCAAGCGCACCGTCGTCATCCTCGCCGCGGTCTTCGGCTCCTCGGTCGTCCTGATCGTCATGTTCGGTGTCGCCTCCACCCTCGGCCTGTCCCTCCAGCAGCGCGCCCGCGAGATGGCCCTGCTGCGCGCCGTCGGCTCCACCCCGCACCAGCTGCGCCGCATGATCCTCACCGAGACGGCCGTGCTGTCCGTGGCCTCCGTGCTCCTCGCCCTGCTGCCCGGATACGCCATCGGCCGGCTGCTGTTCGGGGTGCTGACCGCCAGCGGCGTGGTGTCCTCGGCGATCGTCTACCACGCGGGCTGGATCCCGATGGCCGTCGGAGCGGTCGTCACCGTGCTCGCCGCGGCCGGCGCCACCCGCTTCGCCGGACGGCGCGCCGCCCGCACCGAACCCGTCGCCGCGCTGGCCGAATCCACCGCCGGCACCCGCTGGTTCAGCGTGCCCCGGCTGCTGCTCGCGCTGTTCTTCCTCGCCAACGGCATCGGCCTGGCCGTCGCCACCGCCACCGTCATGGAGGACGGCCCCACCCTCGCCAGCACCGCCGGACCCGCCTCCGTGCTGTTCTGCATCGGCCTCGCCCTGCTCGCCCCCGGCATCACCAAGGCCATGGTGGCGCTGCTCCGCCTGCCGGTCCGGGCCCTCTCCGGACTCTCCGGCCGGCTGGCGCTGCGCAACGCCGCCACCGCCAACGTCCGCATGGCCGGCGCGGTCGCGCCGATCGTCCTGCTCATCGGCATCGCCACCGGCACCCTGTACATGCAGTCCACCGAGGACCACGTCTCCCGGACCTCCTACGACCGCAACATCCTCGCCGACTACGTCCTCGACTCCACCACGGGCGGATTCGCCCCCGGCGTCGTGGACCGGGTGCGCGCCACGCCCGGAGTGGCCGCGGCCTCCGAGTTCGTCACCAGCCGCGGCTTCGTGGACCGCCCCGGCGGCCCCGCCCAGATCGACCTGCGCGGCGTCTCCGCCGAGGGCGTGCGGCAGAGCCTGGACCTGTCCGTGGTCGCCGGCTCCCTGTCCGGGCTGCGCGGGGACACCGTGGCCCTGTCGGACAAGAAGGCCCGGGAGTACGGCGTGCGGGTCGGCGACCGGCTGCCGATGCACCTCGGGGACGGCGCCGCCGTACGCCCCACCGTCGTGGCCCTCTACACCGACAACCCCAAGCAGCAGTACCTGACGCTGCCCGCGGCCGCTCTCGCCCCGCACACCGGCGACGGGCTGCCGCACCAGATCCTGGTCCGCGCCGCGCGGGGCAGCGCGGCCGAGGTCCACGACCGCCTCGCCGCGCTGGCCGCCCGGGTGCCCGGCACCGAACTGGACGACAGCGCCTCGCTGGCCGGCCGGAACAACCAGATCCAGCAGATCCTGGTGTCCGCCAACTACACCATCGTCGCGATGATCGTCGGGTACGCGGCCATCACCGTCGTCAACACCCTGGTGTCGGTGACCCGGAAACGGCGCGCGGAGTTCGGCCTCCAGCGGCTCACCGGCGCGACCCGCGCCCAGGTGCTCGGCATGCTGACCGTCGAGGGGCTGCTGATCGGCGTCATCGCCACCATCCTCGGCACGATCGCCTCCGCGACCACCATCGTCCCCTACAGCCTGGTCAAGAGCGACTCCTACCTGCCCTCCGGATCCATCGGCGTCTACCTCGCCATCGTCGGCGGATCCCTGCTGCTGGTGTTCGGCGCCACGCTGCTGCCGTCCTGGCGCGGCATGCGCAGCCCCGCCGTGGACACGGTGAAGGCCGCGTGAGCCACCCCCTGGCCGGGCCGTCCCCGCATCCCCCGAGCGGGGGCGGCCCCTCCATGACCGGCGGCCGGGGATGGGAGCATGAGGACATGAAGACTGTGCCGGTCACGTGGCGCGGCCGAGTCGGCCGCGCCACCCTGGACACCCTGGTCGGCGTGGCCATCGCCACCGGAGCCCTGCTGTCGGTCGTCCTCTTCGTCACCACCGCCTACTTCGTCATCCTGTGCGTCATCGGCATCGGCTTTCTCGCGCTGCCCTATCTGACCCGGGCCGTGCGCCGGCTGTGCGACCTCAACCGGCGCGCCGCCGCACGCTACGGCGTCCCCGTCGAGCGGCCCTACCGGCCCGAGCCGGAGGTTATCGAGAAGGACATCGTCGGCTGGATGCGGCGCTGCAAATGGATCCTCGCCGACCCCGCGACCTGGCGGGACCTGCTGTGGCTGCTGCTCAACTGCGTCGTCGGCCTGGTCGGGTTCGTCCCGGCCGCGCTGCTCTACTACGCGGGGGAGGGGCTGTTCCTGGCCTGCGGCCTGTGGCGGCCCCTCGCGGACGACGGACAGGGCCGCTGGTACGCCTTCGTCACGGTCGGCAGCTGGCCGGCCGCGCTGGCCGCGGCCCTGCTGGCGCTCGTCGTGCTCACCGGCTGGCTGTTCCTCGGCGCACCGGTGCTCAAGGGGTACGCCTACTTCGTCCGCTTCCTGCTCGGCCCCACCCGCCAGTCCCAACTCGCCTCCCGGGTCCAGCACTTGTCGGAGACCCGGTCCGGCGCCCTCGACATCCAGGCCGCCGAACTGCGCCGCATCGAACGGGACCTGCACGACGGCGCACAGGCGCGGCTGGTCAGCCTGGGGCTCCAACTCGGTGCGGTGGACCGCAAGATGACCCAGGACCCGGAGGAGGCGCGGCGGCTGCTGCGGCAGGCGCGCACCTCCTCCGTGCAGGCCCTGCGCGAACTGCGCGACCTCGTCCACGGCATCCACCCGCCGGTCCTCGCCGAACGGGGCCTGCCCGACGCCCTGCGCGCCCTCGGCCTGGCCAGCCCGCTGCACGTCACCGTGGTCGTGGACCTGCCGGCACGGCTGCCCGACCCGGTCGAGTCCGCCGTCTACTTCGCCGTGTCCGAGCTGCTCACCAACGCCTTGAAACACGCCGACGCGCAGCGCGTGGAGGTCGTCGCCTGGCGCGAGGACGACACGCTGCACGCGCGCGTCACCGACGACGGCCGCGGTGGCGCGGACGTGTCGGCCGGGAGCGGTCTGGAGGGCATCCGACGGCGGCTGGCATCCTTTGACGGGGTCCTGGAGATCGACAGTCCCCCGGGCGGTCCGACCGTGATGAAAATGGAGTTGCCGTGCGCGTTGTCCTCGCCGAAGACCTCTTCCTCCTGAGGCAGGGGATCATCCAACTGCTGGAGGCGTACGACGTCGAGGTGGTCGCCGCCGTCGACAACGGCACGGATCTCGCCGCCGCGCTCACCGAGCACAAGCCCGACGTGGCCATCGTCGACGTACGGCTGCCGCCCACCTTCACCACCGAGGGACTCCAGGCCGCCCTGACCGCCCGCCGGGAGCAGCCCGGCCTGCCGATCCTCGTCCTCTCCCAGCACGTCGAGCAGATGTACGCCCGCGAGCTGCTGGCCGACGGCACCGGCGGCATCGGCTATCTGCTGAAGGACAGCGTGCTGGACGACGAGCAGTTCATCGACGCCGTACGCCGGGTCGCGGCCGGCGGAACGGCCATGGACCCCGCCGTGGTCGCCCAGTTGATGACCAGTCACTCCCGGGACGAGCCACTGGCCGCGCTCACCGCACGCGAACGGGAGGTGCTGGAGCTGATGGCGGAGGGCTGCTCGAACACGGCCATCGCCCAGCGCCTCACCATCACCGAGGGCGCGGCGGCCAAGCACATCTCCAACATCTTCACCAAGCTCATGCTGCCCCCGTCGAGCGACAGCAACCGCCGGGTGCTCGCGGTGCTGGCGTATCTCAACGCCTGAGCTTGTTGACGACTTCGTTCACCCGGCGGACCGGGAGGGGGTCCACCGCGGCGTCGGCGCCGGCCGGGAGACCGCGGCGCCGAGCCACTCCGGGTCTCCGAGGCGGTGCAGCAGGTCGCACGGAGCCGCCGAAGCCGGCTGTCGAGCGGGCCCGTTGGGGCGGGTAGGGGTGGCCGGAGGGGGACCGCGCGCGTGAGACTGCCGGTGCACGCGCCGCGCCGTGGCCCCGCCAGGAAGGGAACCCCTGCCTCCATGACCACGCTCACCGAGCACGACCGCCTGTGGATCCGCCGCTACCACCCCCGTCCGGACGCGGCGGCCCGACTGGTGTGCCTGCCGCACGCGGGCGGCTCGGCCACCTTTTACCGCCCGGTGTCGGCGGGCATGCCGGCGTCCGTGGACGTGCTCGCCGTGCAGTACCCGGGCCGCCAGGACCGCCGCACCGAGCCGTGCGCCACCAGCATCGCCGAACTCGCCGACCGGATCACCCCCGTCCTCCTGCCGTGGACGGACCGCCCCCTGCTCCTCTTCGGCCACAGCATGGGCGCCACCCTCGGCTTCGAGATCGCCCGCCGGCTGGAACGCGACCACGGCGTGGTCCCGCGGGCCCTCGTCGTCTCCGCCCGCCGGGCCCCCTCCTGCCCGCGCCAGGAGTCCGTCCACCTCAGCGACGACGACGGACTCGTCGCGGAGATGCGCAAGCTGAGCGGCACGGACGCGGCGATCCTCGACGACGAGGAACTGATCCGCATGGCCCTGCCCGCTATCCGCGCCGACTACCGCGCCGCCGAGACCTACGTCTACGAGCCGGGCCCCGACCTGCGGTGCCCCGTCGTCAGCCTGGTCGGCGACGACGACCCCAAGGTCACCGTGGAGGAGGCACGCGCCTGGTCACGGCACACGGACGCGTCCGCGGAGTGCCACGTGTTCCCGGGCGGTCACTTCTACCTGACGGCGCACCAGGAGCGGATCCTCGCGCTGCTGGCCGACCACGCCCGCGCACGGTAGGGGGCCCTAGGGGCTCACACCCCGAGACCGCCTCCCTAGGCTGCCGAGTGCTCCCCGCCCCGACAACCCGGAAAGCAGGCGGTTCGGTCATGACGTCGGTCCTCATCACCGGTTGCAGCAGCGGCATCGGCCTGGAGACGGCGCTCGCGTTCGCGCGGCGCGGAGACCGTGTGCACGCCGGTGTCCGCGACCCCGCCCGCGCCGAGGAGCTGCTCCGCCGCGCCCGCGCCGAGGGCCTCACCCTCGACGTGCCCCGGCTGGATGTCACCGACGACGCCTCCGTCACCGCCGCCGTCACCGCGGTGCAGGACCGGCACGGACCGATCGACGTCCTGGTGAACAACGCCGGCACCGACGTCACGGGACCCGTCGAGACCATGCCGCTCGACCGGGCGCGCACCCTGATGGAGACCAACTTCTGGGGTCCGCTGCGCGTGGCCCGCGCCGTCCTGCCCGGGATGCGCGCCCGCGGCACCGGCGTCATCGTCAACGTCTCCTCGCTCGCGGGCCGTACGTTCGCCGTGCCGCACGGCGGCTTCTACGCGGCGAGCAAGGCCGCCCTGGGCGCGCTCAGCGAGGCGCTCCACGCGGAGGTCCAGCCGTTCGGCATCCGCGTGGTGTGCCTCGAACCGGGCAGCTTCGCCTCCGCCGTCCGGCGCACGTCCGCCGCCGGGCAGGCGGCCGAGAGCGACCCGTACGGCGCGGACCATGCCTGGCTGGACCGGTTCCTGGCCCGGGTGGCGGAGGGCGCCGCCGACTGCGCGGACGCGGCGGCGGCGATCGTCGCCGCCGCCGACGACCCCGGTACCCCGCTGCACACGGCGGTCGGCAAGGACGCCGAGACGGCACTGGAGTTCCTGGCGGGCGTCACCCACGAGCAGTGGCTGCCCCGCTTCCTGGAGCAGGCCGAGTCCCTCGCGGGTCCCCGGCCCGCCCGCTCGCGTTAGCAGGACGCCCGCCGGGCCCTCAGCCGTGTACGTGGAGGGAGCGTGCCGGACACAGGTCGGCGGCCCGGTGGACCTCCTCGCGGAGGTCCTCGGCCGGCTCCTCCCGCAGCACCAGGACGAGGCCGTCGTCGTCCTGGTCGAACACGTCGGGGCTGAGCATCGCGCACTGGCCGGAGCCCACGCACCGGTCGCGGTCGGCGGTGACACGCATGACGGGGACTCCGTTCGGGTCGGCCGTCACCAGGTGACGGGGAGTTCGTAGACGCCGTAGACCATGGCGTCGTCCTTGAACCGCAGCTCCTCGACCGGCGCGGCCAGGCGCAGGCCGGGGACGCGGCGCAGCAGGGTGCCGTAGACGGCCTCCAGCTCCACCCGGGCGAGGTTGGCGCCGATGCACTGGTGGATGCCGTAGCCGAACGCGAGGTGGCTGCGGGCCTCCTTGCGGTGGATGTCGAGGGTGCCCGGGTCCGGGAAGACGGACTCGTCGTGGTTGGCGGCGTTGTTCAGCGCCAGGATGCCCTCGCCGGCGCGGATGGTGACGTCACCGACCTCGATGTCCGCCGTCGCGACCCGCGCGGTCCCGGAGTCGGAGATGGAGAAGACGCGGAGCAACTCCTCGACGGCGTTCGGCAGCAGAGCCGGGTCGGCCCGCAGCGCGGCCAGCTGCTCGGGGTGCCGGAGCAGCGCCAGCACCCCGAGCGCGATCATGTTGGCCGTCGTCTCATGGCCCCCGACCAGCATCAGCCGCGCCATCGTCACCACGTCGGCGTGGTCGGCGACCCGCTCGGTGCGGTTCTTCTCCAGGAACCGGCTGATCAGGTCGTCGCCGGGCTCGTTCTCCTTGAGGGTGACGAGCTTGTCGAGGTACAGGTCCAGGGCCTGCACCGCGGCCCCGTACTCCGCCGGGCTCAGATCGTGGTTCATCATCGCCGCCGACCACTCCTCGAACCGGGCGTGGTCCTCGTAGGGGACGCCGAGCAGTTCGCAGATCACCAGCGAGGGCACCGGCAGCGCGAGCGCGGTCACCAGGTCCGCCGGGCCGCCCGCGGCCAGCATCGCGTCGATGTGCTCGTCCACGATCTGCTGGATGCGCGGGCGCAGCTCCTTCACCCGCCGCGCGGTGAACTCGGGGATCAGCATCCGCCGTTGGGCGCTGTGCTCGGGCGGGTCCATGTTCAGCATCATCAGCCGCACCTGGGCCAGCATCTCCTCGGGGATGTGGAACTGGTGCGGATAGCCCGGCAGTTTCAGATTGGAGCTGACCCGGCTGTCGCCCAGCACCTGCCGGACGTGCTCGTGCCGGGTGACCAGCCAGGTCGGCTTGTCGTTCACCTTCAGCTCGGCGCGCGAGACCGGCCGGTCCGCGCGCATCTCGGCGTACTCGCGCGGCTCGCTGAACGGACAGGTGCGCCGCATCGGGAACCGCGGAAGCGGCGCCCCCGTCTCGGGCACGGCGTCGGCGGACTGGGTCATGGCTGCCTTTCGGACGGAGTCGGTGACGAAGGGGGATGCGGGGTTCACCAGGTGACGGGCAGCTCGTACAGGCCGTACACGATGGCGTCGTCCTTGAACCGCAGCTCCTCGACCGGCGCGGCCAGGCGCAGCGTCGGGACCCGCCGGAACAGCGTGGAGTACACGACGTCCAGCTCCATGCGCGCCAGGTTCTGGCCGATGCACTGGTGGACGCCGTAGCCGAACGCGAGGTGGCTGCGGGCCTCGCGGCGTACGTCGAGCCGGTCGGGGTCGGGGAAGACCCGCTCGTCGTGGTTGGCCGCGTTGTTCAGCGGCAGGATGCCGTCGCCGGCCCGGATGGTGACCCCGCCCAGCTCGATGTCCTCCAGGGCGACCCGCGCGGTGCCCGCGTCGGAGATGGAGAAGAACCGCAGCAGTTCCTCCACCGCCTTCGGCATCAGCTCCGGCTCCGCGCGGACCGCGGCCAGCTGATCGGGGTGCTCCAGCAGCGCCAGCACCCCCAGCGCGATCATGTTGGCGGTGGTCTCGTGCCCGGTGACCAGCATCAGCTTGGACATGCTGACGATGTCGGAGTGCTCCACCGCCGGCGTGCGCCGGTTGAACTCGATCAGCCGGCTGATCATGTCGTCGCCCGGCTCGCGCTCCTTGGCGGTGACCAGGCCGTCCACGTACCGGTCCAGCTCGTAGTGCGCGACGCCCCGGTCCTCGTCGCTGATGTCGTGGTTCATGATGGCCCACGCCCACTCCTCGAACCGGCCGTGGTCCTCGTAGGGGACGCCGAGCAGTTCGCAGATGACCAGGGACGGCACCGGCAGCGCCAGGGCGGTGACCAGGTCGACCGGACCGTCCGCGCCCTTGGCGAGCATCTGGTCGATCTGCTGGTCCACGATCTGCTGCACCCGCCCGCGCAGCTCGCGCATCCGCCGGACACTGAACTCCGGTGCCAGCATCCGGCGTTGGACCGTGTGGTCCGGCGGGTCCATGGACAGGAAGGTCAGCGGCACCGACTGGAGCGTCTCCTGCGGGACCGGTACCTGAAGGGGATACCCGGGCAGCTTCAGGTTCGCGCTGACCCGCTCGTCGCCCAGCAGCTTCTTGTACAGGTCGTGCCGGGTGACCAGCCAGGCGGGCTTGCCGTCGACCCGCAGCCGCGCCCGGGAGACCGGTTCTCTCTCGCGCAGCTCGGCGTAGGCGGCCGGCGGGCTGAAGGGGCAGGCCCGCCGCATCGGGAACTCCGGCGGCGCGGCCTGGTCGGCCGGTTCGGCAGGTGCAGTCATCAGGTCCTCTTCGCACGGGGAGGGGAGACGGGGGCCCGGAGCGGGTCCGGACCCCGGCGCCGGTCGTCCCCCGCACGCTAAGCAGCCGCCGCCCGGGCCCCCAACCCCTAGGTGCCCCTAGGGAGCCGGCCCGGGCGCACGGCCCGGGTGCCCCCAGTCCGCCGGGATGCCGCCTAGGGGCGGTTAGGGGTCTGGCGGCGGCGCGGGGGCGGTTAGCGTCGGCTGCGGACCACGGCGGAGGCACGGGCGGGACCACGGCACGGACACCGGTCCCCCTCGCCCCGCCTCTTTCGGTCCCGGCCGGTGTCCTGCCCCGGCCGTCGCCGCGTACCGCAGCCGAGCAGAGGTGATCAGCGTGTCCCCGGAAGCCAGCGCGAAGGGCACCGTCCCCTTCGGGGAGTACCGGACCTGGTACCGGGTGACCGGTGAACTCGGCGCGGGCCGGCCGGCGGTCGTCGCCGTGCACGGCGGGCCGGGCAGCACCCACGACTACCTGCTGCCGCTGGCCCGGCTCGCCGAGGACGGCTGGCCCGTCGTCCACTACGACCAGCTGGGCAACGGCGGCTCCACCCACCTGCCCGGCAAGGGCGCCGAGTTCTGGACCGTCGAGCTGTTCGAGCAGGAACTGGCCAACCTGGTCCAGCGGTTGGGGATCGCCGACGACTACGTGCTGTTCGGCCAGTCCTGGGGCGGCCCCCTGTGCGCCCGGCACGCCATGGCCGGCCCGCCCGGTCTGCGCGGACTGGTCGTCGCCAACGCGCCGGCCTCGTACCCCCTGTGGTTGCAGGAGATGGCGCGGCTGCGTGCCGAGCTGCCCCCGGACGTGCAGGAGGCCCTGCTGCGGCACGAGGCGGCCGGCACGTACGACAGCGAGGAGTACCTCGCCGCGATGCGGGTCTTCTACGACCGCCACGTGTGCCGTGTGACGCCCTGGCCCCGCGACTTCCTCTCCTCCTTCATGGAGATCTACAACGACCCGACCGTCTACTACGCGATGAACGGACCCAACGAGTTCCATGTCATCGGCTCCCTGAAGGACTGGTCGATCACCGGCGAACTGCACCGGATCCGCACCCCCACCCTGCTGATCAGCGGTCGCCACGACGAGGCCACGCCGGCCGTCGTCCAGCCGTACCACGACGAGATCCCCGGGGCGCGCTGGGAGATCTTCGAGGAGTCCAGCCACCTGCCGCACCTGGAGGAACCCGAGCGGTTCTTCGCGGTGCTGACCGACTTCCTCAAGGGCCTGTGACGTCCACGCGTCCGTGAAAGGAGGCGGGGATCCCGCCATGGCACACGACACCGCGCTCGTCTTCCCCGGCATGGGACCCGTCCCGTTCGCCGAGGTGGGCAGGTTCATGGTGGCCCACCCCGCCGCCCGGGACCTGGTCGCCGTCGCCGACGAGGCGCTCGGCTACTCGCTCGTGGACGCCTTCCGGACCTCCCCGGGCGACTACTCCGAGGCCGCCCAGGTCGCCTTCCTCGTCAACTGCCTGGCCTGCGCCCACTGGGCCCGGGACCACCTCGGCGTGGAACCCGGCATCGTCGCCGGGGCCAGCTTCGGCGAGAAGGCCGCCCTCGCCTACACCGGCGCCCTGGAGCTGCCCGACGCGATCCGGCTGACCGCCGAGATCGCCCGCTGCCTGGAGGAGTACTTCGCCGAGGAGCACCGGGACATCGTCACCCTGTCCTTCGTCCGCGCCCCGCGCGACGGGCTCGACGCCATCCTCGCCGACCTCGACGCGGCGGGGGAGTGGCACGAGATCTCCTGCCACGTCGACGACGGCTTCTACATGGTCTCCCTCCCCGAGCACCGCGTGCAGTGGATGCAGGAGCGGCTGCGCGCCGTCGGCAGCCTCCCGCTGTACACCATGCGGCCCCCGATGCACGCCTCGGCGTTCCGGCCGCTGCGCGACAAGGCCGCGCGCGAGGTGGTGTCCCGCTACTCGTTCGCCGACCCCACGCTGCCCGTCGTCGCCGACCAGGACGGCAGGCTGCTGCACACCGGCGAGGAGCTGCGCACCCTGCTGNNCGCGCCGCCTGACCCCGCCCGACTCCTTGGAGGCCCCCATGTGGGACGACCGGTTCGAACAGATACTCCGCCCCTTCCTGCCCTTCCTGCCGCCGCAGGAGGAACTGACGCCGGAGTCCGACCTGAAGGACCTCGGCCTGGACTCGCTCGGGACCGTCCAGCTCCTCGGCACCCTGGAGGAGGACTACCAGGTCCGCTTCCGCGACAGCGCGCTGACCATGGACACCTTCCGCACCGCCGGTGTGCTCTGGGACACCGTGCGGGGCATGCTGCAGAGCACCGCGAGCTGACGGGGCGGACACCGTGGACCCCACCCTGGACGGCACGCTGGCCGGCC
>NZ_MUMF01000031.1 GCF_002155905.1 Streptomyces tricolor | reverse complement strand
GGCCGCCGCCGCGCGCGGCGCCGGTCGGCCGCAGGCGGTGCCCAGCGCGCTGTGCGCGGCGTGCGTGCGGCTGCTGCCGGTCACCGGTTCCTCGGTGTCGATCTCCGGCGGCAAGGGCGTCCGCGTCACCTGGTGCGCCAGCGACCGGGCCGCGGCCCGGCTGGCGGAGCTGCAGTACACCGTGGGCGACAGCCCCTGCCAGGACGCTCTCGACCGGGGCGCCCCGGTCCTCGCGGCCGACCTCACCCAGGGTTCCGACGTCCGCCGCTGGCCGATCTTCGCGCACGAGGCGGTGGGCCTCGGCGTCCGCGCGGTGTTCTCGCTGCCGATCGGCGTCACCGGCGCCGCCATCGGCACGCTCGACCTGTACAGCGACCGGGCGGGCGGGCTGGCGGAGCCCGATCTGCGGATCGCGCTGTGGGTGCGGGACGCGGTCACCTCCGCGCTGCTGGCCCTCCCGGCCGCCGACCGCGGCTGCGCCGACGCGGACCCGGAGGACGAGGTGGCGCCCTGGGTGGCGGCCTCCGAGGCCGACCACACCGAGGTCTACCAGGCGGTCGGCATGGTGATGGTGCAGCTGGACGTCGACCCCGAGCTGGCCCTGGACCGGCTGCGGGCCCGCGCGTACGCCGCCGGCCGCACGGTCAGCCAGGTGGCGCAGGACGTACTGGCCCGCCGGCTGGCCTTCAGTCCGGAGACGTACGACGCCGAACCGCCGCGTCCGTGCAACGGCGACAGTGAAGGGTGAACGGTGGGTTGTGCGTGGGGCGGTCAGACCTCCAGCGGTACGGCGTGCACCTCGTCCGCGGGGTGTCCGGCGCGTTCGTGGATGCGCTGGACGGCCTCGGCCGAGGGCGCCTCGGAGAGGCAGTAGACGATGCCGGACTCCGGGTCCGCCCAGGCGTGCTCGAAGTGCACCGACTCGTCCCCCTCGATGGCGAGGTCCGCCCGGTGCGCCTCCCGCAGCTGGTCCGCCGTGACGCCCTTCATGCCGCGGTGGACGTCCATGAACTTGGCCATGGCCCGCACCTCCTCCTGCCTGCGCTTCCGCCTGCTCATGTCCATGCTGCGCCCGGCGGGCCGGATGGGCATCCGGTACGGCGAAGGGCCGGTGTGAACGCCGTTCACACCGGCCCGGTGTCGTTCAGCCGCACTGGCAGGGGTTGCCCGACTGGCACCCGCAGCCGCATCCGGAGCCGCAGCCGCACGCGCCGAACAACGGAAGGCTCCTGATCTCGGCGGACTGCTCGGTCTCGCGCTCCTGCGTGGGATCGGGCATGGTGCTGGGGGATTCGGCCATGGGTCCCTCCTAGACCTGGGGCAGGGATGCCCTCGCCCATTTCATGCCCGCTCCGCCGGGCGCGTCAACGGCGCACGGAGGCGTGCGCGTGCCGCGACCCGGCGGCCCCGGCGTCCTCCCCGGCGGCCCCCGGCGGGGTCACGCGCCCTCGACGCCCGTCACCGGCTGGATGTCCTGCTGGAGCTCGTCCGCGTGCTCGCCGGTGACCAGGTAGACCACCCGCTTGGCGACGGCCACGGCGTGGTCGGCGTACCGCTCGTAGTAGCGGCCCAGCAGGGTGACGTCCACGGCCGTCTCGATGCCGTGCTTCCAGCGCTCGTCGATCAGGTGCTGGAAGAGGGTCCGGTGCAGCAGGTCCATCTCGTCGTCGTCCTGCTCCAGCTGGAGGGCGAGGTCGACGTCCTTGGTCACGAGCACCTCGGCGGCCTTGGCCATCAGCCGCTGCGCGAGCTGGCCCATCTCCAGGATGGTGGCGTGCAGGTCGTGCGGAACGGCCCGCTGCGGGAAGCGCAGCCGGGCCAGCTTCGCCACGTGCTGGGCGAGGTCGCCGGAGCGCTCCAGGTCGGCGGACATGCGCAGCGACGTGACGACGATCCGCAGATCCGTGGCCACCGGCTGCTGCCGCGCCAGCAGGGCTATGGCCCGCGCCTCCAGGTCGTGCTGGAGTTCGTCGACCTTCTGGTCGGCCTCGATCACGCTCTCGGCCAGCTTCAGATCGGCGTCCAGCATGGCGGTCGTGGCGCGCCCGATCGCCGAGCCGACCAGCCGGGCCATCTCCACCAGTCCGTCGCCGATCGAGTCCAGTTCCTCGTGGTACGCGTCCCGCATCAGGGTTCCCTCTCGTGCGTCTTCGTCCGGAGATTCGGTCCGGGATTCATTCCGGGGGGTTGCAGGGGTCCTCTCGTCACGCGTGCGCCCCCGGTGAAACCGGCGGTACGAACCCCACGCTCCCACGCTCGGCCCCGTACGCGTCTGTTTCCGCCACCCCAAATGAACCAGTACTGGCTGCAAGGTGAACTCTGGGCGACGAGTGTTCGAGGTCGCACCTCGACGGCTGTGGGCATGTCGTACCCCGTGCCTAACCTGGAGACATGGACGTGAACGCGGCGGTCGCCGCAGCGGCAGCGATCGCCGGGGTGCTCACCGGCGTCATCGCCATGCTGGCGTTCCGCTGGAGCGAACGCGACCAGAAGCGACCGACCAGGACTTCCTTGCACACAGATCCCGTACTCCCGCCCGGCGTGGACACCGTGCTGTCGGTGCTGCGCTCCTCCGCCGTCGTCCTCGACGAGGCCGACGCCGTCGTGAAGGCCAGCTCCGCCGCCTACGCCCTCGGGCTGGTCCGCGGCGGCAAGCTCGCCGTCGAGCCGATGCTCCAGATGGCCCGGGACACCAGACGCGACGGCGAGATACGGCAGGTCGAGCTGGATCTGCCCCGGCGCGGCACCGGACGCGGAGAGGCCCTCGCCGTCTCCGCGCGCGTGGCCCCGCTCGGCTCCCGCCTGGTCCTGCTGCTGGTCGAGGACCTGACCGAGGCCCGCCGGATCGAGGCGGTGCGCCGCGACTTCGTGGCGAACGTCAGCCATGAGCTGAAGACGCCCGTCGGCGCGCTCTCCCTGCTCTCCGAGGCCGTCATGGACGCCTCCGACGACCCCGAGGCCGTGCAGCGCTTCGCCGGCCGGATGCAGATCGAGGCGACCCGCCTGACCAACCTGGTCCAGGAGCTGATCGACCTCTCCCGGGTGCAGAACGACGACCCGCTGGAGGACGCCGAGCCGGTCGGGGTGGACGAACTGGTCGCCGAGGCCATCGACCGCTGCCGCCACCAGGCGGGCACGAAGCAGATCACGATCGCCGCCGGCGGCATGGCCGATCTGCACGTGTGGGGCAACCGGGGGCAGCTGGCCGCCGCCCTCGGGAACCTGGTCGAGAACGCCGTCAACTACTCCCCGGCCCGCACCCGCGTCGGCATCGCCGCCCGCCGGGTCGGCGCACCGGGCGGCGACATGATCGAGCTGGCCGTGACCGACCAGGGCATCGGCATCTCCGACAAGGACAAGGAGCGCATCTTCGAGCGCTTCTACCGCGTCGACCCGGCCCGCTCCCGGGCCACCGGCGGCACCGGCCTGGGGCTCGCCATCGTCAAGCACGTGGTCGCCTCGCACGGCGGGGAGGTCACCGTCTGGAGCGCCGAAGGCCAGGGCTCCACCTTCACCCTCAGGCTGCCGGAGGCGGGCGCGGCCCGCGACCGCGCCCAGCAGCACCCCGACCTCGAAGACGAGGCCGGCCCCACCGACTCATCCCCGTACGAACCGCTTCCCGCCCCGGAGGTCCTTCCGTGACCCGAGTGCTCGTCGTCGAGGACGAGGAGTCCTTCTCCGACGCCCTGTCGTACATGCTCCGCAAGGAGGGCTTCGAGGTCGCCGTCGCGGCGACCGGCCCCGACGGCCTGGACGAGTTCGAGCGCAACGGCGCCGATCTGGTCCTGCTCGACCTGATGCTGCCGGGGCTGCCCGGCACCGAGGTCTGCCGCCAGCTGCGCGGCCGCTCCAACGTCCCCGTGATCATGGTGACCGCGAAGGACAGCGAGATCGACAAGGTCGTCGGTCTGGAAATAGGAGCCGACGACTACGTCACCAAGCCCTTCTCCTCGCGCGAGCTGGTCGCCCGCATCCGCGCGGTGCTGCGCCGGCGCGGCGAGCCGGAGGAGGTCACCCCGGCCGCGCTGGAGGCGGGCCCGGTCCGCATGGACGTCGACCGCCACGTGGTCACCGTCGCCGGCTCCAAGGTCGACCTCCCGCTGAAGGAGTTCGACCTGCTGGAGATGCTCCTGCGCAACGCGGGCCGCGTGCTCACCCGCATGCAGCTCATCGACCGCGTCTGGGGCGCCGACTACGTGGGCGACACCAAGACCCTCGACGTCCACGTCAAGCGCCTGCGCGCCAAGATCGAGCCCGACCCGGGCGCGCCGCGGTACCTGGTGACGGTGCGGGGGCTGGGCTACAAGTTCGAGCCGTAGAGCCGGGGCGCCCCTCGGCCGCCGGACGGAGTCCGGCGCAGCAGCGCGAGGGGTGCGCGCAGGACAGCGGCGCACCGGCCCCGGGCGTTCCGCGGTGTCCGGTGAGGGTGCGGGGCTCGGGCGGCGAGTCCGAACCGCAGGCCGCACCCGGCGGACACGGCCTGCGCGCTGCGGGCGTCACCCACGGACACGGCCTGCGCGCCGTGGGCGGCACCCGTGGACACGACTACGCCGGAGGGCGGCACCCGAGACGGGTGCCGCCCTCCGGCGTACGGCTGGTCAGTGGCCGGCGGCCGACTGGGACGCCGAGTCGGTCGGGGTGACGGCCTCGCCGGAGGCGGTGGCCGACGGGCTCGTCCCGTGGCCCTTCTCCGGCTTGCCGCTGCTGGAGGCGGTGGCGCTGCCGGAGGCGGTGGCGCCCGGGGCGCCGGTGCCGGAGGCCGGGGCGGACGGGATCTCGGTCGGGCCCCACTTGTCGAAGTAGCTGGTGGCCGGGACCACGAAGGCGTTCAGGCTCACCTTGCCGGTCTTGCTGAAGGTGAAGGTGATCTTCTGGGCGTTGCCGTCCTGGACGGCCTCCCGGCCGCCGGGCAGCGTCGCGGAGGCGTTGTCCTTGCCGCCGATGATCAGCGAGCCGCCCGCCGGGACGGTCAGGCTCTGGCCCTTGGCGGGCTTCAGCTGCACGGACTCTCCGCTGCCGGCCACGCTGATCGACTGGAGGGTCTGGTCGGTGCGGCCGGAGTTGAACACGGTCGCGGCGATGGCCGCGGGACCCGTCGACTCCCGGTCGGGCTGGGTGATGACCAGGGCGTTCTGGATCTTGATGGCGCCCACACTGGTGGCCGCGTTGTCCGGCTTGATCTCCAGGGTCTGCGAGTTGTTGCCGGCGCCACAGGCGGCGAGCGAGGCGATCGAGAAGACGATGGCGGAGGCGGCGAGGGCGCCGCGTCGAAGGCTGCTGCTCACGGCGGCGGCAACTCCTTGAACGCGCGGGCGGCTCCCCTTATAAAGCCGCCCTAAGTGTCTGTCAGCGGCCTTAGGTTACCGAGCCGTTCCCGGGCGATCGCACCCGACCCTCCCCCTAGCCCCGGGCTTCCGTCCAGGTGGGGGTACCCGCGGCGGCACTGGTGACTCCACGGTCACATTGCGGAGCCGCCCGTCCGGCATTCACATAACCCGGCGGTGACCCCCTCTCGACGCCCTTCGCAAATTTTCCGTGAAGGAATGCGCGACCCCCCCGATATTGATCACGGACCACCCGTCCGGCGGCGGTTGATCAATTTCGGATTCGTCTCACATCCGCCTCCGGTCACCGAACGGAGTAGCGGAAGTCGCACGCTTGAGACCGGACAAATCGGGACGTTACTCCTCTTGGAGCGGGCTCCCGGGGTGTGTAACGTAGGCGTTTCACCCCGCCTGGAGAGCCCCTCCGACCTGCGAATACCCACTTCCGAGGACTCCCCGCAGCACGTTCCGGTTGCTGTTGTCAAGCCCCGAGATATGCCCTGACCTGCGAAAACGCCATTCAGAAGACGCCGTATCCGTGTTACCCTGGATAGCCACGGAAGGGGTACCTGTCACATGACGTTCAAGGTTGGCGACACCGTGGTCTATCCCCATCACGGGGCCGCGCTGATCGAGGCCATCGAAACTCGCCAGATCAAAGGCGTGGACAAGACCTACTTGGTGCTGAAGGTCGCCCAGGGTGACCTCACGGTGCGTGTGCCAGCGGACAATGCGGAGTTCGTCGGCGTGCGTGATGTGGTCGGTCAGGACGGGCTCGACCGGGTCTTCGAGGTGCTGCGCGCGCCGTACGCCGAGGAGCCCACGAACTGGTCCCGTCGCTACAAGGCAAACCTGGAGAAGCTCGCCTCCGGCGATGTCATCAAGGTCGCGGAAGTCGTGCGTGACCTGTGGCGTCGCGAGCGCGAGCGCGGACTCTCCGCAGGTGAGAAGCGCATGCTGGCCAAGGCTCGGCAGATTCTGGTGAGCGAGCTGGCTCTGGCGGAGAACACGAACGAGGACAAGGCCGAGGCCCTGCTCGACGAGGTGCTCGCCTCCTGACGCGCAGCGGCAGCGAACCCTCGCTTCCGGCACGCTCAGCACAGTGAATGCCGCGGTGCCCGATGACACTGATCCTGTCGCCGGGCGCTGCGGCATATTCGTCCCCGCAGCGGGTGCTCTTCGGGGAGACCTGTGGGACAGCCCCCCGATACTTGATGTGCCGGGCCCGGGCGGATGGCTCGACCAGGGTCACGGAAAGGGTCCGGTCAAGGCGTCGCGCCCGGCACTCCTCCAGGCCATACCCACGTAGGTCGAGCACACAAACCTGACAGGAACCGATGTCTGACGAATCACGTTCCACGCCCGCGCAGACCTCCGTCGCGGCCGTGATTCCCGCCGCCGGCCGGGGCGTGCGGCTCGGACCGGGCGCCCCCAAGGCGCTCCGCGCGCTGAGCGGCACACCCATGCTCATCCACGCGGTCCGCGCCCTCGCCGCGTCCCGCCACGTCGCGCTGGTGGTCGTCGTGGCCCCGCCGGACGGCGCCGCCGAGGTGAAGTCCCTGCTCGACGCGCACGCGCTGCCCGACCGTACCGATTTCCTGGTCGTCCCCGGCGGGGAGTCCCGCCAGGAGTCGGTCCGGCTCGGCCTGGAGGCCCTGCCGCCGCAGTACGGGATCGTGCTGGTCCACGACGCGGCCCGGCCGCTCGTCCCGGTCGACACGGTCGACGCGGTCGTCGAGGCCGTCCGCGACGGCGCCCCCGCCGTGGTGCCCGCGCTGCCGCTGGCCGACACGGTCAAGGAGGTCGCCCCCGCGGCCGAGGCCGGTGAGCCGGAGCCGGTCGTCGCCACTCCGGAGCGGTCCCGGCTGCGCGCCGTGCAGACCCCGCAGGGCTTCGACCGGGCGACCCTGGTCCGCGCCCACGAGAGCGTCACCGAGAACGTCACCGACGACGCGAGCATGGTGGAGCAGCTCGGGCTGCCGGTCGTGGCCGTCCCCGGCCACGAGGAGGCGTTCAAGGTCACCCGCCCCCTGGACCTGGTCCTGGCCGAGGCGGTCCTGGCCCGCAGGAGGCTCAACGATGGGTTCTGAGGCCGGCTTCGTGCTGCCGCTCCCGCAGGTCGGCATCGGCACCGACATCCACGCCTTCGAGGAGGGCCGCGAGCTGTGGTGCGCGGGCCTGAAGTGGGAGGGCGAGGGGCCCGGTCTGGCCGGCCACTCGGACGCCGACGTGGTCGCGCACGCGGCCTGCAACGCCCTCTTCTCCGCCGCCGGCCTCGGTGACCTGGGGCAGCACTTCGGCACCGGCCGCCCGGAGTGGTCCGGCGCCTCCGGGGTCACGCTGCTCACCGAGGCGGCGCGCATCGTCCGCGCCGCCGGCTTCACCATCGGCAACATCGCCGTCCAGGTGATCGGCCCCCGCCCGAAGATCGGCAAGCGCCGCGCGGAGGCCCAGAAGATCCTCTCCGCGGCGGCCGGCGCCCCCGTCTCCGTCTCCGGCGCCACGACCGACGGCCTGGGCTTCCCGGGCCGCGACGAGGGGCTGATGGCGGTCGCGACGGCACTCGTGGTGCGGGTGAGCTGAGGGCGTGCGAGGGTACCCTCACGACCGTCAGTGATCCCCGGAGTCCGGAGGGTACGCATGTCCGCCGCACTGTCCGACAGCCTGAAGTCCCTGCTCGACGGCAAGGTGTTCATCGTCGTCGGCACCGTCCAGCCCGACGGCAGTCCGCAGATGTCCCCGGTCTGGGTGAAGCGCGACGGCGACGAGCTGCTGTTCTCCACGACGGTCGGCCGCCGCAAGGAGCAGAACCTGCGGCGCGACCCGCGGGTGACGGTCGTCGTCATGGACCCGGAGAACCCGTACGCGTACGCCGAGATCCGCGGCACCGCCGAGATGACCACCGAGGGCGGCCCGGAACTCATCGACGAACTCAGCCTGAAGTACACGGGCAAGAAGTACGCGGAGTTCAACCCGGCGTCGAAGGACGACGCCCAGCGGGTCGTCGTACGGATCACGCCGCGGAAGGTCGTCGGGCGCGTCTGAGCCCGCCGTCGCGGGGAAGGGCGTGAGGCACTCTCCCGCGCCCACTACTCTGGAGTCGTGACGATTCGCCTGTACGACACCAGCGCCCGGCAGATCCGTGACTTCACCCCGCTCAAGCCGGGCTGTGTCTCGATCTACCTGTGTGGCGCCACCGTGCAGGCCGCACCCCATATCGGCCACATCCGCTCGGGCCTGAACTTCGACATCATGCGCCGCTGGTTCGAGTACCGCGGCTACCAGGTGACGTTCATCCGCAACGTCACCGACATCGACGACAAGATCATCGCCAAGAGCCACGAGCAGAACCGCCCGTGGTGGTCGATCGGGTACGACAACGAGCGCGCGTTCAACGAGGGCTACGCCGCCCTCGGCTGCCTCCCGCCGACCTACGAGCCCCGCGCCACCGGCCACATCACCGAGATGGTCGAGATGATGCAGGGCCTCATCGAGCGCGGGCACGCCTACGCGGCCGACGGCAACGTCTACTTCGACGTGCGGTCCTTCCCGCGCTACCTGGAGCTGTCCCGGCAGGAGCTGGACAACCTGCTCCAGCCGTCCGGCGAGGGCGAGACCGGCAAGCGGGACCCGCGCGACTTCGCCATGTGGAAGTCGGCCAAGCCCGGCGAGCCGACCTGGCCGACCCCGTGGGGTCCCGGCCGCCCCGGCTGGCACCTGGAGTGCTCGGCGATGGCCCACAAGTACCTGGGCAGCGCCTTCGACATCCACGGCGGCGGCCTCGACCTGATCTTCCCGCACCACGAGAACGAGATCGCCCAGGCCAAGGCCTACGGCGACGACTTCGCCCAGTACTGGGTGCACAACGCCTGGGTCACCATGGCCGGCGACAAGATGTCCAAGTCGCTCGGCAACAGCGTCCTGGTCAGCGAGATGGTCAAGCAGTGGCGCCCGATCGTGCTGCGCTACTACCTCGGCACCCCGCACTACCGCTCGATGATCGAGTACAGCGAGGAGTCCCTGCGCGAGGCCGAGTCCGCGTTCGCGCGGATCGAGGGCTTCGTGCAGCGCGTCACCGAGCTGGCCGGGGAGACCGTCGAGCCGTCCGCCGAGGTCCCGCCCGCCTTCGCCGAGGCGATGGACGACGACCTGGGCGTCCCGCAGGCCCTCGCCGTCGTGCACACCACCGTCCGGCAGGGCAACAGCGCACTGGCCGCCGACGACAAGGAAGCCGCCGTCGCCCGGCTCGCCGAGGTGCGGGCCATGCTCGGCGTGCTCGGCCTGGACCCGCTCGACCCGCACTGGGCCGGCGAGAGCGGTGACCGGGGCGAGGACCTGAACGGCGTGGTCGACAGCCTCGTCCGCCTCGTCCTCGACCAGCGCGAGTCCGCCCGCGCCCGGAAGGACTGGGCCACCGCCGACGCCATCCGCGACCAGCTCCAGCAGTCCGGGCTGGTCATCGAGGACAGCCCGCAGGGCCCGCGCTGGAGCCTCGGCCCGCGCTGAGACCAGCCCTTGATCGATTGTGCCGCCCGGCCTCCCGGGCGGCACACTGCATAAGACGTACGTACGAAAGCTCGGTCCGAGAGAGCTTTTCCGAGAGCAGAGACGGGTAACTCATGGCCGCGAACAACCGCCGCATGTCCGGCAAGAAGGGTGCGCAGGTCGGCAGCGGCGGCAAGCGGCGCCGGAGCCTGGAGGGCAAGGGCCCGACCCCGCCCGCCGAGATGCGCAAGGGTCACGCCAAGCAGCGCGCCGCCGCGGCCAAGGCCCGCCGCGCGCAGGGCCGCTCGCAGCAGCGCCGGGGTGCCGGCCGGTCGACGTCCGAGCTGGTCGTCGGCCGCAACCCGGTGGTCGAGGCGCTGCGCGAGGGCGTCCCCGCCTCGACCCTCTACGTCCAGCAGTTCATCGACAACGACGAGCGCGTCCGCGAGGCCCTCCAGCTCGCCGCCGAGCGCGGCGGCATCAACCTCATGGAGGCCCCGCGCCCCGAGCTGGACCGCATGACGAACGGCCTCAACCACCAGGGCCTGGTCCTCCAGGTCCCGCCGTACGAGTACGCGCACCCGGAGGACCTGCTCGACGCCGCGGCCGAAGAGGGCGAGGACCCGCTGGTCGTCGCCCTGGACGGGGTCACCGACCCGCGCAACCTCGGCGCCGTCGTCCGCTCCGTCTCCGCGTTCGGCGGCCACGGCGTGGTCGTGCCCGAGCGCCGCTCGGCCGGCATGACCGCCGGCGCCTGGAAGACCTCCGCCGGTACGGCCGCCCGCACGCCGGTCGCCCGCGCCACCAACCTGACCCGGACCCTGGAGGCCTACAAGAAGGCCGGCCTCACGGTGGTCGGTCTGGCGGCGGACGGCGAGGTCGAACTCGGTGACCTGGAGGCCCTGGAGGGTCCGGTCGCCATCGTCGTCGGCAGCGAGGGCAAGGGCCTGTCCCGGCTGGTCGGCGAGACCTGCGACTTCCGGGTCCGGATCCCGATGCCGGGTGGCGCCGAGTCGCTCAACGCCGGTGTGGCCGCGGGCATCGTGCTGTACGAGACCGCGCGCCGGCGCGGCTGAACAGGGGTCCGGGCGGGCTGAACACCCGTCCGGAACTCCACCCGTGCGGGGTAATTCGGGCGTCCATATGGCGTTCGCGACGGCTTTGACGGGGTCCGGACACATCCGGCCGGTCAAAGCAGTGTCCTAACGCCACGTCACTCGGTTAGATGAGTGTGGACACCAGAACACCCCGCACACCCACGGGGGACCGCTCGTCGGGTTTCGACGACGCTCCCGCGCTGAGCATGGTGAAGGTGCCGAGCGATCCGGCGCAGGTCATCGTCAATCACGCCAGCTTCCGCGTGCAGCTGGGCGCGACGGCCAAGCGCACTCAATCCCCGCGGATCGCCCGGCACTTGAGCGCCACCCAGGACACCGCCCGGATGCCCGTCGTGGGCGCGGCGGGCCGGGCCGGCGCCGCCGGCCGCCGCCGCCCCGTCGTGTGGAGCGGCAAGTCCGCCCCCGACGACACCGGCGCGCACCGGCTCCTCCAGGCCGTGCGGGGCAGCAGCGTCCGCCACGCCGACGAATCCGAGGCCGGCGCCACCCAGGTCATCCCGCGCGTCCAGACGGGCTACGCCGACACCTACGACGCACTCGACCAGACCGTCGAGACCCCCGTCGTCGGCCACCAGCGCACCGCCCCCGACGCCGACGGCACCCGCCTCCTGCCGCACATGCGCACGGTCACCGGCGCCTACGACGACCCCGCGCACCCCGACGCCGACCAGGAGCCGTACGGCCCCTACGACTCCTACGACACCTACGACGACCCGGTCGGCTCCGACGCCGACGGCGCACGCCCCGCCCGGCGCCAGGGCGACGACCCGGCCCGGCACGCCTACTACCCCGGCCGCCGGCTGAACCTGGGCGTCGTCCTCCTCCCGCTGCGCATCTTCCTCGGTTTCATCTCCATCTACGCCGGCATGGGCAAGCTGTGCGACCCCGTCTACTTCGACGGCGGCGAGCGCGGCTCCATGGTCAAGTGGCTGAACACCCTGCACCCCTGGGACGTCGCCGAGCCGCTGCGCCAGTTCGCCCTCCAGCACCCGGTCGGCTCCGGGCTGGTGATCGCCTTCCTCCAGGTCGTCGTCGGCGTGCTGACCGTCCTGGGCTGCTGGCAGCGGGTCACCGCGGTGGTCGGCGCCCTGCTCTCCGCCGCGCTGATCGTCACCGTCAGCTGGAAGACCGTCCCCGTCTACGACGCCCCGGACATCATCTACCTCGCCGCCTGGTCCCCGCTGATCATCGCCGGCGCCCCCGTCTACTCCGTGGACGGCCGGCTCGCGGGCAGCGCCTGGCGCCGGCTCGGCCCCCGCTCCGACATCTGGGAGCTGCGCCGCTACGTCCTGCGCCGCGGCGCGCTGATCACCGCGGTCACGGTCGGCCTGACCCTGCTGATCGGCTCGCTGCTGGGCGGCGCGGTCCGCGACTCCAGCCGGGTGGTCGTCCCCGGTCCCGGCGAGGCCCCCCGCAACCACCTCCCCGGCTCCCCGCTCCCGCAGGAGCCCGGCGAGCGCCGGCCGACGACCCCGTCGGCCTCCAGCTCCCCGACGGGCGGCGCCACGGCCGGCGCGACCCCCTCCGGCGCGGCGACGACCCCGGGTAC
>NZ_MUMF01000308.1 GCF_002155905.1 Streptomyces tricolor | reverse complement strand
GCCAGGTTCTGGCCGATGCACTGGTGGATGCCGTGGCCGAACGCCAGGTGTCCGGCGGTGTCCCGGCCGAGGTCCAGGTCGGCGGGGCAGCCGTACTTGGCCGGGTCGCGGTTGGCGGCCGGCAGGGACACCGTGACGGTCTCCCCCTTCTTCACCAGCTGGCCGTCCAGCTCGACGTCCTCCAGCGCGGCGCGGAAGATCTCGTACTGGTTGACGGTGACATAGCGGAGGATCTCCTCCACGGCCGCGTCGATCCGGGAGAGATCGGCGCGCAGCGCGGCGAGTTGCTCGGGGTGGTGCAGCAGCGCCATGACGCCGACGCTGAGAGCGCTCTCGGTGGTCTCGTAGCCCGCGAACAGCAACAGGGCCACGATGTTGCCGAGTTCCTCGTCGGTCAGCTCGCCGGCGGCCAGGAGCCGGCTGATGATGTCGTCGCCGGGCTGCTTGCGCTTGCGCTCGATGGTCTCCCCGATGAGCGCGCCGACCTGCTCGTAGACCGCCATCGCCTCCGCGGCGTCACCGTCCGGGTCATGGGTGATGGCGGGCGCGTCGGCGTACCGCTCGCGCTCCTCGTACGGCAGGCCGACCAGGTCGGACAGGATCCGCAGGACGAGCGGCTTGGCGAAGGTGCCGAGCAGGTCGGCGGGGGCGCCGTGGGCGCGCATCTCCTCGATCTGTTCGGCGGCCACCGACTCGACGCGCGGGGCGAGTTCGGCGATGCGCCGGACGGTGAACTCGGGTGCCAGCATGCGGCGGAACCTGGTGTGGTCCGGCGGGTCCATGTGGATGAACATGCCGGGCAGCGCCGGGAACGGCGGTACGGGGCCGCCGTACTTGGTGACGGGGAAGTGCCCCAGCTCCAGGCTGTGGCTGAAGCGGGGATCGCTGAGGACCTCCCGGGCGATCCGGTGGCTGGTGGTGAACCAGCCGATGTGCCCGTCCGGGTAGGACATGCGCGCGAGGGGGCGTTCCTCCCGCAGCTTGTCGAAGATCGCGGGAGGGTCGAAGTGATGGGTGCGTGACCAGACTTCTTCGTAGGACAGCATCTCGCTCATGAAGCGCCTTCCCCACAGTGTGTGAACGTATCTGTCCGCGGAAATCCGCACCCCCGCGCCTCGGGTGCGCCCGCCCGCGAGGTGGTGCCGACGGTCAGAGGGCCAGCTTGCGCAGCGTCTCGCGGGCGTCGGCGAGGGACTTCTCGCCCAGCGGCTTCAGCTGGGCCATTGCGGGCACGATCGCCGCGAAGGTGAGTTCGGCGTGCACGAACTTCAGGTTGTCGGCGAGGCCGATGGCGCCGAGCACGGCCTTCAGGTAGGGCTCCTGGTAGTCCCAGCCCTCGCGCGGGGTGCCGGGGGCGTAGGAGCCGCCGCGGGCGGTGACGACGATGACGTTCTTGCCGCTCAGCGCGCCGGACTCGGCGCCCGGGGGCAGCATGTGCGCCGGGGTGACCAGCCGGTCGATCCAGGACTTGACGGACGAGGGGATCGTGTAGTTGTACATCGGGACGCCCAGCACGATCGTGGTCGCCTCACGGACCTCGGCGTGCAGCGCCTCGGTGAGCGCCTGCTCCTCGGGGGTGACGCCGTGCAGGTCGCCGGTCGGGTCGAAGAGCCACTCGCGCACCTCGTGCGTGATGTGCGGGATCGGCTCGGCACCGAGGTCGCGGTAGGTGTAGCCGGCGTCGGGGTGGTTCTGCCGCCACTGGGTGACGAACTCGGCGGTGAGCTGCCGTGTGACGGACTCGCCGGAGCGGATGCTGGTGTCGATGTGCAGAAGGTGCGGCATGACAGGACTCCTGGCCAATCGGTGTGGCTGTTCCGGCAACCCGCCCGGTCCCTTCCGGCCGGCGCTCGCCGGCGGGACGGCACAACACGGTGAGGAGCGGTGCTTCCCTTGCTGGAGGCTACGTGGGGGGACGGCCGCGGCGGCATCCCTCAGGTTGGTAGGGCAGGGGTGGTAGGGGTGGCGCGGAGCCGTCACCTGCGCTGACGGTCCCGCGCCGGCCGGCGGCTACCCGGCCTGACGCGCCATGGAGGGGCCCACCAGGAACTGGGGCTCCGACTCGGGCTCGGCGGGCCGGTCGTCGCGTTCCTCCACCAGGATCCGGTTCCAGGAGCGGGCCAGTTCCACCCGGGAGGTCACGTCGAGCTTGCGGAAGATCTTCTTGAGGTGGAACGCCACCGTGTGCGGCGAGATGTAGAGCTGGCTGCCCACCCTGCCGTTGGTGAGTCCCTGGCTGACCAGCTCGGCCACGGCGAACTCGGTGTCGGTGAGCCGGCTGACCCGGGTCCGGCTGCGGGCCGGCCGGCCGCCGTGGTCGTCGAGTTCGCGGAGCCGGCTCTGGACCCGTGCGAGGTCCCGGGACGCCCCGGCGCCCAGGTAGGCGTCGGCCGCGCGGCGCAGCAGGTCGACCGCCTGGTCGCGTTCCGGGACGCGCGCGGAGCGCACCCGGCTGGCGTCCTCCAGGGCGGACGCGCGGGCCCAGGGGTCCAGGTGCCGTTCCGAGGCGGCCTCCAGGGCGTCCGCGTCGCGGGCGTACAGCCCGGCGGCGTGCTCGGCCGCCGCCTGGACGCTGCGGAAGCTGCGGTTCATCAGGGCGAGCCGGCTCATCGTGCGGACGGCGCGCTCGGCGAGGTCGGCGTCGCCCAGCCGCTGCCCGGCCCGGACCAGCCAGGAGGCCGCCGCCGGCTGGGACACCAGCAGATCGCGGGTGAGCACGTCGTCGTGGAGGATGCCCTTCAGCAGGTGGGCCACGCTCTCCATGCCGTCGCGCGCCTCCAGGGCCTGGGCGGCGGCCCAGACGCACTGTCCCGGCATGAGGTTCTCCTGCCCGAGGAGGGCGGCGTCCCGCAGCCGGTTGGCGTACAGCAGGCCGGTCGTCAGGTCCAGGGAGCGCACGGAGCACACGGCCATGACCACGTGGCCGCGTGGGGGGAGTCCGCGGTTCCCGGCCTGGGAGGCCAGCCGGAGGCCGGCTTCGGCCGCTGTCGTCGCCTCGGTGAGTCTGCCCCCGGCGAGATGGATCTCCGCCTCGCACAGCAGCCGCGCGGCCTGCGTCTCGGGTCGGTGGGGTCCGTGGGCGGCGGTCTCCTCGCCGGTGAGGAGCCGTTCGGCCGGCCTGAGGCCGCGGACGCGCGTCAGCAGCGTCGCGTACCAGATGCGGGCCTCCGGCGGAGCGTCCCGGACGGGGCGTTCCCCCCTGGCCGGTTCGGACGCGGCGGCGGCTAACTCCATGCTTTTGCCGAGCCGTCCGTCGAGCCAGAAGAGCGCTGATTGTGCGACAGAACGGCCTGGCTCACAGGACGATTCCAGAAGAGTCTGCTCGGATATGACTGAATATCGCGGGGGCACTACAAACCTCTGACGTGTAATCGGGTGGCGTTCTGAACTCGTGGGGTGTCGCTCTGACCCGTCGACCGTTCTTTCCGGTTCTTCCGGACCGCGCACAGCTGCTCCCGTCGTCCCCCCCGTGGCGCATGCGGTCCGGCCGTTTTCGGCCGCCGGGGGTGCCCGGCCCCCTGGTACGGCAGTCCAGAGTCCGCCCCGGAAATGCCGAAAGGTGTCTTGCGTCTGCCCGCTTCCGCCGTCCAGCACGAATCCGCACCTCACAGCCAGGGCGTCAGTGTCCGGCCGGCCGTACTCCGGGAACGGACGGTCTGCGGAACCCGCCTCGCCGAGGCAGCCGCCGCCTGGCACAGCCCGATTTGATGCAGGACATCAAGTAACCCCCCTGGCCTGTGACCCAGTTGTCCGTGTTGCCTACACGTGTGATGGACGCAGTCGCGCACGAACGTCACAAGGCTGGCGAGAAAGAGCGCTCTCGCCACCTACTCGTCGATCCTTCGCACAACGATACGTATTCATTCGGTGAAGTACCACGAATCGCTGTGACGCTGCCGTTAACGCTCCTCGACGTCTGATCCCGGGCGCGCTCGGCCGCGAGCGGCGTTCACCATTCCCCCACACAAGTCCCACCCCTGCGGGAGTGGCAAGGCGGCTCGCCGTCGCGCACGTCCCGGGGAGTAGCCCTGCCCCGGTCGGCGCCCTCGTGAACGTGAGCAATGCCACGGCGGCCGGGGACCGCCCGCCCGGGGGCACGACGGCGTGGTTCGGCCACCGTGGCCGAACCACGTCGGCTCAGCGCATCCGGCCGGTCGCGCGGCCGGCCAGCAGGTCGCGCAGTTCCCGGGCGTTGCGCCGGCTCACCGCGAGAATCCGGTCACCGATGCGGACGGTCAGATTCCCGCCGTCCACGCGGAGTTCCTCGATCCGGCCGAGGGCGACGAGCCGGCTGCGGTGGATCCGGACGAAGCCGCGTGAGCGCCACTGCTCCTCCAGGGTGGACAGCGGTATCCGCACCAGATGGCTGCCGTGGCCGGTGTGCAGCCGCGCGTAGTCGCCCTGCGCCTCGACATAGGCGATGTCGGCGAGGGGCACGAACCGGGTCACCCCGCCCAGTTCCACGGGCACCTGGTCGCCGAGGGCGGATGCCGCGGGCCCGGCCGCCGCGGGGGCTGCGGGGCGGGGCCCCTGCCCGGCCCGGACCAGCTCGGCGACCCGCCGTACCGCCTCGGCGAAGCGCTCCTTGCGGAGCGGCTTGAGCAGGTAGTCCACGGCCTTGAGGTCGAAGGCGCGCACCGCGAAGTCCTCGTACGCGGTCACGAACACGATCAGCGGCGGGGCGGCGAAGTCGCCCAGCAGCCGGGCCATTTCGAGGCCGCCGAGCCCGGGCATGTCGATGTCGAGGAAGACGACGTCGAAGCCGTCGGTGCCGTCGGTGCCGTCCGGGCCCTGGGCCATGGCCCGGCGCAGCCGGCGCAGCGCCTCGGTGGCGGACAGCGCGGGCACGACGGTGCCGACCCGCGGGTCCTCCCCCAGCAGGTACAGCAGTTCCGCGAGCGCGGGTTCCTCGTCGTCCACGGCCAGGACGCGCAAGGGCACGTCGGTCACCCCCATGTCCGGCAGCTCCTTCCGTCTCGGCCGCTCTCCCATGGTGGTCCGGCCGGCCGGCGCCGTCGAGATCACGGACGGCGGTGTGTCCGGGCCGTGACCCGGTGATGATCCCCTTGTCCGCGCATCGACCGGCAGGAGGAGGCCCGGTGGCACAGCTGAACCCCGAGGAGTGGGACGCGTACTACGCGCGCGGGGGCCGGTTCCGGCCGCTGGGCCCCGCCGAGCGCCGGCTGCTCGCCGCGCACGTCCCGGCACCGGCGGGCGGGCGCTGCCTGGACATCGCCTGCGGGACCGGAGAACTCGCCCGCCATCTGGCCGCGGCCGGGTACCGGGTGGACGCCGTCGACCGGTCCGCCGTCGCGCTCACCGAGGCCCGGCGGCACGCCGGGACGGGGGTGGCGTACCGGAGGCTGGACATCGAGCGGGACGGCCTCGACCGGCTCCCGCACCCCGCCTACGACTTGATCACCGTCCGGCTGGGCTGGGCGTTCGTCCGCGACCGGACCCGGGTGCTGAACCGGCTGCGGGAGCGCCTGCGGCCCGGCGGCGCGCTGTGTGTGATCACGCCGGTCACGGACGTCGTACCGGAGCGCGGACGGGGCGTGGCGCTGGACGAGGAGGAGATCGGGCTGCTGTGCGCGGGCTGGGAGTCCGCCCGGCGGTACGACGCCGACGGTCTGGCCCTGTTCGTCCTGCGGGGCCCCGCCCCCGTCCCGCCGGTCTGCGCCGGCAAGGGCCGGCCGTCCCCGCACGCCCTGACCGGTGCCGGTGTCGTCGTCACGGACCCGGCGGGGCGGGTGCTGCTGGGCTGGTCGGTGCGGGGCCTGTGGGAGCTGCCCGGCGGCAAGAACGAACCGGGTGAGGACTTCGCCGCCGCGGCCGTGCGGGAGCTGAGGGAGGAGACGTCCCTGGAGGCCGACCCCGGCGGAGCGCGGGTGCGGGCCCTCCTGCTGGACCGCGTGGACGGCATGCCCCGGGTGACGGCCGCCGTGCAGGTCACCCGGTTCACCGGCGAACCCGTGGTCACCGAGCCGCGGTTGGTCCGCCGCTGGGAGTGGCACGAGGTGGCCGACCTGCCGGGCCTGGGCCGCCCGCTGTTCACGCCGAGCGCCCACGTCCTGGACACGGTGTGGCCGGGTCTGCTGCCGGATCTGCCGCCGGTGCACCGGTACCCGGTCGCCGCCGGCTGAGTCAGTCGGGCAGCACCAGCCGGGCGGTCTCCCCCGGCCCCACCGGTATCACGCGGTCGCGCAGGCGGATGTCGATGGGCGAGCGGTCGGAGGAGGGGACGGCGATCTCCAGCAGGCCGCTGCGCAGCCGCAGCCGCACGCCCCAGTGGCCCTGGTAGCGGATGGTGAAGCCGTACGAGGACAGCTCGGGCAGCGGGACCGGGTCGAGGCACAGGCCGCCGCGGGTGACCAGGCCGGTCAGTCCGCGCTGGACGAGGTCGAGGGTGCCGGCCATGGCGCCGAGGTGGATGCCCTCGCCGGTGGTGCCGCCCTGCAGGTCGGCGATGTCCCCGCGCAGCGCCTCCTGGACGAAGCTCCAGGCGTCGGCGCGGCGGGCGCGGGCCAGGATCCAGCCGTGGACCAGGCCGCTGAGGGTGGAGCCGTGGCTGGTGCGGTGCAGGTAGTGGTCCACGGTGGACAGCCAGGTGTGCTCGTCCAGGTGGTGGCCCAGCTGCTGGAACAGCGAGCGGAGTTCGGGCGGCGAGAAGAGGTAGCCGAGCATCAGCACGTCGGCCTGCTTGGACGCCTTGTAGCGGTTGACGGTGTCGCCCTCCGCCTCCAGGATCCGGTCCAGGCGCCGGATGTCGTCGTACCGCTTGCGGTAGCCGTCCCAGTCCAGTTCGGTGAGGTCGCCGTAGCCGTCGAACTGGCTGATCACCCCGTCGTGGAAGGGGATGTACAGCCCGCGGGAGATCTCCGCCCAGCGGGCGGGCTCGTCCTCGGCGAGGCCGGTGTGCTCGGTGAGTTCGCGGCGGCGCGGCTCGGGCAGGCCGTGCAGCAGTTCCAGGGTGCGGCTGAGCACCCAGGCGGCGGTGACGTTGGTGTACGCGTTGTCGTCCAGGCCGGGCCGGTCGGCGTCGGGATAGGCGTCGTGGTACTCGTCGGGGCCGACGACGCCCCGGATGCGGTACCGGCCGAGGTGGTCGTCCCAGGCCGCCGACTGCCCCCAGAAGCGGGCGATCTGGAGCAGCATCTCGGCGCCCTCGCCGTGCCGGAAGTCGGTGTCGCCGGTCGCCTCGCAGTACTCCCAGACGTTGTAGGCCACGGCCGAGCCCACGTGGTGCTGGAGCCGGGAGTGGTCCGGCAGCCAGCGGCCGGAGCGCGGGTTGAGGTGGAGCTGCTGGGTCTCCTCGCGGCCGTCGCTGCCGCTCTGCCACGGGTAGAGCGCGCCGCACCTGCCGAGTTCCCTGGCCGCGTGGCAGGCCGCGTCCAGGCGGCGGTGGCGGTAGCGGAGCAGGGCGCGGGAGACCTCGGGCAGGTGCAGGTTGAGGTAGGGCAGGACGAAGAGTTCGTCCCAGAAGACGTGCCCGCGGTAGGCCTCGCCGTGCAGTCCGCGGGCGGGGACGCCGACGTCCAGGTCGGCGGTGTGCGGCGAGAGGGTCTGCAGCACGTGGAACAGGTGCAGGCGCAGGATGCTGCCCGCCTCGCCGGGCACGTCGAGCGCGGTGCGCCGCCACAGCTGCTCCCAGGCCGCGTGGTGGGTCTCGCGCAGTGCGTCGTAGCCGGGCGCGTCGACGACCCGGTCGACGGCCGCGCGCAGCGGGTCGCTGATGGCCGGGTCGCGGGAGGTGTGCAGGGCGACGGTCTTGTCGACGGTGGCGGTCCGGCCGGGCGGCAGCCGCAGGCGCAGCCGCTGTACGGCGCGGTGCGCCTCGTCGGCGTGCGTGACCGGCTCCTCGGCGGTCAGCCGGGCGGCCAGTCCGAAGCGGATGTCGGAGGTGCGGGTGCGGCAGCGCAGCCAGACCGTGCCGGGGGCGGCGGTGCCGACGTGGACGTGGGTGAGGTGCCGGCCGTCCAGGTCCCGGTAGCGGGCGACGCCGGAGTTGGTGACGCCGCCGTCCAGGGCGGCCTCGACGTGCAGGTCGACGGTGCGGCCCTCGGCGGTGAACTCGGTGCGCATTGCGGCGAGATGGGGGTCGGCGAGGTGGACCAGGCGTTCCTGCCGGACGAGGAGGGTGGCGCCGGCGCCGAGGGGGTAGCGGGTGCGGCGCTCCAGGAGGCCGGGGTCGAGGTGGAGCATCTGGTGGTGCTCGGTGACGGGGGTGGTGTCCGGGGTGAGCCAGTCCCCGCCGGCGGGGCGGAAG
>NZ_MUMF01000307.1 GCF_002155905.1 Streptomyces tricolor | reverse complement strand
GGTCCCTTCGTGGTGGGGGTGGTGGGAGTCGCAGGACTCGCCGGGCTGTCGTCGTGCGGTGCGGAGGACCGGCCGGCCGGGCCGCCCGGAGCGGAGTCCGGGGTGAACCACGGCAGGGTCGGAGTCGGGGCGGCCGGGCCGCCCCGACTCCGACCCTGCCGTGGTTCACCCCGGACTCCGCTCCGGGCGGCCCGGCCGGCCGGTCCTCCGCACCGCACGACGACAGCCCGGCGAGTCCTGCGACTCCCACCACCCCCACCACGAAGGGACCGACGTGAGCATGCGAAGGAGAGGCACAGCGGCCGGGAGCACGGGCGCCCTGCTGGTGCTCTGTGCGGCGGGCGTCCTGCTGGGCCCGGCGGTGGCCCCGGCACGGGCGGCCGAGGTGTCGTACGCCACCCACTGCGTGCCGCCCGCGGGCATCGACCCCGTCGACGGCACCACGAAGGTCGAGATCACCGCGCCGGCGACGGCCGAGGTGGGCGACACGGTGGACATCGGGTGGACGTTCGTCCAGGCCGCGTCCAGGAACCCGGACATCATCGACCTGCCCGCGAACTCGGTCCAGCCGTCCGGCGTGCTGAAGGCGGCCGGCGCGCAGACCGCCGACGTGACCCTGCGGGGCCCGCGGGAGAACCCCGCCATCCCCAAGGGCGGCGCCATGGTGCTGTCCGGCATGAAGGGCAGCCTGAAGCTGACGGCGCCCGGCGAGGTGACCCTGACGCCGGACGCGTACACCGTCAACGCGATGTCGACCGACACCCGGTGCACGCCGAAGGAGACCGTCCAGAAGGCGGCGACGATCCAGGTGACGGCGGGCGGCGGCACGACCGGTCCGACGCCCACGCGGTCGACGACGCCCACGCGGCCCGCCACCCCGACGGCGACCGGCGGCACCGGGCGGACCGAGTTCACCGGCAAGGAGGTGCAGATCCCGTACGCCTGCAAGACCCCGATCGGCGACAGGAGCGCGACCTCGCCGGTGCAGATCGACGCGCGGAAGGACGGCGGGAGCTACGCCCTGACGGTGCGGTTCAAGAAGTCGGTGATGGACAGCCCCGCCGAGATCCCGAAGGACTCCGTGAAGCCGTCCATGGAGGTGGTGCTGGGCGGCGCGGACAAGGGCACGGTGCACGTGGAGGGACCGGCGAACGCGAGCCCCGTCAAGGCCGGCCAGCCGATCGAGATCCCCGACCTCACCGGCACCTACACACCCGGCGCGAGCGGCACCTCGACGCTGTCCCCGGGCGTGCTGACGGTCAAGGCGCTCGGTACGACCACGACGTGCACGCCGACGAAGACGGCCGTCTCGCTCCGCCTGGACACCACCGAGCAGCCGGGCGGCGCCGCGGGCGGCACCTCCGCGTCGGGCGGCACCTCCACCTCGGGCGGCTCCGCCGCGTCGGGCGGGACCGGCACCTCCGGCTCCGGCGGCCTCGCCGAGACCGGCGCCGGCGACCACGGCACGCTGAAGGCCCTGGGCCTGGTCGCGGGCACGGCGATCCTGCTCGGCGCGGCGCTCTTCACGGCGCTGCCGAGGCGAAGGACGCGCTAGCCGGCCGGAAGCGCGCGCGAAAGCTCCCGCACGCGAGAGGGCCGCCGCATCCGTCCGGATGCGGCGGCCCTCTCGGATGAGGCGCGATGCCTAGTTCACGTTGCCCATCAGCTTCTTCACCTTGCCGCGGTACATCCACACCGCGACACCCGCGACCACGGCGAGCGCGGCCTCCAGGCCGACGAAGCCCATCCGGTCGAGGTTGACACCGCCGACGGCCGGGTTGGACAGCAGCGCCGTGACCGAGTCGCCCGCGGTCACCGCGAGGAACCAGACGCCCATCATCTGCGAGGCGTACTTCTTCGGCGCCATCTTCGTCGTCACGGACAGACCCACCGGCGACAGCGTCAGCTCACCGACGGTCTGCACGAAGTAGATCCCGACCAGCCACATCGCCGCGGCCTTGTGACCGCCCTCCGCGATCGACAGCGGGGCGAGGAAGACGAAGAAGGACGCACCCACCAGCACCAGACCGGAGGCGAACTTCACGATCGTGCTCGGCTCCTTGCCGCGGCGGTTCAGCCACAGCCACAGCCAGGCGAAGACCGGCGCCAGCGCCATGATCATGACCGGGTTGACCGACTGGTACCAGGAGACCGGGAACTCCCAGCCGAAGATCGAGTTGTCGGCGCTCTTCTTGGCGAACAGCGACAGGGTCGAACCGCCCTGGTCGTAGATCATCCAGAAGACGGCGGCGGCCACGAAGAACCAGACGTACGCCGAGACCTTGGAGCGCTCCGCCGCCTCCAGCTCCTTGTCGCGCAGGATCCGGGAGATGACCAGGATCGGCACGATCAGGCCGATGAGGGTGAGCGGGATCAGCGCCCAGTTCAGGGTGAAGTGGCCGGTGCCGCCGACGATGCCGTAGAAGACCACGGCGATGGCCAGCCAGATCAGGCCCTTGCGCAGGGTGGCCGCCTTCTCGGCGGGCGTCAGCGGGGTCGGGACCTCGCTGCTCCTGGCGCTCAGGTGGCGTCCGCCGAGTAGGTACTGGGCGAGGCCCAGCGCCATGCCGAGCGCGGCCAGCGCGAAGCCCAGGTGCCAGTTGACGTTCTCACCGACGGTGCCGATGACCAGCGGGGCGACGAAGGCACCGAGGTTGATGCCGATGTAGAAGAGCGTGAAGCCACCGTCCCGGCGCGGGTCCTCCGGGCCGTTGTACAGGTGGCCGACCATCGTGGAGATGTTGGCCTTCAGCAGACCCGAACCGATGGCGACCAGCACCAGGCCGACGTAGAAGCTCGCCGCGGCGGGCAGCGCGAGGCACAGGTGGCCGAGCATGATGATCATGCCGGAGACGGCGACCGTCTTGCGGGGGCCGAGCACACGGTCGGCGAACCAGCCGCCGGGCAGGGCGAGCAGGTACACGAGCGACAGGTACACCGCGTAGATCGCGCTCGCCGTGCCCGCGCTCAGGTTCAGGCCACCCGGGGCCACCAGGTACAGCGGGAGCAGGGCCCTCATGCCGTAGTAGGAGAAACGCTCCCACATCTCGGTCATGAACAGAGTGGCCAGGCCGCGGGGGTGGCCGAAGAAGGTCTTCTCGGAACCGGGGGTGCCCGGTCGGACCGAGTCCTTCGTCAGGCTGGACGCCATGGTCGTTCCTTGCTGGTCGGGGCGTGCGCTCGGGGGTCCCCTGCTCGCGCGAAGTCGAGAGCCCGGGGAGCGCGCGCCCGTGAGGGTGCGGCCGGCACCGGCGGGTCGGGCGTCCACCCCCACGCCCAGGGGGGAGTCCGCCCCGGATCACGGAGCGGCGGACGGCGACCACCGGGATCCACGCCCCACGACGCGTCGCTGCGTCCGGAGCCCGGCCAGAGGTCATTCCTTTCAAGGCCGATCAAGGGTGACCTTGGTCAGCCCGTACACAAAAGAGACCTTCAGCGTCGACTTCCCGCCAAAGGTCCCCGGTGTACTACAGGCGTTCAGGTCACCATACGGCAGGACACTGCCGGATATGGAAGGACTTGAGACGCGGATCACAGGTGTCGCGGGAACCGCGCAACCCCTTTCGAAGGTCAGTTATACGATCGCATCCTCAGGTCAATGGTTCGTACCAGAGGGGTGCGAAGGTAAGAGACCGGGGCGCCCATCCCGCCCCGGCGCCACACCCGGGCGGTCTACCATCACCTCATGACCCGTGTACTGCTCGCCGAGGACGACGCGTCCATCTCGGAGCCGCTGGCCCGCGCACTGCGCCGGGAAGGTTACGAGGTCGAGGTGCGCGAGGACGGACCCGCCGCACTCGACGCCGGAATGCAGGGCGGCGTCGATCTGGTCGTGCTGGACCTGGGCCTGCCCGGCATGGACGGCCTGGAGGTCGCCCGCAGGCTGCGCGCCGACGGCCACACGGTCCCGATCCTCATCCTGACCGCACGGGCCGACGAGGTGGACACCGTCGTCGGCCTGGACGCGGGCGCCGACGACTACGTCACCAAGCCCTTCCGGCTCGCCGAACTGCTCGCCCGGGTGCGGGCCCTGCTCCGGCGCGGCTCGGCCGAACCGCAGCAGCCGCCGGCCACGCACGGGGTGCGCATCGACGTCGAGTCGCACCGGGCGTGGATGGGCGACGAGGAGCTGCAGCTCACGGCGAAGGAGTTCGACCTGCTGCGGGTGCTGGTGCGGGACGCCGGCCGGGTGGTGACCCGGGACCAGCTGATGCGCGAGGTCTGGGACACCACGTGGTGGTCGTCGACCAAGACCCTCGACATGCACATCTCCTGGCTGCGGAAGAAGCTCGGCGACGACGCGGCGAACCCCCGGTACATCGCGACGGTGCGCGGCGTGGGCTTCCGCTTCGAGAAGAGCTGAGTCCGGGCCCCCAGCGATCTCCCCAGGTAACGGATCATGCGCCGCCGTCTCATCCAGTCCACCCTCGCCGTCGTCCTCGTGGTGATCGCCGTCTTCGGCGTCTCCCTGGTGATCGTGGAGACCCGGACGATCAGCGAGAGCGCCCAGGAGCGGGTGGAGTCGGAGGCGGTGCGGCTGGCCAGCATCGTGGACAGCCGGATCCTCGCCTCCGAGAACGTCAACGCGGACGTCCTGCGCAACCCGGTCAGCAAGGACCAGTACGCGGTCATCCGCATGCCCGGCAAGCCGCCCATCGAGATCGGCAGCAAGCCCGAGGGCGACACCATCCAGTACACGCAGCGCGGCGAGGAGGGCGAGACGGTCACCGTGCAGGAGCCCCGCTCCGCGGTGACCCGTGAGGTCGGCCGGACCCTGGTGATCATCGGGCTGGTCGCGCTGCTGGCGGTGGTGGCGGCGGTGCTGCTCGCCGTACGGCAGGCCAACCGGCTGGCCTCCCCGCTGACCGACCTCGCCGAGACCGCCGAACGGCTCGGCTCCGGCGACCCGCGCCCGCGGCACAAGCGGTACGGCGTCCCCGAGCTGGACCGGGTCGCCGATGTGCTGGACGCCTCCGCCGAGCGGATCGGGCGCATGCTGACGGCCGAGCGACGTCTCGCGGCCGACGCCTCCCACCAGCTCCGTACGCCGCTGACCGCGCTGTCCATGCGGCTGGAGGAGATCACCCTCACCGACGACCCGGAGACGGTGAAGGAGGAGGCGACCATCGCGCTGGCCCAGGTCGAGCGGCTGACGGACGTCGTGCAGCGGCTGCTGACGAACTCCCGCGACCCGCGCACCGGCTCCGCCGTCACCTTCGACCTGGACGAGGTCATCCAGCAGCAGCTCGCCGAGTGGCGGCCCGCCTACCGCAGCGCCGGCCGGGCCATCGTCAGCTCCGGCAAGCGGCATCTGACGGCGGTGGGCACCCCGGGCGCGGTCGCCCAGGTGCTGGCCGCGCTGATCGAGAACTCGCTCATGCACGGCGGCGGCACCGTCGCCCTGCGCACCCGGGTGACCGGCAACCAGGCCGTCATCGAGGTCACCGACGAGGGACCGGGCGTACCGGCGGACCTCGGCGCGCGGATCTTCGAGCGGACGATCAGCGGGCGGAACTCCACGGGCATCGGCCTGGCCGTCGCCCGCGACCTCGCCGAGGCCGACGGCGGCCGGCTGGAGCTGCTCCAGCCGCAGCCCCCGATCTTCGGGCTGTTCCTCTCGCGCACGCCCCCGCCGCGCAAGCCGGACGAGGACCGGGCGCCCACGGTCCGCTGAGCGGTCCCGTCACGGGCGCCTCAGGGCACGCGCTGCCGCGGCGCCTGCTTCGGCTTCTTCGACTCCTGCTCCAGAATCGATTCCGCGCGTGCCACGGCCTCCCGGGCCGGCAGCGCCCGGAACACCCAGGTGCGGTACGACCAGAACCGGAACAGCGTCGCGACGCCGATGCCGACGAACTTGAAGATGTTGCTCTGCAGCGGGCTGTCCCAGCCGAAGCCGTAGGTCGCCAGGAACAGCAGACCGTTCTCGATCACCAGGCCGACCGCGCTGAACAGCAGGAACAGCGTGAGTTCCCGGGTGCGCCCGCTCTTGTCGCGGTCCCGGTACGTCCAGTAGCGGAAGCCCACGTAGTTGAAGGCGATGGCCACGACGGTCGCGATGATGCTGGCCCGCACCACCGGCAGGTCGGAGACGTGCCGGACCAGGTTGAACACGCCGAGATTGACGAGGACGCCGGCGCCGCCGACGGCCCCGAACTTGGCCACCTCGCGTACGAGCCGTTGCAGCCCCGAGGAACGAGGTTCCATGGCTGTGCAGCTCCCGTCGGTAGGTTTCGTCGCCCCAGCCATGCTAGCCGCGCGGGCCCTCCGGTGCCCGTGGACCGGGCCAGGGCGCGGAAACACGTCGGAAAGAGCCGGGAAAGCCCTGGGTGAGAGACCGCGTAGCGGGACGGGATCCGGCCGCCTTCCCGTGGCCGATACGCTAGGGGTGTGACGTTCCCGGTAGTCGGCATGGTCGGCGGGGGGCAGCTCGCGCGTATGACGCACGAGGCGGGCATCCCGTTGGGCATCAGGTTCAAGCTCCTCAGTGACACTCCCCAGGATTCCGCGGCGCAGGTCGTCGGTGATGTCGTCATCGGCGACTACCGCGACCTGGACACGCTCCGCGAGTTCGCGCGCGGCTGTGACGTGATCACCTTCGATCACGAGCACGTGCCCACCGAGCACCTGCGCGCCCTGGAGGCGGACGGCATCCCCGTGCGCCCCGGGCCCGACGCGCTCGTGCACGCCCAGGACAAGGGGGTGATGCGCGCCAAGCTCGACGCGATCGGCATCCCCTGCCCACGGCACCGGATCGTGAGCGACCCGGAGGACGTGGTCCGGTTCGCGGCGGAGGGTGACGGTTTCCCGGTCGTCCTCAAGACGGTCCGCGGCGGCTACGACGGCAAGGGCGTGTGGGTCGTCGACTCCGCCGAGGAGGCCGCCGAGCCGTTCCGGGCGGGCGTGCCGGTCCTCGCCGAGGAGAAGGTCGACTACGTCCGCGAGCTGGCCGCCAACGTCGTACGCTCCCCGCACGGCCAGGCCGTCGCCTACCCGGTGGTCGAGTCCCGGCAGGTCAACGGCGTGTGCGACACGGTCATCGCCCCGGCGCCCGACCTGGACGAGACCCTGGCGCTGAAGGCCGAGCGGATGGCCCTGACCATCGCCAAGGAACTCGGCGTCGTCGGACACCTCGCCGTCGAGCTGTTCCAGACCCGCGACGGCCGCATCCTCGTCAACGAGCTGGCGATGCGCCCGCACAACTCGGGCCACTGGACCCAGGACGGCGCGATCACCTCGCAGTTCGCCAACCACGTCCGCGCGGTCCTGGACCTGCCGCTGGGCGACCCGCGCCCGCGCGCTCCGTGGACCGTGATGGTCAACGTCCTCGGCGGCGACTACCCGGACATGTACTCCGCGTACTTGCACTGCATGGCCCGCGACCCCAAGCTCAAGATCCACATGTATGGCAAGGACGTGAAGCCCGGTCGCAAGGTCGGACACGTCAACACCTACGGCGACGACCTGGACGACGTGCTGGAGCGCGCCCGTCACGCAGCCGGCTACCTGAGAGGCACCATCACCGAATGAGCCCTGTTGTTGGCATCGTCATGGGGTCGGACTCCGACTGGCCCGTCATGGAGGCCGCCGCCAAGGCCCTGGACGAGTTCGAGATCTCCTACGAGGTCGACGTCGTCTCCGCGCACCGCATGCCCCGCGAGATGATCGCGTACGGCGAGCAGGCCGCCGACCGCGGCCTGAAGGTGATCATCGCGGGCGCGGGCGGTGCCGCCCACCTGCCCGGCATGCTCGCCTCCGTCACCCCGCTGCCGGTCATCGGTGTGCCGGTGCCGCTGAAGTACCTGGACGGCATGGACTCGCTGCTCTCCATCGTGCAGATGCCGGCCGGTGTCCCGGTCGCCACGGTCTCCGTCGGCGGTGCCCGCAACGCCGGTCTCCTCGCGGCCCGGATGCTTGCCGCGCACGACGAGGAGCTGCTGCACCGGATGCGCGACTTCCAGCAGGATCTGAACGACCAGGCGACCGAGAAGGGGAAGCGACTGCGCGCCAAGGTCGAGGGCGCGAGCGGCTTCGGCTTCGGGAAGTGAGCGCCGTGGCCGCCCTGGACGAAGCCCGCGCGCTGCTGCGCGAGTTCCCCGTGGTCGACGGGCACAACGACCTGCCCTGGGCCCTGCGCAAGCAGGCCGGCTACGACCTGGACGCCCTGGACATCGCCGGCGACCGGAGCGGGCACCTGCACACCGACCTGCCGCGGCTGCGCGCGGGCGGGGTCGGCGCCCAGTACTGGTCGGTGTACGTGTCCTGCGAGGAGCCCGATCCGGTCGCGGCGACGCTGGAGCAGATCGACTGCGTCCGCCGGCTGCTGGACCGCTACCCGGCGGACCTGGCGCCCGCGCTGACCGCCGCGGACCTGGAGGCGGCCCGCCGGGAGGGCCGTATCGCCTCGCTCATGGGCGCCGAGGGCGGCCACTCCATCGCGAACTCCCTCGGCACCCTGCGCGGCCTGTACGCGCTGGGTGTCCGCTACCTGACGCTCACCCACAACGACAACGTGGACTGGGCGGACTCCGCGACCGACGAGCCGAAGGCGGGCGGTCTGACCGCCTTCGGCCGCGAGGTCGTCCGGGAGATGAACCGGCTCGGCATGCTCGTCGACCTCTCCCACGTGGCGGCGACGACGATGCGGGACGCGCTGGACGCCAGCTCCGCGCCGGTGATCTTCTCGCACTCCTCCGCCCGCGCGGTGTGCGACCACCCCCGCAACATCCCCGACGACGTCCTGGAACGCCTGCCCGCCAACGGCGGCGTGGCCATGGTCACCTTCGTGCCCAAGTTCGTGCTCCAGGCCGCCGTCGACTGGACGGTGGCCGCCGACGAGAACATGCGCGCCCACGGCCTGCACCACCTGGACACCAGTCCCGAGGCGATGCGGGTCCACCGGGCCTTCGAGGAGCGCAACCCGCGCCCGGTCGCCACGGTGTCCACGGTCGCCGACCACCTGGACCACATGCGCGAGGTGGCCGGCATCGACCACCTGGGCATCGGCGGCGACTACGACGGCACCGCGTTCACCCCGGACGGCCTGGACGACGTCTCCGGCTACCCGAACCTGCTCGCCGAGCTGCTCACGCGCGGCTGGTCCAAGGCCGACCTGGCCAAGCTGACCTGGCAGAACGCGGCGCGCGTGCTGGGCGCGGCGGAGGACGTGGCCCGCGATCTCCAGACCACCCGGGCGTCGTCCCTGGCCACCATCGAGGCGCTGGACGGCCCGGCCGGGACCGGCTGACCGGCGTACCCCCGAACGCACCGCCCACCGGGAGGTTCCCCGCGCTCCGTGCGACCGTGTCGGTACGCCGGCAACAGACGCCGTAGCCGCCGACGACGTACGGAGCCCGCCATGGCCGACCTCCAGGACGACATCCCCGCCACGGTCGAGATCGGGGCGGACGACGGCCTGCCGGACGACCTCTTCGGTGACCGGCGGCCGGCCGGCGAGCTGCTGGAGCGGGCACACGCCCTGCTCGCCGAACACCCGGTCGCCGACGGCTACAGCGGACTGCCCTGGGCGCTGCGCCATCTGCCCTGGTACGACCTGGAGCTGGGCGAGGCCGCCATCGACACGGACGTGCCCCGGCTGCGCGAGGGGCACGTCGGCGCGCTGTTCTGGTCGCTGCACCTGTCCGGGGAGACGGGCGGCGAGCGTGCGGTGACGGCGGCCCTGGAGCAGCTGGACCTGGTGCGCACGGTGGTCGAGTCCCACCCGGAGGGGCTGCGGCTGGTGGGCACCGCCGGGCAGGTCATCGACGCCCGCAACTGCGGCCGGGTCGCCGTGGTGCCGGGTCCCGCGCCCGGTGCCGCGCTGGACGACTCCCTCGGCATCCTGCGCGTCCTGCACGCCCTCGGGCTGCGCGTGCTCACCCTCGCCGGCACCGCCTGGGCGGGCGAGTCCGGGCTGACCCGGTTCGGGGAGGAGGTGGTGCGCGAGATGAACCGGCTCGGAGTGCTCGCCGACGTCTCCGGCGCCTCCCCGGCCACCGCGGCGCGGACCATCGCCCTGTCCAAGACCCCGGTGCTGTGCAGCCGCTCCGCCGCCCGCGCCCGGCGCCCGCACCCGGCCAACCTGCCCGACGATCTCCTCGCCGCCCTGGGGGAGGCGAAGGGGCTGTGCATGGTGCCGCTGACCGCCGAGCAGACCGGCCCGGCCGTCCCGGACGTCGCCGACCACCTCGACCACATCCGCGACGTCGCCGGACCCGAGTGCGTCGGCCTGTCCGGCACGTACGACTCCGGGGTCGTCCACCCCCGGGACCTCGCCGACACCTCCCGCTATCCCCACCTGATCGCCGAGCTGCTCCGGCGCGGCTGGTCCGAGACCGAACTGTCCCTGCTGACCTGGAGAAACGTGCAGCGGGTCCTGCGCAGCGCGGACTTCACGGCCCGGGCGACGCAGCAGCGCCGGGCATCACACGCGCGCATCACCGAGCTGGACGCCGCCCCCTAGGGCGCCCTTGAGGGGGCCCCTAGGTGCTCCCCGGGTGCCGCCCAGGCCGTCAGGACCGCTCGATCCGGCACAGGCAGAACGGGTGCCCGGCCGGGTCGGCGTACACCTGGAAATCCTTCGACTCGCGGTCCGCCAGGTCCAGCGGGCGGGCGCCGAGCGCGAGCACCCGCTCGTGCGCCGCGTCGATGTCCGCCCAGGTCGGACCCGCGTCGAAGTCCAGATGGAGCTGCTGGCCGTTGCGGTCGGCGCGCGGCCACTCCGGCGGGGTGTGCCCCTCGGCCCGCTGGAAGGCCAGCCGCGGCCCGTCCGGCACCTGGAGGACGACCCAGTCGTCGTCCTCCGGTTCCGGGGTCCCTCCGGCCACCGCCGCGTAGAAGGCGGCCAGCGCGTGCGGATCGGGACAGTCGAGCACGACGTTGCGCAAACGGGCCACGGACGCCATGTACGTCTCCTCGGGATCAGCCGGCACAGAGACAGAACGGGTGCCCGGCCGGGTCGGCGTACACACGGAAGCTCCGCTCGCGGTCCTCCGTGTCCAGTGGCCGCGCGCCCAGCTCCAGCACCCCCTTCTCCGCCGCGTCCAGGTCCTCCACCAGCAGATCCAGGTGGAACTGCTGCGAGCGGTCCGCCGCCGGCCACTCCGGCGGCACGAACCCGGGCGCCTCCTGGAAGGCCAGCTGCGGCCCGCCGGGCACCTTCAGGTCCACCCAGTCGCCCTCGCCCTCCACCGTGCCGCCCAGCACACCGGCGTAGAAGCCGGCCAGCGCCCGAGGGTCGGGACAGTCCAGGACCACGACACCGAACTTCGCGAGAGCCATGACTACCTCCTCCATGCGTTACCTGTAGAGACGGGTAACCGGTAACCGTTACTGCATGCTCCCGCATCGGGGGTAACGTCGCAAGCATGAGCGAGAGATCGGCCGCTCCCGGCGGCCTGGCCCTGATCGAGTCCCTGGTCAACACGCTGGACATGGAGACCGGCGCCGACTCGCTCGACACGCCGGAGGGCCGTGAACGCCTCGGGGTCCCGGAGGCCGGGCTGGCCGACGCCCGGGAACTGCGGGAGTCGCTGCGGGCCGTGCTGCTCGCCCACGCCGGCCACCCGCCGCACCGCGCGGTGACCCCGCTGGGCACCCTGCTGGCCCGGGCCCCGCTGTACGTCGCCGTCGACGAGCGGGACGGCGCGGCCCGCCTCGCCCCCGCCGACGCGGGCCCGCTGCTCTCCCGGGTCGCCGCCGCCGTCGCCGAGGCGCTGGTCGCCGGCACCTGGACCAGGCTCAAGGCGTGCCAGGCCCAGACCTGCCACTGGGCGTACTACGACCGCAGCCCCGCCGGACGGGGCCGCTGGTGCTCGATGCAGGTGTGCGGCGCCCGCGAGAAGATGCGCCGCTACCGGACGAAGGGCGCGTGAGCCGCAGCCGCGTGGTGCAGAATGCGCACAGACACCGGTTCGGCCGACTGAGCCTCGGCCGAACCGGTGTCGCCGCGGGTGCTCAGGCCGTCGGCCGTCCCATGGCCCGGTACGTCCAGCCGGCCCGCCGCCACAGCTCCGGGTCGAGGGTGTTGCGGCCGTCGAGGATCACCCGGGCCGTCGCCACCTCGCCGAGCGCCGCCGGGTCCAGCTCGCGGAACTCCTGCCACTCCGTCAGGTGCAGGACGACGTCGGCGCCCCGGACGGCCGCCGTCGCCGAGTCGGCGTAGCCCAGCGTCGGGAAGACCTTGCGGGCGTTGTCCATGCCCTTCGGGTCGTACACGGTCACCTGGCCGCCCTGGAGGTGGATCTGGCCGGCCACGTTCAGCGCGGGCGAGTCGCGGACGTCGTCCGAGTCGGGCTTGAAGGTGGCGCCGAGCACCGCGACCCGCCTGCCGAGGAAGGAGCCGCCGCCGAGCGCCTCCCGGGTCATCTCCACCATCTGGCCACGCCGGCGCATGTTGATGGAGTCGATCTCGCGCAGGAAGGTCAGCGCCTGGTCGGCGCCCAGCTCACCGGCGCGGGCCATGAACGCCCGGATGTCCTTGGGCAGGCAGCCGCCGCCGAAACCGATCCCGGCGCGCAGGAACTTGCGGCCGATCCGGTCGTCGTGGCCGATGGCCTCCGCGAGCTTCGCCACGTCACCGCCGGCCGCCTCGCACACCTCGGCCATCGCGTTGATGAAGGAGATCTTGGTGGCGAGGAAGGAGTTCGCGGCCGTCTTCACCAGCTCGGCGGTCGGGAAGTCGGTGACGACGAACGGCGTGCCCTCGCCGACCGGCCCGGCGTACACCTCGCGCAGCAGCTTCTCGGCCCGCTCACTGCGCACCCCGACCACGATCCGGTCCGGGTGCAGGGTGTCCTGGACGGCGAAGCCCTCGCGCAGGAACTCCGGGTTCCAGGCCAGCTCGGCGTCGCCGCCGGCCGGGGCATGCTCGGCGAGGTAGGCGGCCAGCCGCTCGGCGGAGCCCACCGGCACCGTCGACTTGCCGACGACCAGGGCCGGGCCGTGCAGATGCGGGGCGAGGGAGGCGATCGCGGAGTCGACGTAACTCATGTCACAGGCGTACTCGCCGTGCTTCTGCGGGGTGTTCACGCACACGAAGTGCACATCGCCGAAGGCGCCGGCCTCGGCCCAGTCCATGGTGAACCGCAGCCGCCCGGTGGACCCCTCGATCCCCGCCACGTGCCGGCGCAGCAGCTCCCCGAGCCCCGGCTCGTACATCGGGGTCTCGCCGCGTTCCAGCATGGCGATCTTCTCCGGTACGACGTCCAGGCCCAGCACCTCGAAGCCCAGCTCGGCCATGGCCGCGGCGTGCGTGGCGCCGAGGTAGCCGGTGCCGATCACGGTGATCTTCAGGCTCATGGATGCTCCAGCTGCGGGGTCGTCGGTGATGCGGGCCCGAGCATAGTCGGGCCGCGCACCGGGCAACTTTCCCGCTGTCACCAAGCTCACGTAGGCGGGTTGTCAGCAGGGCTCTAAAATTTGAGTTACTTAACGGTAATTAGCGTCAGTATCACTGCGTCTTTGGAGCGTGAGAGACCGTGGCCGGATCGGCTGACTTCGACCTGTACCGCCCGTCCGAGGAGCACGACATGCTCCGGGACGCCGTCCGCGCCCTGGTCGAGGCGAAGATCGCGCCGTACGCCGCGGCGGTGGACGAGGAGGCCCGCTTCCCGCAGGAGGCCCTCGACGCCCTCGTCGCCAACGACCTGCACGCCGTGCACGTCCCCGAGGAGTACGGCGGCGCCGGCGCCGACGCGCTCGCCACGGTCATCGTGATCGAGGAGGTGGCCCGCGCCTGCGTCTCCTCCTCCCTCATCCCCGCCGTGAACAAGCTCGGCTCGCTCCCGGTGATCCTCTCCGGCTCCGAGGAGCTGAAGAAGAAGTACCTGGGCCCGCTGGCCAAGGGCGACGCGATGTTCTCGTACTGCCTCTCCGAGCCGGAGGCGGGCTCGGACGCGGCCGGCATGAAGACCAAGGCCGTCCGCGACGGCGACCACTGGGTCCTCAACGGCGTGAAGCGCTGGATCACCAACGCGGGCGTCTCCGAGTACTACACGGTCATGGCCGTCACCGACCCGGAGAAGCGGAGCAAGGGCATCTCGGCCTTCGTCGTCGAGAAGTCCGACCCGGGCGTCTCCTTCGGCGCCCCCGAGAAGAAGCTCGGCATCAAGGGCTCCCCGACCCGCGAGGTCTACTTCGACAACGTCCGCATCCCCGCCGACCGCATGATCGGCGAGGAGGGCACCGGCTTCATGACGGCCATGAAGACCCTGGACCACACCCGCATCACCATCGCCGCCCAGGCCCTCGGTGTCGCCCAGGGCGCCTTCGACTACGCCAAGGGCTACGTCCAGGAGCGCAAGCAGTTCGGCAAGGCGATCGCCGACTTCCAGGGCATCCAGTTCATGCTCGCCGACATGTCCATGAAGATCTCGGCGGCCCGTGCCCTCACCTACCAGGCCGCCGCCGCCTCCGAGCGCGGCGACGCCGACCTCACCTACCTGGGCGCCGCCGCCAAGTGCTTCGCCTCGGACGTCGCCATGGAGGTCACCACCGACGCCGTCCAGCTCCTCGGCGGCTACGGCTACACCCGCGACTACCCGGTGGAGCGCATGATGCGCGACGCCAAGATCACGCAGATCTACGAGGGCACCAACCAGGTCCAGCGCATCGTCATGGCCCGCAACCTGCCGTAGGGCACCGGGCTGGAGGGAAGGCGCCCCGCGGGGCGCCT
>NZ_MUMF01000306.1 GCF_002155905.1 Streptomyces tricolor | reverse complement strand
ACGGACACCCCCGCCACCCCGTTCCTCGACAGGGACGGCACCTTCCACTACCAGCAGTCCGCCGCGCTCTACGGCGCCGACGACCCACGGGTCTGGGACTTCTACACCGGCAAGGACTTCGACACCGCCACCTTCGACCGGACGCTCAGCGCGGCGGTGAACCCGGCCAACCCCGCCGACCGCAACGACGACACCACCTGGCGGTGCAACAACAGCCCCACCGGGCGGGAGGCGACGTACGCGCCGGCCGGCTCGGGCTACGCGCAGAAGAACTACTGCGACCTGTCCGGGGTGTGGATCGATCCCGACACCGGTGACTGGTACGGCCTGGTGCACAACGAGTTCACCCCGCAGCCGTTCGGCGACGGACTGCACTACGACGCCATCGACTACGCCGTCTCCACCGACCGGGGCCGCACCTGGACCATCAAGGACCATGTGATCACCTCGCCGTACAGCACGAAGCGCGGGGACACGGCGGCCTTCCCGCACGAGACGTACTCCTACGGCGACGGCGACCAGCGCCTGTTCGCGGACCCGGCCTCCGGCTACTTCTACGTCTATTACGGCTCGCGGATCGTCGACAAGCGCGGCGGCTGGAAGGCCTTCTACGCGCACGTGGCCCGCGCCCCGATCGCGGCGAAGATGGCCCCCGGCTCCTGGCGCAAGTGGTACGACGGCGCCTGGTCCCAGCCCGGCACCGGCGGCCGGGAGAGCAACATCGTCCCCGTCGACGCCGGCCGTCCCACCGGCTACACCCCCGTCGACGCCGAGTACGACCCGGCCAACCCCGGCACCGCCGCCGAACAGATCGCGGCCGGCACCATGCCCCCGACCTCACCGCTGTTCGTCCTGAACATCACCTACGACGCCCATCTCGGCCTGTACATCGGCACCCCGCAGGCCGTCGACCAGAGCGGTGACGCACCGCAGTACCTGTACGCCACCGACGACCTGGCCACGCAGAAGTGGCGGCTCATCGGCGACACCGGGGACTACACCACCGCGTCCTGGTACCGCTGGTTCCTGGACCGCGCCAACCGCACCGGCTCCGCCGTCGTCGGCAGGACCTTCCGCGCCTACTGCTCCTTCGGCTGCTCCCACGGCGCCTCCGGTGAGTACGTCGACATCACCGTCGACTCGGCCACGCCGGCCGCCCCGCCCGTGGACACCGGCCGCAGGTACCGCATCGCCGCCGGCACCGGCCGGATCCTCGCCCAGGCCGCCGGCGGTTCCGCCGTCACCTCGGTGGCCCGGCCCACCGGCTCCGCCCGCGAGTCATGGTCCTTCACCCCCACGGGCGACGGCGCCTTCACCCTCGTCAACGCCGCGACCGGCCGGCTGCTGGGCGTCGACTCCGCGAGGACGGACGGCCGGGCCTGGGGCGCCCGGCCCACGGCCGGCGCGGCCCGGGCCGGCGGACCGACCCTCGGCCAGCAGTGGTTCGTGATCCCCGGCTCCTCCGCCGCCGGCGGCCACCGCCTGGTCAACCGCTACAGCGGCCTCGTCCTCGGACTCTCCGCGACCATCGGCCGCCTCGCCGAGACCACCCCGTTGCGCACCTGGACGGACACCACCGGCAGCCCCGTCGGCGCCGGCCGCACCGCGGCCGAACAGACGCTGACCTTCACCCCGACCGGCGCCCGGGCGCACTGACCCGCGGCACGCCTCCTCACCCGTCGTCCCGCGGGTGGGGAGGTGCCGCGTCGGCGTACGGGCAACCGCACGACGGGGGCGCACCGTTCGAGCCGCGGTTCGCCTACGCTGCACCCATGCCGATCATCCACGGGGAGTCCGACGCCCAGCTGGCCGTGACGGCCGCGCAGGCCGGTGCGGCGGTGGTGCGGGAGTTGTACGGGCGGCGGCCGGCCCGCCGTGAGAAGGCCGCCGGTGACTTCGCGACGGCGGCGGACCTCGCCGCCGAGCGGGCCATCCTGGACGTCCTGCGGGCCGCCCGGCCCGACGACGCGGTCACGGCCGAGGAGAGCGGGGACACCGGCGCTGCCGGTGCCCGCCGCCGCTGGCTGGTCGACCCGCTGTGCGGCACCCTCAACTACGCCGCGCAGACCATGCTCGTCGGCGTGAACGTCGCCCTGCGGGCCGGCGCCGAGGTCACCGCGGCGGCGACGGCCGATCCGTTCAGCGGCGAGGTGTTCTGGACCGACGGCACCCGGGCCCTGGTCCGCCGTGACGGCGGGGACGCGGAGCTGACGCCCGCCGCCGGGAGCGCGCTGGTGGACGTCAACCTCGACCCGCCGTACCCCAACGCCCCCGGCTTCCGCCCCGCCCTCCTGCTCGCCGACCCCGGCTTCGCCGAGCGGTTCCGGCCCCGGGTGGTCTCCAGCACGCTCGCGGTGGCCTGGGTCGCCGCCGGGCGCCGGGCCGCCTATGTCACCGACGGCCACCTGGCCGACAGTGTGCACTTCGCCGCGGGCATCGCCCTGTGCCGGGCGGCGGGCTGCACGGTGACCGGCCTGGACGGCGAGCCGCCGTACACCGGCGCGGGCGGACTGATCGCGGCGGCCGACGCCGAGACCCACGCGGCCCTGCTGGACCTGGTGAACCGGCAGGCGCGGCGGGGGAGTTGAGCCGCACCGCGGCTCCGTCCGGACGCGGTGGTCCGAAGGATGTGGTGTCCGAAGGCTTGTGGCCGGTTTGGTTCATCACTTAAATCAAAACATGAACTAAGCCGTGGGGTCAGTGAGTCGACCCCGCCCTCGTCTGGAGCCGCCGAATGAGACTGAGATCCCTGGGCATCGCGCTGGCCGCCACGGCGGCGCTGATCGCCCTGCCCACCACCCACCCGACGGCCGCCGCGGCCGAAACCCCCTTGTCCCAGGGGAAGACCGTCACCGCCTCGTCCGAGGAGAACGCCGGCACCGCCGCCGCCCACGCCGTCGACGGCGACAGCGGGACCCGCTGGTCCTCGGCCGCCGGAGACGACCAGTGGGTCCGCGTCGACCTCGGGACCACCGCCACGGTCAGCCGGGTGGTCCTCGACTGGGAGGCCGCCTACGGCAAGGACTACCGGGTCCAGATATCCGCGGACGGCACCACCTGGACCGACCTGAAGTCCGTCACCGGCTCCGACGGCGGCCTCGACACGCTCGACGTCTCCGGCCGGGGCCGCTACGTACGGATGCTCGGCGTGCACCGGGCCACCCCCTGGGGCTACTCCCTCTGGGAGTTCCAGGTGTTCGGCAGCGCGGACGGCGGCCAGACGGGCTGCGGCACCGCCGACGCCGCCCGGGGCAGGCCCGCCACGGCCTCCTCCACCGAGAACGCCGGCACGCCCGCCTCCGCCGCCTTCGACGGCGACACCGGGACCCGCTGGTCCAGCCAGGCCGCCGACCCGCAGTGGCTCCGCGTCGACCTCGGCGCCGTCACGGACCTGTGCGGGGTCGACCTGAACTGGGAGGCCGCCTACGGCAAGGACTTCCAGATCCAGGCCTCCGCGGACGGACAGAACTGGAACACCCTCAAGAGCGTCACCGGAGCGACCGGCGGCACGGCGTCGTACGACATCAGCGGCTCCGGCCGGTACCTGCGCATCCTCGGCACCGCCCGCGGCACCGGCTACGGCTACTCCCTGTGGGAGGTCGCCGTGCACACCCGCAGCACCGGCGTCCCGCCCGTCCAGGGCGGCGGCGACCTCGGCCCGAACGTCATCGTCGTCGACCCCTCCACCCCGGGCCTCCAGCAGAAGTTCGACGACGTCTTCGCACGGCAGGAGTCCGCCCAGTTCGGCACCGGCCGCTACCAGTTCCTGCTCAAGCCCGGCACCTACCACGGCATCAACGCCCAACTCGGCTTCTACACCTCGATCTCCGGCCTCGGCCTGAACCCCGACGACACCCGGATCAACGGGGACATCACCGTCGACGCCGGCTGGTTCAACGGCAACGCCACCCAGAACTTCTGGCGTTCGGCGGAGAACCTCTCCCTCAAACCCGTCAACGGCACCGACCGCTGGGCCGTCGCCCAGGCCGCGCCCTTCCGCCGGATCCACGTCGAAGGCGGCCTCAACCTCGCCCCCAACGGCTACGGCTGGGCCTCCGGCGGCTACATCGCGGACTCGAAGATCGACGGGACCGTGGGCCCGTACTCCCAGCAGCAGTGGTACACCCGGGACAGCTCGGTCGGCGGCTGGACCAACGGCGTGTGGAACATGACCTTCTCCGGCGTCCAGGGCGCCCCCGCCACCAACTTCGACAACGGCCCGTACACCACCCTGGACACCACCCCGGTCTCCCGCGAGAAACCCTTCCTCTACCTGGACGGCTCCGCCTACAAGGTGTTCGTCCCGGCCAAGCGCACGAACGCCCGGGGCGTCTCCTGGCCCGCGAACGCGGGCACGTCCATCCCGCTCGACCGGTTCTACGTCGTCAAGCCGGGCGCCACGGCCGCCACCGTCAACGCGGCCCTCGCCCAGGGGCTCAACCTCCTGTTCACCCCCGGCGTCTACCACCTCGACCAGACCATCGACGTCACCCGCCCGGGCACCGTCGTCCTCGGCCTCGGCCTCGCCACCCTGGTCCCGGACAACGGCATCGACGCGATGCACGTCGCCGACGTCGACGGCGTACGCCTTGCCGGCTTCCTGATCGACGCGGGCCCGGCCACCTCCGACACCCTGCTGCGCATCGGCACCCCCGGCGCCTCCGCCGACCACTCCGCCGATCCCACATCCGTGCAGGACGTGTTCATCCGCATCGGCGGCGCCGGACCCGGACGCGCCACCAACTCCGTGGTGGTCGACAGCGACGACGTCCTCATCGACCACACCTGGATCTGGCGCGCCGACCACGGCGACGGCGTCGGCTGGGACACCAACCGCGCCGACTACGGCCTGCGCGTGAACGGCGACGACGTCCTCGCCACCGGCCTGTTCGTCGAGCACTTCAACAAGTACGACGTCCACTGGAACGGAGAACGCGGCCGGACGATCTTCTTCCAGAACGAGAAGGCGTACGACGCCCCGAACGCCGCCGCCGTCACCCACGACGGCATCGTCGGCTACGCGGCCTACAAGATCGCCGACTCCGTCACCACCCACGAGGCGTGGGCCCTGGGCAGCTACTGCAACTACACGGCCGATCCGTCGATCGTCCAGGCACACGGCTTCCAGACGCCCGTGACCCCGGGGATCAAGCTGCACAACCTGCTGGTGGTCTCCCTCGGCGGCAAGGGCCAGTACGCGCACGTCGTCAACAGCACCGGCGCACCCACCTCGGGCACCGACACCGTCCCGTCCAAGGTGACGTCCTTCCCGTAGGACTCCGTCAGCCGCCGGCCAGGGTCTCGTGCGGGGCCCGCCGGTAGGTGTCCCGGTACAGGGAGGCGAAGCGGCCCGGGTGGTGGAAGCCCCACCGGGCCGCGATCTCCGTGACCGTCGCCCCCTCGCCGGGATCGGCGGCCACCAGGTCGTGATGGGCGTGCGCCAGCCGCACCCGGCGCAGCTGCGCCAGCGGAGTGGTGTCCAGATGACGGCGGAAGGCGTACTGCAGCGCGCGGACCGTGACATGCGCCGCGGCGGCGATGTCCGCGACCGTGATCGGCTGGTCGGCGTGGTCGTCGATGTAGGCGAGCGCCCGGCGCAGCACCGCCGGCCGCGCGTCGGCGCGCTCGTCCGCGGGCTCGTCCAGCGCCGTGTTGGGGAACGCGGCCAGCACGCTCGCCGCCAGGTGCTGGGTGGCCGTGGCGGCGATCAGCGGCTGGTCCGCGGTCTCCGGATCGGCGAGCACCGTGTCGCGCAGATGGGCGATCGTGCGGTGCAGCTGGCGCGCCGCCGCCGCGGAGCGCGGCCGGTGCCCGGTCAGCCGCACCGGCCGCGACCCCTCGCCGCCCCCGGCCACCTGCGCGAGCAGCGCCGGGTCCAGCATCGTGATGGTGTAACGGGCGTGGCAGATCCGGCCCGTGTACGGCAGGTCGGGCGGCGCGAACAGCACCATGTCACCCGGCCCGAAGGAGTCCTCGACACCCTGGAAGCCGTGGTCCCGCACGGTCCCCTCGTGCACGGTGCACAGGCAGATCCGGCCCAGCGGGGTCACCGAGTAGGCCATCTCGAAGTCCAGCGCGAGTTCGTCGACACTCACCGAGGCGATCCCGGCACGGCGGATCCGGGCGCGGTTGGCGCCGGGGCTGCCGCTGGCTATCCGCATCTTCGCGTAGGCACGGCTGAGGAAATCCTCCGTCACGGACAGGTCGTCGCTGTCGAAGGTGAGCGTCTCCATGGGCCCCTGTTGCCCCTGTTTTCCGCTCTCATGGGTCTCCGACCTGCGATTTTTCGTTTTCTGTACGGAGGCTTGCCCGATTGTTCGCCTGGCGGCTGGCGCCGGCCGGCCGGGCTGCCCAGGGTGAATCCATGATCGGACGCGAGGAGCAGGCCCCCCACGAGCAGCTGACGGCACTCCAGGAGGAGGTGGAGCAACTGCGCCGGGGTCTGGTCTCGCACGCCGTGGTCGACCAGGCGATCGGCGTGGTCGTCACCGTGGGCAGGCTGCGTCCGGAGCAGGGCTGGGCGGCCCTGAAGCACGTGTCGCAGCACACCAACATCAAACTGCGGGAGGTGGCGCGCTGCCTCGTCGAGTGGCCGGCCCGGGGCTGGCTGCCCGAGGTGATCCGCCGGGCCCTGCCCGCCGCCGTGGAGCACGCGCGCACCGGCGCGGACGCCGACGGGCGGGAGGACGAGCGGGAGGTCCGCTGCGGCCGGCCGGGCTGAACCGGCGCCCGGGCACCGGTGTCAGACCGAGGCCCGGCGCAGGTCCTCCCACGCGCGGTCACGCAGCCCCGCGTCCCCGAGGACGTCCACCGCCGTGCAGGCCAGCGCCTCCACCACCGCCATCAGCACCCGGCGGGCCCGCGCCGACACCGCGGCCTCGGCGAACTCCGGGGTGTGGTCGGAGCCCTCCGCGCCCATGATCGCGACGAACGGATGGATGGCGGGCACCCGGCCGCTGACGTTGCCGATGTCGGAGGAGCCCAGGTAGACACCGGGAGCGGGCGGGGTGAGGGGGATCCCGGCGCGGCCCAGGTGCCCGGCGAACCGCTCGGACAGCACCGCGCAGTCCCGGAAGTGCTCGTAGCGCACGCTCGCCCGGTCCACCGTGAGGGCGGTCCCGGTCGCCAGCGCGACCCCCTCCGCGGCGGTGCGCAGCTGCGCCGCCAGCTCGTCCAGGGCGGCCGTGGTGAGCGCGCGCAGGCCGAACCGGCCCTCGGCGTACTCGGGGACGATGTTCGTGGCCGTACCACCGTGCGTGATGATTCCCTGGACATGGGACCCCTCCGGCAGCCGCCGGCCCAGCCCCGACAGGACGTTGAACAGCTCGATCAGCGCCGCGAGCGCGTCGATGCCCTCTGTCGGACTGCCCGTGGGATGCGCGGCCCGGCCGCGGAAGCCGACCCGGTACTGCTCCTGCGCGGTCAGCGGCGCCCGCACCCAGTCGTACACCCCGGGGTGGAACATCAGGGCGGCGTCCACCTCGTCGAAGACCCCGGCCGCCACCTCCAGGGCCTTGCCGCCACCGCCCTCCTCGGCCGGTGTGCCCACCGCGAGGACCGTGCCCCCGGTGCCGTCCCGCACGGCGTCCGTGACCAGGGCCGCGCCGAGGCCCGCCGCGGCGATGAGGTTGTGCCCGCAGGCGTGCCCGAGGCCGGGCAGGGCGTCGTACTCCAGCGGGAAGGCCACCACGGGCCGCCCCGTGCCCGACTGCGCCGTGAACGCGGTCGGCAGGCCCGCGGTCTCCCGCCGCACGGCGAAGCCGGCGCGTTCCAGTTCACCGGTGAGCAGCGCGGCCGCCCGGTGCTCGGCGAACGCGGTCTCCGGGTCGGCGTGCAGGGCCGAGGCCACGTCCCACAGCGCGTCGGCGCGCCGCGCGGTCTCCTCCCGGATCCGCTGGTACAGCGACACGAGACCTCCTGAGGCTCGGCGGGCGGGTTCGTGCGGGCCCGGGTTCCACCCGGACGGCCCTGCGACACCCGCCCCGTGGGTTTGGGCCGCCCGGCCGGTGCAACACGGTGGGTGCGGGACCGACCAGCTCAGGAGGACAGCCATGGATCACTCGCGCGTACCCGTCCTGGAGGCTCTGCAGGAGTTCCGGCGGCGAGGAGACGTGGTGTACGGACCACCCGGGCACAAGCAGGGCCGCGGCACCGACCCCCGGGTGGCCGAGATCCTCGGACTGGACGTCTTCCGTTCGGACGTGCTCACCCTCAACGGGCTGGACGACCGCCGCGAGTCCCAGGGCGTGCTGGAACAGGCCCAGGAACTGATGGCGGACGCGGTCGGCGCCGAGCACGCGTTCTTCTCCACCTGCGGCAGCTCCCTGTCCGTGAAGACCGCGATGTGCTCGGTGGCGGGCCCGGGGGAGAAGCTGCTGCTGTCGCGCAACGCGCACAAGTCCGTCATCGCCGCCGTGATCATCAACGGTGTGGAGCCGATCTGGGTCCACCCGAAGTTCGACGGCGAACGGCACATGGCCCATCCGCCCGAGGCCGACGACGTACGCAACCGGCTGCGCGAGCACCCCGACGCCAAGGGGATGCTGCTGATCACGCCCACCGACTGGGGCACCTGCGCCGATGTGCGCGGGGTGGCCGACGCCTGCCACGCCTTCGACGTACCGCTCATCGTGGACGAGGCGTGGGGCGCCCACCTGCCGTTCCATCCGGATCTGCCGGTGTGGGGCATGAACGCGGACGCCGACCTGGTCGTCACCAGCGTCCACAAGATGGGCGGCGCGATCGAGCAGAGTTCGGTGTTCCACCTCCAGCACGACCGGGTCTCGCCCACCGTCCTCAAACAGCGTGAGGACCTGCTCGGCACCACCAGCGCCTCCTGCCTGGTCTACGCGGCCCTCGACGGCTGGCGGCGGCAGATGGTCGAGCAGGGCCACGGGCTGCTGGACGCCGCCCTCCACCGGGCCGAGCGCATCCGGGCCCGGCTGCGGGAGCTGCCGGGGCTGCGGGTGATGGGCGGAGAGGTCATCGAGATGGGCCTGGCCGCCGAGTTCGACCCCCTGAAGATCGTCGTCGACGTACGGGACCTCGGCATCAGCGGCATGCAGGCGGCCGAGTGGCTGCGCGCGAACTGCCACATCGACGTCGGCGGCTCGGACACCTGCCGGATCAGCGCCTCCATCACCCACTCCGACGACGACGAGACCGAGAAGCTCCTGGTGGAGTCCGTGCGCTCGCTGGTGGAGCGGGCGGAGACTTTGGAGCGGCGGCCCGCCGTGCATCTGCCCGAACCGAGCGCCCTGGAACTGGAGCAGGCGGTGCTGCCCCGGGAGGCCTTCTTCGCCGCCGCCGAACAGGTGCCCGCCGAGCAGGCCGTGGGCCGCATCGCCGCGGAGATGATCAGCCCGTACCCGCCCGGCGTGCCGGTCGTGGCACCCGGCGAGGTGATCACCGCGGAGATCGTCGACTACCTGCGCAGCGGGGTCGCCCACGGCTTCCTCCTCCCGGACGCGGCGGACTCCTCCGTGGAGACGCTGCGGGTCATGGCACGGCCCTGACCGGCCGGCCCCGCCCGACCTGCGCAGGGCGGGGGCAGCGCCTAGGGTGGCGTATGCGGGCGGCGGCCGGGTGCACGCCTGCCCCGGGTCAAGAAGCCGGCCCTGCTGCGGAACACGTCCTCGGCAGGGGGCCCTTGGCCCTGCCGGTGGTCCCCGGGTCCGGACCAGCGCGTCCGGCGGGCCTCCCGCCCCGGCAACTCGATAGGAGACGGCCCGACTTCACCCCGACCGGAAATCGCCGCGATTCCCGGTTTCGGACGCCCCGGCCCGGGGACCTCGGTACGAGCGCCGGCGTCACCCCTTTGGTTCGAACTTCACCCGGTATGTCTCTGGTGTCGGCCCATGCCTCGGTGTGAGCAGCGAAGGAATTGGTATTGATGAGCGAGACGAACCCCTTGAAGCGAGCGGCGGACAAGGTGGCGGACGTCCTGCAGGGCGGCCCGGCCGGCCCGGAGGACGGCATCCCCGGCAAGCCGGGGCCCACGTCGCCGCCCGTCGCCGAACCGACCGAACCCCATGAGCCGTATCCCCCCAAGCCCGACCAGACCGGCCCGGCCACCGTCTCGCCGACCGGGCAGCCGACCGGCGCCGACCAGGCGCGGATGGCCCAGAGCGGCAGCTACCTGACCAACGCCCAGGGCACCCGGCTGTACGACACCGACCACTCCCTCAAGGCCGGCCCCCGCGGACCGGTGCTCCTTCAGGACCACCACCTGCGGGAGAAGGTCATGCACTTCGACCACGAGCGCATCCCGGAGCGCGTGGTCCACGCCCGCGGCGCCGGCGCGCACGGCGTGTTCCGCAGCTACGGCACCGCGGCCGGCGTCACCAAGGCGGCGTTCCTCGCCGAGGACGTCGAGACACCGGTGTTCGTCCGCTTCTCCACCGTGCTCGGCTCCCGGGGCTCCGCCGACACCGTCCGCGACACCCGGGGCTTCGCGACGAAGTTCTACACCAGCGAGGGCGTCTTCGACCTGGTCGGCAACAACATCCCGGTCTTCTTCATCCAGGACGCCATCAAGTTCCCGGACATCATCCACGCCGGCAAGCCGCATCCCGACCGGGAGATCCCGCAGGCGCAGAGCGCCCACGACACCTTCTGGGACTTCGTCACCCTGCACACCGAGGCGACCCACCACACCCTGTGGAACATGTCCGACCGGGGCATCCCGCGCTCGTACCGCACCATGGAGGGCTTCGGCGTCCACACCTTCCGCCTGGTCAACGCCGCCGGCGAGACCACGTTGGTGAAGTTCCACTGGAAGCCGAAGCTGGGCGTGCACTCGCTGGTGTGGGAGGAGGCGCAGATCATCAACGGCGTCGACCCCGATTTCCACCGCCGGGACCTCGCCGACGCCATCGAGGCGGGCGCCTACCCGCAGTGGGAGTTCGGCATCCAGACCTTCCCCGACACCCCCGACCAGACCTTCGAGGGCATCGACCTGCTGGACCCGACGAACATCGTCCCCGAGGAACTCGCCCCCGTGCAGCCGATCGGGCTGCTCACCCTCAACCGCAACCCGTCGAACTTCTTCGCCGAGACCGAGCAGGTCGCCTTCCACGTCGGCCACCTCGTCCCCGGCATCGACATCACCGACGACCCGCTGCTCGCCGGCCGGCTCTTCTCCTACCTGGACACCCAGATCACCCGGCTGGGCGGCCCCAACTTCCCGCAGCTGCCCATCAACCGGCCGCACGCACCCGTCAACGACATGCTGCGCGACGGCATGCATCAGACCGCCGTGCACCGCGGCACGGCCCCCTACCGCCCCAACTCCCTCGACGGCGGCTGCCCGTTCACCCCCGGCGCGGGCCTCGACGGCGCGTACGTCGAGACACCGGTCCGGATCCCCGAGGCGACCAAGGTACGCGAGGCCCCCGAGTCGTTCGACGACCACTTCAGCCAGCCGCGCCGGTTCTGGCTCAGCATGAGCGCGCCCGAACGCGAGCACATCATCGGCGCCTACACCTTCGAACTCGGCAAGTGCTACGAACAGGCCATCCGCGAGCGGGCGTTGCAGGTCCTCGCCAACATCGACCCCGAGCTGTGCGCGGGCGTCGCCGCCGGCCTCGGCCTGCCCGCACCCGAGCCCTCGGTGCCGCTGGCCGACGTCGAGCCCAGCCCCGCCCTCTCGCAGGTCGGGCACACCTGGCCCACCGACGGCCGCATCATCGGCATCGTCACCGGACCCGACGGCGACCTCGACGGCGTACGGTCCGTACGCCAGGAGGTGCTGGACGGCGGCATGGTCCCGCTGATCGTCGCACCGACGGGCGGCACCCTGGGGGACGGCGCGGACGCCCTGACCGTCCAGCGGACCTATGCCACCGCACGCTCCGTGGAGTTCGACGCCCTGCTCGTGGCCGGCACCCCCGGTGTGGGAGCCGACGCCTACGGCGCCCGGGACGCCAAGGCCGGCCAGCCCAGCGCCCAGCAGGCCACCCCCGATCCGCGGGTGGGGCTGCTGCTGGCGGAGGCGTACCGGCACGGCAAGGCCATCGGCGCCGCCAAGGGCGGGGAGACCGCGCTGGAGGCGGCGGGCATCCCGCTCGACGCCCCCGGGGTGCTCGCCGGCGACACCGCCACCGGCGTTCTGCAGCAGCTCACCCGACTGCTCGCCGCCCACCGGGTCTGGGAACGCTTCCCGTCCGCGGCGTGACGGTCCGTCAGGAGGGGCGCTCCCGGCCCACGACCGGGGTCGCGGCCAACAGTCCGGGCGTCGTCTCCGGCAACGGTCGAGGTCGACGCCAACGTGTGCGGCAACACCATCAACCTCGCCGGTCTGTCGAACCCGGCCGCCGGGAACACCTGCGTCGACCAGTAGCGCCGGCCCCCGCCACCGGGGGCCGGCGCCGGGCCGTTCACTCCGGCGTGGTGCGGCACAGCAACAGGCAGATGTCGTCGTCGTGTTCGGAGTCGTGCAGCATCGGCTTGAGCAGCGCGTCGGCCGCCGCGTCCAGATCCGCCAGATCCGCCCGGCGCAGCGACTCCATGGCCAGGGCCAGCCGGTCGATGCCCGCGTCGATCCCGGCCGACCGCCGCTCCACCAACCCGTCCGTGTACAGCGCGAGCGTGGAGCCCGCCGGCAGATCCACGGTGTGCTCCTCGTAGGTGAACGGCACCGGGACGCCCAGCATGATCCCCGGTTTGGCGTCCAGCACCCGCACCTCGCCCCGGGGGCCGCGCGCGATGGCCGGCGGATGCCCGGCGGCGGCCCACACCACCCCGGGCTCACCGGGCGTGAACCGGGCGATCGCACAGGTCGCGTACAGCTCCGGCTGCTGGTGGCGGAGCATCCGGTGCAGCA
>NZ_MUMF01000305.1 GCF_002155905.1 Streptomyces tricolor | reverse complement strand
CGGCGGCCGGCAGGGCGGGCAGTCCACGGCCGCCGTCAGCATCGCGCCCAAGTCCGGGGCCACCGGGGTCGACACCAGCGGCGCGCTCAAGGTGAGCGTCGCCGAGGGCAAGCTGACCGAGGTGACCGTCAAGGACGAGAAGGGCACGAAGGTCGAGGGCGCCATCACCGGCGGCGGCTCCTCCTGGACGCCGTCGACCCATCTGGCCGCGGCCACCAAGTACACGGTGCACGCGGTCGCCGAGGACTCCGAGGGCCGCAAGGCCGCCGAGGACGCCACCTTCACCACGCTCACCCCGAAGAACACCTTCATCGGGACCTTCACCCCCGAGGACGGCTCCACCGTCGGCGTGGGCATGCCGTTCTCCATACGCTTCACCCGGGGCATCACCAGCCCGGACGCGGTCGAGAAGGCGATACGCATCAAGACCGAGCCGGCCGTCGAGGTCGAGGGCCACTGGTTCGGCAACGACCGCCTGGACTTCCGCCCCGAGAAGTACTGGAAGGAAGGCACCAAGGTCACCGTCGACCTCGACCTGGACGGCGTCGAGGGCCGCGACGGCGTCTACGGCAAGCAGCGCAAGACCGTGAAGTTCACCATCGGCCGCAACCAGGTCTCCGTCGTGGACGCCGAGAAGCACACGATGAAGGTCACCCAGGACGGCAAGGTCGTCAAGACCATCCCGGTCACCACCGGCAAGCCCGGCTACGACACCTGGAACGGCCAGATGGTCATGAGCGAGAAGCTCACCGTCACCCGGATGAACGGCGAGACCGTCGGCTACGGCGGCGAGTACGACATCAAGGACGTGCCGCACGCCATCCGCCTCACCACCTCCGGCACCTTCCTCCACGGCAACTACTGGGGCGGCGACGCCTTCGGCAACTACAACGCCAGCCACGGCTGCGTGGGCCTGCGCGACGTGCGCGGCGGCTACGACAGCTCCGTCCCGGCCGCGTGGTTCTTCAACCACTCGATGATCGGTGACGTGGTGGTCGTCAAGAACTCCCACGACGCCACGGTGGCCCCGGACAACGGCCTCAACGGCTGGAACATGTCGTGGGCCGAGTGGAAGAAGTGAGCCCCCGCTGACGTACGGGCCCGGTGCTGTGACCTACGGCACCGGGCCCGATGCCGTTAGTGGCCGTTAACCTGAGCCCCATGACCGTCTCTCTCGAAGTCGCCGAAGGCGTCGGCACCCTGCGGCTCGACCGGCCGCCGATGAACGCGCTGGACATCGCCACCCAGGACCGGCTGAAGGAACTGGCCGAGGAGGCCGCGGACCGCGACGACGTGCGCGCCGTGGTGATCTACGGCGGCGAGCGGGTGTTCGCGGCGGGCGCGGACATCAAGGAGATGCAGAACATGGACCACGCCGCGATGGTCCGCCGCTCCCGCGCGCTGCAGGACTCCTTCACCGCCGTGGCCCGCATCCCCAAGCCCGTCGTCGCCGCCGTCACCGGCTACGCGCTCGGCGGCGGCTGCGAGCTGGCCCTGTGCGCCGACTACCGCATCGCCGCCGACAACGCCAAGCTCGGCCAGCCCGAGATCCTGCTCGGGCTCATCCCGGGCGCCGGCGGCACCCAGCGGCTGCCCCGGCTGATCGGCCCGTCCAGGGCCAAGGACCTCATCTTCACGGGCCGTCAGGTCAAGGCCGACGAGGCCCTCGCCATCGGACTGGTGGACCGGGTGGTCCCGGCCGCCGAGGTGTACGAGCAGGCGCACGCCTGGGCCGCGAAGCTCGCCCAGGGCCCGGCCATCGCGCTGCGCGCGGCGAAGGAGGCCGTCGACACCGGTCTGGAGACCGACATCGACACCGGGCTCGCCGTCGAACGGAACTGGTTCGCGGGCCTGTTCGCCACCGAGGACCGCGAGCGGGGCATGCGCAGCTTCGTGGCGGAGGGGCCGGGCAAGGCCAAGTTCCTCTGACCGTCAACGGCGCGCGGGTCCCGCTGACTCCGGCGGGTGGCCCCGTAATTGACGCGTCGTCTGATTCGGGTCCCTCGATGGGGCGGTTTATGGGAGCCTTAAGGCAGCCTTAAGCCTGCTGTGTCGAGGGAGCCCGTCGATTGCCGGAAAGTGAGCCGTCGCCGCAGGTCAGCAGGGCTGTACCGAATATCGACATGCCAACGGCATATGCCGATCGGCGGGCGTGGCGCGGGGGCGTGCGGGGGGCGTATTCCTCCGGAACGGCCCCCAAGGCGGCTCCCGACGGCCATCATGGGGGCATGGCGGGGCTGGAGGGCATCGATCAGCCGCGGGGACACAGCCGTGCAGCCGCGGCACGCTGGTCGCCCGCGGTCGAGGACGAACAGGCGCTCAAGGCGCTCGAACTGTTCGGCAACCCGACGGAGGCGGAGGTGCCGCTGCCGTCCCGCCCCGAGTCCGCGGCCACCGCCCGCCGGCTCGCCCAGGTCGTCGTCCTGCGCACCTGGCGGCTCAGTCCCAAACTGGCCGAGGACGCCGTCCTGCTCGTCTCGGAACTCGTCGGCAACGCCGTACGGCACACCGGCGCCCGCGTCTTCGGCCTGCGGATGCGCCGCCGCCCCGGCTGGATCCGGGTGGAGGTCCGCGACCCCTCCCGGGCCCTGCCCTGCCTGATGCCGGTCCAGGAACTGGACGTCAGCGGCCGGGGCCTGTTCCTGGTGGACAAGCTCTCCGACCGCTGGGGGGTCGACCTGCTGCCGCGGGGCAAGACGACGTGGTTCGAGATGAGGGTGGCCGACCGGTAGCCGGACCCCGGGCGGGCGCGCCCCGCAGGGGCGCGGGGAACTGCG
>NZ_MUMF01000304.1:5798-5966 GCF_002155905.1 Streptomyces tricolor | reverse complement strand
TTCCAGCAGCGGCTGCCCGTCCGCCTCCTCGGCGGCCGTGACCAGCAGGACCTCGGCGCCGTCCCAGGGCAGGCCGTACAGCACGGCCTCCCGCAGCGGCCCCGCCCCCTCCCGGTCCATCCGCGCCAGGAACTCCTCCAGCTCCTCCTCGTCGTCCTCGTCGTCGTC
>NZ_MUMF01000304.1:0-5781 GCF_002155905.1 Streptomyces tricolor | reverse complement strand
GGCCGTGTCGTCGGCGGCGAACACCTCCGTGTCACCGTCGGCGCCCTCGCGCACGAGGACCCGGAGCACGGGCGCCGGCGCCGCGCGCAGGGCGCCGGCCCGGCGGCGGCCCAGCAGCCCGGAGACCAGCGTGGTCAGGCCCTGACCGGCCACCAGCCAGGCGAGCGCGGGCATCGCCCGGGCAGCCTCGGCCTCGTCCGGCGGGTGGGCCGAGGTGACCGCGAGGGCGCCGAGCCCGAGCGCGAGCAGCACGCCCCCGCAGACGAGCAGGAACCGGCCGCGGGACAGGGGGCGGCCGGCGTCCGGCAGCGGCGCGCTCGCGCCGCCGGCCGCGTCCCGGGCCCGTTCCCGCTGCCGGCGCCGTGCCACCAGCCGCAGGACGGCCGCCGCCCAGACCGCGGCCAGGACGGCCCCGGCGACCGCGGTCTCCGGCCAGGTCGTGCCCGGCCGCAGTACGGCCAGCAGTACCGCGAGCGCGGGCGCGGACACCGGGACGATCTCCGGGCGCGCGCACAGCCAGAGCCCGTGCAGCGCCAGCAGCGCGGCGGCCCACGGGTGCCATCCGGCGAGCAGCGCCAGCAGCCCGGCGACCGCCACGGCGGCGGACAGGGCGGTCAGCAGATGCCGGGTCCGGGACGGCAGGGGCACCCAGCGGGGCGGCAGCGCGTCGAGCCAGCGGCGGGCGTGCTCACCGCTCCAGGCAAGGCAGCCGTCGGGCACGGACGCGGCGGGCAGAGCGGGAACGGGCAAGGTCAGCGGCGACGGCGACGGCCGTCCGGGGGTCGTACTCATCGCTTTCCAGACACTCGACGAAGAGGAACGGTTGGGTCCCCCGTACGACCGGACACCACGACCCGGCCCACGCCGGCCGCCCGCCACCGGCCGGGGAAAGGAAGGACCGCGCCCGCGACCGGGCGGGAGCAGGACGGGCGGGGCCGGGAGCCACGGCCCGGAGGACGCCGAGCCACGCGCCGGCCGGCGGGACCGAGCCCGTCCCGCAGCCCGTTCCGGCCATCGCTCGGGCTCGCACCCGGAAGATCAGCACCCCCGCCCGAGCACCACAGACCGAGCACCACCGACCGCCCCACCCCGGCGACCGCCCGGCACGACGGGCCACAAGCCGCCCCGGCGCCCGGTTCATCCCCCGCAAGCGGCAGCGAGCGGCGACCGACGACCCCCCGAGCGCCGCGCCGCCCCGCCCCCGCGTCAGCCCACAGCGACCAGGATCGCCAGCAGTACGGCTCCGGCGACCGCGGGTGCCATCACCTCGTAGGCCCACCGCACGGTGACCTCCCCCTGGGCCGACTCGGCCTCGCCCCGGTTCTCCAGCAGTTCCCGCAGCTCGTCCATGACCTGGTCGGTCTCCGCGCGGGTCGGACCGGTGTCCGGGCCGCGCAGGCTGAAGCCGCCGAGGCCGAAGCCGCCCGGTGCGAGGCCGCCGCCGCGGCGGCCCGGCGTCACGCCCCGGGCCGCGTCCGCCGCCGCCCGCTGCTGCCGGCGGGCCGCCTTCTTGCGGGCGCGCAGCGAGACGGGGATGGCCCACAGCTGGTACTTGGTGCCGGACTTGGCGACGACCTCGTTGGAGTAGCCGGAGCGCAGGCTCGCGACCTCGCCCCAGGGCAGGGTGATGATCCGCAGCGGGTTGCGGACGCGCAGCCGGTCCTCGCCCGCGAAGACCGCCGGGCGGAGCGTGAAGGCGGCGACGACCGGCACGATCAGGATCAGCCCGGCCAGCGCCAGCCACGGGGTCCGGCCCTCGCCCTTGACCAGGGCGTCGAGGCCCAGCCAGAGGACGACCAGGAGCAGCAGCACGCCGCCCGCCAGCCCCAGGGGCGAGCGGTAGATCCGGTCCTTGACGGCGGGCGCCGGCGGCGGTGACGCGGGTGACGGGTGATCCGGGGTGGTCATGGCCCCGATTCTGCACGACACCGCCGACGCTGCGGCCACGCGCCAGGGAACCGGCGCTCATCCGTGATCTGCGCGCCCGGTATGAGCAGCGGGGGTGTACAGCCGCTACGCGCGTAGATATGCTCGTCTGGTGACCATGCCCACCTCCCCCAAGTTCTCGGCTTCGCTCGGACAGGGCGGTGCCCCCACGCCTACCGCACACGCTCTCGCCGACGTCACCGCGTCCGACAGCACGCTGCGCCGCTTCCTGCACGGGCTGCCCGGCGTCGACGCGGTCGGCCTGGAGGCGCGCGCCGCGTCCCTCGGCACCCGTTCCATCAAGACCACCGCGAAGGCGTACGCCATCGACCTCGCCATCTCGATGGTCGACCTGACGACGCTGGAAGGCGCGGACACCCCGGGCAAGGTCCGGGCGCTCGGCGCCAAGGCGGTCCACCCCGACCCCACGGACCGTACGACCCCGACGACGGCCGCGGTCTGCGTGTACCCCGACATGGTGGCCGTCGCCAAGGAGGCCGTCGCCGGCTCCGGCGTGAAGGTCGCCTCGGTGGCCACCGCCTTCCCGGCCGGCCGTGCCGCCCTGGAGGTGAAGCTGGCCGACGTGCGCGACGCCGTCGCCGCCGGCGCCGACGAGATCGACATGGTCATCGACCGGGGCGCGTTCCTCGCCGGCAAGTACCTGAAGGTGTACGACGAGATCGCCGCCGTGAAGGCGGCCTGCGGGGACAGCGCCCGGCTGAAGGTCATCTTCGAGACCGGCGAGCTGTCGACGTACGACAACATCCGCCGCGCCTCCTGGCTCGGCATGCTGGCCGGAGCCGACTTCATCAAGACCTCCACCGGCAAGGTCGCGGTGAACGCGACCCCCGCGAACACCCTGCTGATGCTGGAGGCGGTCCGCGACTTCCGGGACCTGGCCGGCGTCCAGGTCGGCGTGAAGCCGGCCGGCGGCATCCGCACCACCAAGGACGCGATCAAGTTCCTGGTCCTGGTCAACGAGACCGTGGGCGAGGACTGGCTGGACAACCACTGGTTCCGCTTCGGCGCCTCCTCGCTCCTGAACGACCTGCTGATGCAGCGCCAGAAGCTGGCCACCGGCCGCTACTCCGGTCCCGACTACGTGACGGTGGACTGATCCCCCATGGCATTCGAGTACGCACCCGCCCCCGAGTCCCGCGCGATCGTCGACATCGCGCCCTCCTACGGCCTGTTCATCGACGGCGAGTTCACCGAGGCCGCCGACGGCAAGGTCTTCAAGACGGTCTCGCCGTCGACGGAGGAGGTCCTCTCCGAGGTCGCCCGGGCCGGCGCCGAGGACGTCGACCGCGCGGTGAAGGCCGCCCGCAAGGCCTTCGAGAAGTGGTCGGCGCTGCCCGGCTCCGAGCGCGCCAAGTACCTGTTCCGCATCGCCCGCATCATCCAGGAGCGCAGCCGCGAGCTGGCCGTCCTGGAGACGCTGGACAACGGCAAGCCGATCAAGGAGACCCGCGACGCGGACCTCCCGCTGGTCGCCGCGCACTTCTTCTACTACGCGGGCTGGGCCGACAAGCTCGGCCACGCAGGCTTCGGTGCCGACCCCAGGCCGCTGGGCGTGGCCGGCCAGGTCATCCCCTGGAACTTCCCCCTCCTGATGCTGGCGTGGAAGATCGCCCCGGCCCTCGCGACCGGCAATACGGTCGTCCTGAAGCCCGCGGAGACCACCCCCCTGTCCGCCCTGTTCTTCGCGGACATCTGCCGCCAGGCCGGGCTGCCCAAGGGTGTCGTCAACATCCTCCCGGGCTACGGCGACGCGGGCGCCGCGCTGGTGGCGCACCCCGACGTGAACAAGGTCGCCTTCACCGGCTCGACGGCGGTGGGCAAGGAGATCGCCCGCACGGTCGCCGGTACGCGGAAGAAGCTCACGCTCGAACTGGGCGGCAAGGGCGCCAACATCGTCTTCGACGACGCCCCGATCGACCAGGCCGTCGAGGGCATCGTGAACGGCATCTTCTTCAACCAGGGCCAGGTCTGCTGCGCGGGCTCCCGCCTCCTGGTGCAGGAGTCGATCCAGGACGAGCTGCTGGACTCCCTCAAGCGCCGCCTGTCCACGCTCCGCCTCGGCGACCCGCTGGACAAGAACACCGACATCGGCGCGATCAACTCCGCCGAGCAGCTGGCCCGGATCACCGCGCTGGCCGAGCAGGGCGAGGCGGAGGGCGCCGAGCGCTGGTCGCCGGCCTGCGAACTGCCCGAGAGCGGCTACTGGTTCGCCCCGACGCTCTTCACGAACGTCACCCAGGCGCACACCATCGCCCGCGACGAGATCTTCGGCCCGGTGCTGTCGGTCCTCACCTTCCGCACCCCGGACGAGGCGGTCGCCAAGGCGAACAACACCCAGTACGGCCTCTCGGCCGGCATCTGGACCGAGAAGGGCTCGCGCATCCTCGCCGTCGCGAACAAGCTGCGCGCCGGTGTCGTCTGGTCCAACACGTTCAACAAGTTCGACCCGACCTCGCCGTTCGGCGGCTACAAGGAGTCGGGCTTCGGCCGCGAGGGCGGTCGCCACGGCCTGGAGGCATACCTCGATGTCTGACCGACTCAGTGTGTTCAAGACCTACAAGCTGTACGTCGGCGGGAAGTTCCCGCGTTCCGAGAGCGGCCGGGTGTACGAGGTGACCGACGCGAAGGGCAACTGGCTGGCCAACGCTCCCCTGTCCTCCCGCAAGGACGCCCGTGACGCGGTCGTGGCCGCGCGCAAGGCGTTCGGCGGCTGGTCCGGCGCGACCGCCTACAACCGGGGGCAGGTCCTCTACCGCGTCGCGGAGATGCTGGAGGGCCGCAAGGAGCAGTTCGTCCGGGAGGTCGCGGAGGCGGAGGGCCTGTCGAAGGCGAAGGCGGCGGCCGTCGTGGACGCGACGATCGACCGCTGGGTCTGGTACGCGGGCTGGACCGACAAGATCGCCCAGGTGATCGGCGGCGCCAACCCGGTCGCGGGCCCGTACTTCAACCTCTCCTCCCCGGAGCCGACCGGCGTGGTCGCCGTCCTGGCCCCGCAGGAGTCGTCCTTCCTCGGCCTGGTGTCGGTCGTGGCCCCGGTGATCGCCACCGGCAACACGGCGGTCGTGATCGCCTCCGAGAAGGCCCCGCTGCCGGCCCTGTCCCTGGGCGAGGTGCTGGCCACCTCCGACGTGCCGGGCGGCGTGGTCAACGTCCTGTCCGGCCGTACGGCGGAGATCGCGGCGCCGCTCGCCGCGCACCAGGACGTCAACGCGATCGACCTCGCGGGCGCGGACGAGGCGCTGGCGAAGGAGCTGGAGATCGCGGCGGCCGACAATCTGAAGCGAGTGCTGCGTCCACAGGCTGTGGATTACTTCGAGACGCCCGGGATCGAGCGGATGACGGCGTTCCTGGAGACGAAGACGGTGTGGCATCCGACGGGGTCGCTGGGCGCGAGCGGCTCTTCCTACTGACGGGGCCCCGGCGGGGAACTGCCGCCGACCGCCGACCGCGGGCCGGTCGTGGGGCGCAGTTCCCCGCGCCCCTTTCGGGGCGCCCTCAGTGCCCCAGTCCTCCCACGACCTGGCCGACCAGCGGGATGCTGCCCAGGGACGGGGCCTGGGCCAGGGGGCGGGTCAGGGTCTGGGAGCCGACCGGCTGGAAGTCGGCCAGCTGGGTGCCCACGCCGTTGTCGAGCGGGTCGACGCCCGTGCCCGCCAGCGGGTTGGGCTTGAGGCCGGCGACCGGGCCGGTGACGTAGCCGACGATGCCCGTCGCGGCACGCGTGCCGGCCTGCGGGTCGATGTTGCCGAGGTCGACGGGGCGGTAGTTGACGCCCACACCGGGGATCGAGTCGGCGGAGGCCGTGGCCGCGCCCGCGCCCAGGACCGCTCCGGC
>NZ_MUMF01000303.1 GCF_002155905.1 Streptomyces tricolor | reverse complement strand
CACCCCCATCACGAAGACGGTGAGGACGAGGAGGATCATCAGCTGGCCGATGAGCAGGCCCCAGAACAGGCCCCAGCCGGACAGCTGGGCCGGTGGGGTGTCCGGCCAGGCGCCGGGGAGGTCGTGCGGCCGGCCGACGAGGTGGCGCATGGCCAGAGGGGTGCGGGTGAACGTGACGCCGGTGGGCCAGGCGCCCTGGGCGAGCCAGGCCGCCAGTCCCGTGGCCGTCCACACCAGCACGGTCATGCCGAGGAGGAACGCGAGCGTGCCGACCAGCAGGCCGTCGGGGATGCCGCCCTGGCCCTGGCGGCGGCTGTCGCGGCGGTCGTCCGGTCTCACCCTGCGCTCCCCCTCTACGCCACCGTCGACTCGGAGTCGCCCAGGTGCTGCTCCACGAAGGCCGCGGCCCGCTGCTCCGCCTCCAGTTCCGCCGCGTGCAGGACGTCGTCGGCCCTGAGGTCGCTCGCGGACTCGGTCATCGCGCGGTCGGTGAAGACCAGGGGCCGTTCCGTCTCCGTGACCAGGTGTTTGACCACCTGGACGTTGCCGTTGACGTCCCAGACCGCGATGCCGGGCGTGAGGGTCGGGATGATCTCCACCGCCCAGCGGGGCAGGCCCAGCACGCGGCCGGTCGCCCGCGCCTCGTCGGCCTTCTGGGCGTAGATCGTCCTGGTCGACGCCATCTTGAGGATGGCCGCGGCCTCCTTCGCGGCGGCACCGTCGACCACGTCGGACAGATGGTGGACGACCGCGACGAAGGACAGGCCGAGCCGGCGGCCGAACTTCAGCAGGCGCTGGAACAGCTGGGCCACGAACGGGCTGTTGATGATGTGCCAGGCCTCCTCGACCAGGAAGATGCGCTTCTTCCGGTCGGGGCGGATCCAGGTGTGCTCCAGCCAGACGCCGACGATCGCCATGAGGATCGGCATGGCGATGGAGTTGCGGTCGATGTGGGACAGGTCGAACACGATGAGCGGCGCGTCCAGGTCGATGCCGACCGTGGTCGGGCCGTCGAACATGCCGCGCAGGTCACCGTCGACCAGGCGGTCCAGCACCAGGGCGACGTCGAGGCCCCAGGCCCGTACGTCGTCTATGGCGACGTTCATCGCTTCCGCCGACTCCGGCTCGGGGTGCCGTAGCTGCTCCACGATGTCGGAGAGGACCGGCTGGCGGTCGACGATCGTCTCGTTGACGTACGCGTGGGCGACCTTCAGGGCGAAGCCGGACCGTTCGTCCAGGCCGTGGCCCATCGCCACCTCGATGATGGTCCGCAGCAGCGCCAGCTGGCCGGTCGTGGTGATCGACGGGTCCAGGGGGTTGAGCCGGATCCCGTGGTTCAGGGCGGCCGTGGGGTCGAGCCGGATGGGTGTTATCCCCAGCTCCTGCGCGATCAGGTTCCACTCGCCCACGCCGTCCTCGCCCTGCGCGTCCAGGACGACGACCTGGCGGTCCTTGAAGCGGAGCTGGCGCAGGACGTACGTCTTCTCCAGGGCCGACTTGCCGTTGCCGGACTCGCCGAGGACGAGCCAGTGCGGGGCCGGCAGCTGCTGGCCGTAGAGCTGGAAGGGGTCGTAGATGTAGCCCTTCCCGGAGTACACCTCGCGGCCGATGATGACGCCGGAGTCGCCGAGGCCGGGCGCGGCCGTGGGCAGGTAGACGGCCTGGGCCTGGCCCGTGGAGGTGCGCACCGGCAGCCGGGTCGTCTCCACCTTCCCGAACAGGAAGGAGGTGAAGGCCTCGGTGAGGACGGACAGCGGATCCCGCATCGGCGAATCAGCCCCTACCTTCGGATGCCGGTGGCGAAGGGAAGTGTGTTCACGAAGGCGCGGTGGTGCTCTCGGTCGCACCACTCCAGCTTGAGGTACGACTTGCCGGCGGAGGCCCTTATCGTGCGCTTGTCGCGGGCGAGGGCCTCCGGGGAGCGGGCGGAGACGGTGATGTAACCGACCAGGTTGACGCCGGCGGCGCCGCTGGCGAGGTCCTCGCCGCGCTGGTCGAGCCGGTTGTGCGCGGCGATGTCCCGGGGGTCGACGGTCCGGTTCATCTTGGCGGCGCGGGACGCCTCGGCCTCGTCGTTGGTCTTCTCGGTCAGCATGCGTTCGATGGCGACCTCGGTGGGTTCGAGGTCCATGGTGACGGCGACCGTGCGGATGACGTCCGGGGTGTGGACGAGGAGGGGTGCCAGGAAGTTGACCCCCACCGGGGTCATCGGCCACTCCTTCACCCAGGCCGTCGCGTGGCACCAGGGCGCGCGGGTGCTGGACTCCCGGGTCTTGGCCTGGAGGTAGGTGGGCTCCATGGCGTCCAGCTCGGCCGGCCAGGCGTTCCGCTTGGTCATGGCCTGGATGTGGTCGATGGGGTGGTCGGGGTCGTACATGGAGTGGATGAGGGAGGCCAGCCGTCCCTGACCGAGCGGCTGCCGTACCCGGATGTCGGCCTCCTGGAGCCGGGAGCAGATGTCGGTCAGCTCCCGGGCCATGACGACGGCGAGTCCGGCGTCCCGGTCGACCTTGCCGCCGTGTGCGCGGGCGGCGCGGGCCATGGCGTGCGCCTCGGCGGCGAGGTCGCGGGTGTAGTGCATGCAGGCGACCAGGTAGGCGCGGTGCTGCTCGCTGCTGGTGGACACCATGGACTGGAGCTGTTCGTACGACCGCTGGAGCCAGTCCGGGGAGCGGTCGTCGCCGCGCAGGGCGACGTCCTTGGCGTGCGCGTCCGGGTCGGCGGGCAGGGTGCGGGCGAGCATCTGCAGCCGGGTGACGAAGCCGTCTCCGTTGGCGACGTGCTTGAGCAGCGTGCCGAAGCGGTCGACCAGGGCCTCCTGGTCCTCGGAGTCGCGCAGGCCGACGCCGGGGCCCTCGATCTCGATGGCGGCGGTGACGGTCTTGCGGTCGGCGTGCAGCAGTACGGCGATCTCGTCCGGCCCGAAGGGCGCGGCGAGCCAGGTGATGCGGCCGATGCCCGGGGGCGGCCCGATCTCGATCTCGCGCCCGTCGAGCCGTGTGCCGGCCTCCATGGCACCGGACCGGTAGACGGCGCCGCGGCCTTTGACGGTGCGCTTGTACGAGCGGTTGATCTCGAACCACTTGTAGAAGGTGCGGCGCTTGTACGGCACGTAGACCGCGGCGAGGGCGAGCAGCGGGAAGCCGGTGAGCAGCGCGATCCGCAGGGGCAGGACCGGGACGAGGAGGCCGCACATCATGCCGAGGAACGCGCCGGCGATGATCAGGGCGATCTCGCCGGTCTCGCGGTTCCGGCCGATGATCGCGTTCGGCCGGGCGCGGCCGATGAGATACGTACGGCGGGGCGTGACCGGATGGGACAGGTGGGACTCGGTCGTCAACGCCCTTCACCTCCCGAGCGGTTGTTGCGGGTGTTGCTGGCGTGCGGGGTGTTGACCGGGCTGGACGCGCGGGGCGCGGGCGTGGCGGAGGGGACGGCTCCGCCGGTGCCCCCGGTCGGGGTACGGCTGCTGTGGGCGGCGACGCCGCTGGAGGCGGGGTTGGCCGGGCGGGGGGTGCTGCTGCTCTGTCTGCCGGTGTGGTCGGCGCGGGAGCTGTGGGTCTTGATGCCCTGGGCGACGAGGGTGGCGGGGGAGCTGATGACGGCGGCGGCCTTGCTCTCGGCGCCCTGCATGATGCGGTTGCTGCGGGAGCCGGCGATCTCGTCGCCGAAGCCGGGGACGAAGCGGTAGATCATCGCGCTGGCGAAGATGGCGAGCAGGATGATGGCGAGGCCGGAGACGACGGCGGAGAAGGCGTCGGGGCCGTTGTCGCCGGACAGGGCGCCGGCGAGGCCGAGGACGATCACGATGACCGGCTTCACGAGGATCACGGCGATCATGATTCCGGCCCAGCGGCGGACGTGGCCCCACAGGTTCTTGTCGACCAGGCCGGCGTAGACGACGGTGCCGAGGAGGGCGCCGACGTAGAGCAGGGCGGCGCGGATGACCAGCTCCAGCCAGAGGACGCCGGCGGCGAGGATGCTGACCAGGGACACGACGATCAGCATGATCGGGCCGCCGCCGATGTCGGTTCCCTTCTTCAGAGCGCCGGAGAAGGTGCCGAAGAAGGTGTCCGCCTGGTCGCCGGTGGCCTTCGCGAGGACGTCCGTGACGCCGTCCGTGGCCGAGACGACGGTGTACAGGATCAGGGGGGTGAAGGCGGAGGCCAGCACGGTGAGCCAGAGGAAGCCGACGGCTTCCGAGATGGCGGTGGTCAACGGCACGCCGCGCACGGCGCGCTTCGCCACGGCGAGCAGCCACAGCAGGAGGGTCAGGATCGTGGACGCGGCGAAGACGATGGCGTACTGCTTCAGGAAGGCCTGATTGGTGAAGTCGACCGTGGCGGTCTCCTTCACGGCGTCACTGAGCTTCCCGATGGTCCACGAGGCGGCGTCGGCACATCCCTTGGCGAGGGAGGAGAGGGGGTCGAGGGTCTCGGTGAGGGGGTTGG
>NZ_MUMF01000302.1 GCF_002155905.1 Streptomyces tricolor | reverse complement strand
GCCGCCTGGTACTGCCTGCTCGGGCCGAAGTCCGCCGAGCCGGGCGAACGCGACCTGGTGCAGGGCCCGTTCATCACGCACGACCTGCGGGAACTGGGCGTGCCCACCCCGGGGCGCACGGCGGTCGTGCACACGCGGCCCGACGGCCCGCTGACGCTGCTCGACCCGATCCACCCGTACGGCACGCGTCCGCGCCGCCCGGAGACGTACTACTCGGTCGACCTCACGCCGCACGAGACCCGGCACATCATGTCCCTGCCGAGTTCGGGCAAGGGCGCGTTCCAGGCCGCGGTGAAGCTGACCTGGCGGGTCGAGGACCCGGTGGCGTTCGTCCGGGCCGAGGCCACCGGTGTCTCCGGACTGCTGCTGGAGCATCTGCGGGGCGCGGCGGCCCCCGTCACCCGCCGCTATCCGCTGCGCCGGGCCGGTGCGGCCCAGCGGGCGGTGAACGCGGGGGTGGACGACTGGCCGGTGCCGGGTCTCGCGGTGTCGTACACCGTGCAGCTGGTCCCCGAGTGGGCGCCCGCGCCGGCCGCGGAGCCGCCGGTCCCGTCGCGACGGCGGCTGTCGGCCCTGCTCGCCGACGCCGACGCGGTACTGGTCGGGTTCGACGGGCCGCTCGCCCGGCTGTTCCCGGCGCAGACGGCGCGGGAGGCCGTGCTCGACCTGCTGTCGATCGTGGCCGATCACCGCGATCCGCAGGACGCGCTGGCGGGCCGGCCGCTGCCCGTCGCGAGCACCCCCGGCCGGGAGGCGTTCACGCATCCGCTGGACCTGCTGCGCGCCTTCGCCCACGACCGGCTCGGCCCGCTGCTGCGGGCCCGGCTCGACGACCTGGAGCTGCGTGCCGTGCCCGACGCGCCCACCACGCACCGCTCCCTCGCCCTGGTCCGCGCCCTGCACCGGTCCGGCCGCCGGGTCAGCGTGGTGACGGACGTGTCCACGCCGGCCGTGCACCGCTACCTGGAGCCCTACCGGCTGCCCCTCGCGGGCATCCACGGCCGCCGCGACGACCTCAGCCTGCTGACCCCTCATCCGGACTGTCTGCTGCGCGCCCTGCGGGTGCGCGGCACGCCGCCCCGCTCCGGCGTGCTGATCAGCTCCTCGGTCGCCGAACTCACCGCCGCCCAGCAGCTCGGCCTGCGCTTCATCGGGTACGCGCCCAGCGCGGCCGGGCGGCGCAGCCTGCGCGAGGGGGGCAGCGAGGTCACCGTCTCCTCGCTCGAACCGCTGCTGGAGGCCGCCCGCTCGCTCTGACCCGCCGACACGCCGGTACGGACCGGAAATACGCCCGTTCGGCGGCGCCCCGGGCGGGCGTGCACAGCGGGCGCCCGCTCCCGGCCCCGCGCAGGATGCGAAGAGAGCCCGCCGCATCGGGCGAGGCCCCAAGGCCCATGCACTCGGGAGGATCCGCCGTGACCGTCAGCCTGGAGCAGTTGCGCCGCTGCCACTTCGCCGTCGACCTGGGGGCGGCCCGTACCCGGGTGTACGTGAAGGGCACCGGACTGGTCGTGGACCAGCCCTCGGTCGCCGCCGTGAACACCCGCACCGGCGCGCTGATAGCCGTGGGCGAGTTCGCGGAGAAGATGACGGGGCGCACGCCGGACTACATCAGGGTCGTACGGCCCATCGCCGGCGGCACGGTGGTGGACATCGAGATGGCCCAGCGGATGCTGCGGCATCTGCTCGGCGACAAGATGCGCCGGGCGCTGCGCCGCAAGCCCCGGCTGCGGGCGGCGGCCTGTGCCCCGCACGACGCCGATCCGCTCGCCCAGCGGGCGACGATCGAGACGCTGGTCGGGCTGGGCGCGAGGAGGGTGGAGCTGGTCGACACGCTGATCGCCGCCGCCGTGGGGTGCGGGCTGCCGGTCGAGCGGCCCGAGGCGACCATGGTGATGGTGTGCGGAGCGGCGGCGACCCAGGTCGCGGTGCTCTCGCTGGGGTCCATCGTGACCGCCGAGCGGATCCCGGTGGGCGGCGAGGCCGTGGACCACGCGATCGTGCAGCACCTGCGGCACGCGCACGAGCTGATGCTGCCCACCCAGTCGGTGCGGCCGTTGCAGCTGGCCCTGTCCGGCAACGGGCTCAGCCCGCACGGCCCGGCGTCCACCGAGATCCACGGCCGGGACGTGGCGACGGGGCTCGCGCGCAGTGTGCGGGTGGACACCGCCGCCGTCCGCGACGCGATCCAGACCCCGCTGACGGCCGTGCTGGACGGCATCGGCAAGGTGCTGCGCGAGTGCCCGCCGGATCTGGTGGCCGACCTCGCCGACCGCGGGATCGTGATGGTCGGCGGCTCGGCACTGCTGCCCGGCTTCGACCAGATGCTGCGGGAGGCCACCGGGATGCCGGTGCACATCGCCGAACGCCCCGACGTGTGCGCGGCCCAGGGCCTGGGCGCGATGCTGGAGGGCCGTATCGAACCCCTGGTCCTGAACCCGTTGGCAGCCTGAGCCGGGACGCCCCCGCGGCGCCCCCGCCTCAACGCCCCAGATAGCACCGGATGGTCGTGCCCTCCGCCGCGCTGTGCGTCCGCACCAGGTCGGCCAGCAGATTGACCAGCAGCAGCCCGCGCCCGCCGCGCTGGTCACGCGATGCGGGCCGGCGGCCGGCCAGCGGGTCGGTGAGGCGGCCCTTGTCGCGGACCTCGCACAGCACGTACCCGTCCTCGGGCCACACCGTGAGCACGCCGGTACCGCCGCCGTGGATCACGCTGTTCGTGGTCAGCTCGGCGGTGATCAGCGCCAGGTTCTCCAGGGCCAGGCCGGACAGGCCCAGCCGGGCGCCGTGGTCGGTGGCCATGTGCCGGACGGCGGACAGGGAGTCCTCGTCGAAGGCGACGCCGAGCACGTCCGGGCCGGTGCCGGAGGCGGGGGCGGGCGGCAGCGGCTCGTTGTAGCGGGCGACCACGCCGTCGGGGTCGTAGGCCGCGCTGGCGCGCTCGGCGCCGGGACCGGCCGGGATGACGACCGGGTGGGTGGCGTGCGCGTCGGCGAGCGCCCGCTCGTCCAGGCGGGCGGTGTCGTACGGGCACAGGATGGTGACCTCGCGGCCCCGGAACGCCGCGTTGATCAGCGCCTCGTGCTGGGCGCAGGCCGGGTACTCGGCCGGGCTGCGGCCCGCCCAGATCGGCTCGCCGATGATCCGGACCCGGCGGCCGGGCGGCTGGGCGTCGGCGAAGGCGCGCAGCACGCCGGGGATGATCCGGCCGGGGTTGCGGCCGGCCTCCCGCATGTCCAGGAACCGGACGGCGGCGCCGTCGGCGCCCAGCTCGTCCTGGATCAGCCGCAGGTTCTCGCCGGGGACGGCGACCGCGACCGGCTCGTCCGCGGCCAGCGCCGCGCGGACGAAGGGCACGGTGCCGGCCAGGTACTCCTCCGCGTCGGCGTAGAACAGCGCGGGGTGCACGAACGGGTCCTGGGGTCCGGCCGGTGTGGTCATGACGGCACCACCTCGATGCCCGGCAGGCCGGGCCACAGCAGGTCGAGCATGCGGGGCACGGTGTCCGGCGGCCGGTCCAGCACCAGGCGCCGCCCTCCGCCGAGGCTGCGGGCGGCCTGCGCCAGCGCACCGACGCCCGCGACGTCGACGAAGGTCAGCGCGGAAAGCTCCAAGTGGTACACGTCCTCGCCCTCGCGAACGGCCCGCTCCAGCGCGCACTCCCAGATGCCGCGCGTGGGCAGGCTCACCTCGCCCGCCGCCCGGAATCCGGTCCGCCCGGCCAGCGGGCGCACGTCGAGCCGCGGCACCGCGGGCGTCGGCACGGCGACGGCCGGCAGCGGCCACGCCGGCTCGGGTCCGCTCATGTCGCCTCCCAGCCGCACGGGTACATGAAGGAACAGTATGCGCCTCGCTCCTCCCTCTCGGGTGTGGGTCCGGGTGTCGGGGGCAGGCGAAGGTCTGACGACGAACTGCGGAGCGGGACGAGTGACATGACCTCAGCGGCACGCGCAGCGCGCACCGGGCGGCCGGCCCTCCTGGCCGTCGACGGCCGTACGGAGGGCGACCGGGTGCTGCTGACCGCGCGCGGCGAGCTGGTGCACGGCGCCACGGACACCCTCACCGGGGCGCTGGCGGCCCTGCCGGCGGGCGTCGCCCGGGTCGACGTGGACGTGTCGGGGGTGACCTTCCTGGACACGGCGGGCCTGGCGGTCCTGGACGTGCTGAGCGAGTACGGCCGCCGGCACGGCGTACCGGTGCGGGCCACCGGCTGGCGGGGGCAGCCGCGCCGGGTGCTGGAACTGGTGGGCGTGGACCCCGCGGACACGCCGGCCTCCGCGGACGCCCCGGATGCCGCCGGCCCGTCCGCCCGCGCCGGGTCCGCGGTGGCCCGGGAGCGGGCCGAGCAGCTGGACGTGCTGCGGCTGGAGATCGAGCAGCTGCGGCACGCGATGGACTCGCGCCCGGTGATCGACCAGGCACGCGGGATCCTGATGGCGGCGCACGCGTGCACCCCGGAGCAGGCGTGGGAGATCCTGCGGGACG
>NZ_MUMF01000301.1 GCF_002155905.1 Streptomyces tricolor | reverse complement strand
TCGACGTCGCCGAGGCGGCGGGGCACGACGGACTCGGGTGCGCCGAGCACGCCGGTGAAGCGGGCGGCGGCGCCCCGGGCCCGCGGCGAACGGACCATGGCCTGCCACCGCTTGTTGGCCTCCCGCATGTCCGCCACCGACGCGCCGAGCCGCCGCCGGGCGTCGTCGACCAGGTCCGGGTTGTGGTCGGCCATGCGGCGCAGCAGCACCAGCTGGAAGTCGAGGTCCATGGCCCCATGGTGCCCGTGACCACGGGGGCCGTTCCCGAACCATTGCCCGCATCCCGCGCCATGACTAGCCTGTGTTCGTCATGCCGATCGTCTGTTGAAATCTCGAACACAGACGCTGAGTAATCAAGGGAGGGGGCCGGACGTGGGACGCCTCGTGCCTGCCGTGACCCGGGCTCTCGACATTCTTGAGCTGTTCCTCGACGGGGACGGGACGCTCTCCGCACCCGACATCGTGCGCAAGCTCCAGCTGCCGCGCACCACCGTGCACGAGCTGGTCACCACGCTCGCCGCACGGTCGTACATCGTGCCGGTGCCCGGGCAGCCCGGACGGTACCGGCTCGGCGTACGCCCGTACCAGCTCGGCAGCCGCTACGCCGAGCAGCTCGACCTGGCCGCCGAGGGCCAGCAGGTGGCCCGCTCGGTCGCCGAGACCTGCGACGAGACCGTCCACGTCGCCATCCTGGAAGGAACCGACGTCATCTACATCGCCAAGGTCGACTCCACACACGCGGTCCGCATGGTCTCCGCCGCCGGCCGCCGCCTCCCCGCCCACTGCACCTCCGTCGGCAAGATGCTGCTGGCCTCGCTGCCCGAGCCGGAGCTGGCCGCACGGATCCCGGACGGCGCCGAGCTGGCCGCGATGACCCCGAACAGCATCACCGATCCGGGCGCGCTGCGCGAGGCCCTGGGCGAGATCCGGCAGCGCGGGATCGCCGTCGAGAGCCGCGAGTCCAACCCGGACGTCTCCTGCGTGGCCGCACCGGTCCGCGACCGCACCGGTCAGGTCGTGGCCGCGCTGTCCATCTCCGTGCCGATGATCCGCTGGAGCGACGAGCGCCGGGCCGAGCTGGAGCAGCTCGCCGCGAAGGGCGCGGCGGAGCTGTCGGAGCGGCTGGGCCACCGGAGCGCGGCATGACGGCGTACGAGGTCGCGGTGCGGGCGGAGGCGACGCTCGGCGAGGGCCCGACCTGGGACCCGGCGACGGGCCGGCTGATCTGGCTCGACATCCTGGGCATGCGGCTGCACACCTACGACCCCGCCTCCGGCCGCCGCACGGTCCGTACGACGCCGCAGCACATCGGTGCCGCCAAGCCCCGCGCGGGCGGCGGCCTGGTGCTCAACCTGCGGGACGGCGTCGGCCTGCTGGACCCCGACGGCACGTTCCGCTGGCTGCACCACGAGCCGGTGCCCGGCCGCCGCGCGAACGACGCCGCCGTGGCCCCCGACGGGTCCCTCTGGGCGGGCACGATGCGCTACGACGAGGCGCCGGGCGGCGGCACGCTGTCCCGGCTGACCGGGGACGGCACCGTGCGGACCGTGCTGCCCGACGTCGCGGTCAGCAACGGCACCGGCTGGAGCCCCGACGGGCGCCTCATGTACTACATCGACTCCCCGACCCGGCGCGTGGACGTCTTCGACCACGACGCCGACGGCCGCGTCGGCAACCGCCGCCCCCTGGTGGAGATCGAGGAGGGCGCGGGCTTCCCGGACGGCCTCACGGTCGACGCGGAGGGCTGCGTCTGGGTGGCCCTGTGGGACGGCGGTGCGGTACGCCGCTACACGCCCTCAGGCGACCTCGACCGGGTCATCACCCTGCCCACCCCGCGCACGACGGCCTGCGCGTTCGGCGGCCCGGACCTGACCGACCTGTACATCACCACGGCCCGTACGGGCCTGTCGTCCCCGCACCCCCTGTCGGGCTCCCTGCTGGTGATCCCGGGGGCGGGCCAGGGCCTGCCCCAACCGGCGTTCCAGGGCTGAGCCCGGCTACGGCGGGACGGCTGCGTGCAGCCGGGGCGCCTCGGCGGCCGACGGCGACCGCGACTCCCCAGGGGCGCGGGGAACTGCGCGGCCGGCCACGGACCCGCGGTCGCCGGACGGCACCGGGCACCCTCACTCAGGAACCGTGACCGCCTCCGCCGGAACGGCCGCCGCGCGCACCGCCGCAAGGTCCGCGGGACACCGCAGCGCACGCGACACCGCGCCGATCTCCCGGAGCAGGCCCGCGGTGTCGGTCCCGGCGGCCGGTCCCGCCGGCCCCGGCACCGCGGCCCTGCGCTCGACCGCGTCGAGAATGCTCACCGCCGCGGCCAGCGCACGCGCCCGCTCGGGCGGATGGCCGAGGCCGAGCGCGGCGGCGTACGCGCGCCTGCCCAGCCCGGCGTCGAGGTGCCGGCCCAGCACCAGCAGCACGTCCCGGATGAAGGTCTCGCGCCGGGTGAGGCGCAGTTCGGGCGTGGCGCGCAGCACGAACGGCACGCCCTCGCCGCTCGCGGCGCGCAGCAGCCGGTACAGGGGCCGCAGTTCGCGGTGGGCGAGCCGGACCCGCCGGCGGTCGTGCAGATACTGGCCGGCGTGCGGCAGGACGAAGCCGACGGCGACGAGGATCGCGGAGACGGCCGCCACGGGCGGGGCCAGATCCGTGCTCAGCCAGTCCACGTCCCGCCCGCACCAGCGCGCGCCCACGGCGCTCAGCTTGGCCGCGGCGAAGACGAGGTTCAGGAGGTAGCCGGCGCCCAGCAGTCTCAGGCCCCGGCGCAGCCAGGGGTCCGGGCCCTCGGCGCGCACCCAGTCCCGGATCAGCCGGCAGGTGATCAGGCAGGCCACGGCGTGCGCGAGCAGGTAGAGCAGGATCTCCTCGCGCATGAACGGCGTGGTGGCGTAGTAGGTGTCCAGGTCCCGCAGCCGTTCCGCGGGCGCGTCGGCGAGCAGGAACAGCACCCACAGGGCGACGATCACGCCCGAGTAGCCCGAGACCACCCAGCGCTTCGCGCGGCGGGCGGCGGCCGAGCGGCCGTCGCGCCAGGTGATCAGGAGCAGCAGGCAGGAGCCGCAGAACGCGGTGATCAGCGAATAGCACCAGGGCGCCGCGATGTTGGGCACGCCGGTCAGCCGGTTGACCCGGGCGATGGTGGACGGGGCGCAGAACACGAACACCGCGCAGGCGAGCAGCAGCAGTGCGCCGACCGCGCGCAGCAGGGGGTCGCGCCACAGCCGGATGATGCTGGGCAGCTTGATCACCAGGGCGACGGTGAACACGGCGGTGGGGATCCAGAAGGAGATGTAGAACTCGCTGAGGAACCCCGAGGGATTCTCCACCGGCGGTCTCACCTGGCGCTGCTCCCCCTGCCGGGCGCTCGGTCCGCCTCACCGCGTCCCCGGTAGCCGAGGGAGCGCTGCACCGGGTCCGCCGCGGCGGGGCGGGGGCCGCAGAGGTGGCCCCGGAACAGGGTGGCCAGGCGGTGTCCGAAGTCGTCGGCCTCGGCCTCGTCGGTCTCCCGGGAGCCGTTGCGGGCGGCCACGGTGAGGGCGGCCTCCCGCCAGCCGGGCGTGTCGGCGAGGGCGCGGGCCGCGGCGGCCCCGGCGAGATGGTGGTGCCGGTGCCCGGCGTGCAGATGCCACAGCTCGTGGCCCAGGATGACCAGTTGCTGCACCGCCTCGGCCCGTTCCTCCACGATGACCAGGTCGAAGTCGGCGAACTCGACCCACAGGCCGGTCACTTCGATCTCGTCCGGGAAGCGCTCGAAGCGCAGCTCCACCGGCCGCCCGCCGCGCAGCGCGCTCATCTCCTCGCACAGCGCCCGGCACAACTCCCGTATGCCCTCGGGCGGTTCGGGCCGGGCGCGGACGGCGGCGGCGAGGTCGCCGGCCAGGGAGCGCATCGCCGAACCCGGGCGGGAGCGCCGCAGTCGTGCGGCCAGGCGTGCCGCCCGCTCTCGCGCGCCCCCGAAATCCATCTGTCTCCCTTCCCGTCGCCGGCCCACGGCTGGTCCGAGCGTACGCGCCCGGATGTGCCCCCGTCATGCGATCCCGCGACCCTTGTTCAACGGGAAACCATCTATGAGCTTGTGTCCGACCCATTGACGCGGAAGCGCATCGAATCTACGGTCCCGTTCGAAGTTACGAGCGTTATCCGATATACCGAACGGTGGGGGCACGGTATGGGACAACCTGGCCTGACTCGCAGGCACCTGCTGGGCGCCGCGGGCGGGTTGACGGCAGCCGCGAGCTTCGGCTTCGCGGCCCTCGGCAGCGGAGCCGACGCACTCGCTTCCCACGCCCGCACCCGGGTGCGCTACTGGAACCTCTTCAGCGGCGGCGACGGCTCCAACATGATCGCGATGCTGAACGCCTTCCGTGCGGCGCACCCGGACATCGCGGTGAAGGACTCGACCCTCCAGTGGGGCAACCCCTTCTACACCAAGCTCGCCATGGCCGCCGCCGGCAACCGGGCACCCGACCTCGGCGTGATGCACGTCGGCCGGGTCGCCGGCTTCTCGCCGGGCCGCCTCCTGGACGCCTGGGACGTCGATCTGCTGGCCGAGTACGGCGTGCGCGAGCAGGACTACCACCCCGGGCTGTGGCAGCGCGGGGTCATCGACGGCAAGCTCTACGCCCTCCCGCTCGACGTCCACGTCCAGCTCTGCTTCTACCGCAAGGACGTGCTGAGGAAGGCGGGCCTGCTCGGCGCCGACGACCGGATGGTCCCGGTCACGTCGGCCGACGACTGGTTCGGCGTGCTCAAGGAGGCCCGGAAGGCCACCAGGAAGGGTCTCCAGACCATCGGCCTGTGGATCAACGACCAGAACTTCCAGTGGTGGTTCTTCGTCGCCTTCTACACCCAGCTCGGCGGCACCTGGTTCGACGCCGCGCACACCGAGGTCACCTTCGACACCGACAAGGCCGCCGAGGTCCTTCAGTTCCTGCGCCGGCACGTCACCGACGGATACGCCGACCCGGCCATGGGGTCCGTCAACGCCGAACAGTTCCTCAACGGCGCCCCCTTCGCCTGGGAGGGCAACTGGTCCGTGCCGGTCTACGCCGGTGCGAAGCTCGACTACGGCGCGATGCCGCTGCCGCCCGTCTTCGGCAAGCAGGCCACGCACGCCGAGTCGCACGCCTTCGTGCTGCCGCACCGGTCCGGCCGGGGCGGCGCCACCGACGAGGCCGCCCACCGGCTCGCCGCCTACGTCGTCACCCACGCCCGGCAGTGGGCGGCGGGCGGCCACATCCCCGCCCACCTGCCGACGCTGTCCACGCCCGCGTACCGGAAGCTGTACCCGCAGAACGAGTACGTGTCGGCCATGAACCACCAGGCCAACGAGCCGAAGGTGTGGTTCGCGGGCTCCACCGGCATCCTCGCCCAGCGCGTCGGACCGGTCGTCGTCTCCTCGACGCTGGGCTCCGTCCGACCCGATGCGGCGGCCCGCCGGATGAAGAGCGAGCTCGGCACGCTGCTCGCGATGAAGAACCCCATGGACGGCAGGACCGCCGCGCAGGGAGGTACGGCCGCATGACCACCGCCGAGACCGTCCTCGCCCCCGCGACACGGGCCCGGTCGGCCGCCGCCGGCGCCGCCGTCCGCCGCGGACAGGGCTTCCAGCACGGCGGCTGGTTCGTCGCCCCGTTCCTCGTCCTGTTCGCGCTCTTCGTGATCTGGCCGCTGCTGCGCGGTATCTACCTGAGCTTCACCGACGCCAACATCTCCGGCGAGGGCGAGAGCTTCGTCGGCCTCGACAACTACCGCGAGGCCCTCAAGGACCCGCTGATGTGGGACGCCCTCGGCCACAGCGCGTACTTCACCCTCCTGGTCGTGCCCTGCATCACCGTCCTCGCCTTCCTCCTCGCGATGCTCGCCCACCACATCGAGCGCGGAAAATGGCTCTGGCGGCTGTGCTTCTTCGCCCCGTTCCTGCTGCCCTCCACCGTCGCGGGCAACCTGTGGCAGTGGCTGTTCAACCCCGGCACGGGAATGATCAACCACATCTTCGGCGGTGACACGCCGTGGCTGACCGACACGTCGTACGCGATGCTCGCCATCGTCATCGAGACCCTGTGGTGGACGGTCGGCTTCAGCTTCCTGCTCTACCTCGCCGCGCTCCAGTCCATCCCCGGCCACCTCTACGAGGCCGCGAAGCTGGACGGCGCGAACGCCTGGCACCGCATGGTCCACATCACCCTGCCGATGCTGCGCAACATCACCGGGCTCGTCGTCGCCCTGCAGATCCTCGCCTCGCTCCAGGTCTTCGACCAGGCCGTCGTCATGATGGACTTCGGCCCCGGACCGGAGAACGCGACCCGCACCTTCGTCCAGTACACCCTCGAAGAGGGCTTCACCAGCTACCGCGTGGGCTACGCCTCCGCGATCTCCGTCATGTTCTTCGTGATCATCGCGGCCGTCGCCCTCGCGCGGACGTGGCTGCTGCGCAACCGTGAGGAGACCGCCCGATGAGCACGACCACCCGGCCGCGCACGGCATGGACCCCCGGCCAGATCGTCCTGACCCTGCTCGGCACGGCCGTCTCCGTCGTCTTCCTCGCCCCGCTCGCCTGGGGCCTGTTCACCTCCCTCAAGTCGGAGACCGAGGCCGTCGAGGTACCGCCGCACTGGCTGCCGGAGCACTGGACCGGCCAGGCGTGGAAGGCCCTCTTCGACACCGGCAACATCACGAACTGGTTCGTGAACTCCCTGGTCGTCTCGGTCTGCGTGACCACCGTCGTGCTGCTGGTGAGCGCGCTGGCCGGATACGGCTTCGCCCGCACCGAGTTCCGCGGCAAGGGCGTCCTGATGGGCCTCGTCATGGCGGGCCTGATGATCTCCCCGGCGGTCCTCGGCGTGCCCCTGTTCACCACGGTCCAGCAGATGGGCATGGTCGACACCTACTGGGGCATGATCCTGCCGCAGTGCGCGCCCGCCGCGATGGTCTACATCCTCTACAAGTTCTTCCAGGGCATCCCGCGCGAACTGGAGGAGGCCGCCTTCATCGACGGCGCGGGCCGCTGGCGGGTCTTCTTCACCATCGTCGTCCCGCTCGCCCGCCCCTCCCTCGCCGCGGTCGGCATCTTCACCTTCATCGCCTCGTGGAACAACTTCCTGTGGCCCTACATGGTGACCAGCAACCCCGACCTGATGACCATGCCGAACGGCATCGCGACCGTCATGAACTCCTACGGCATCCAGTGGGCGCAGCTGATGGCCGGCGGCCTCATGGCCGGGCTGCCGCTGATCGTCGTCTTCGTCTTCTTCCAGCGCCAGATCGTGGCGGGCGTCGCCCACACCGGTCTGGCCGGCCAGTGACAGGGGACCGTTCCCGTGCAGCGCAGACTCACCGCCGTCCTGGCCGCCGCGGCCCTCGCCCTGCTCCCCGCCACGGCCTCGGCCGAGGCGGCGTACCCCGACCCCCTCCCGCTCACCGGGCAGCAGATCGTCCACGACCCCACCGTGCACCGGCTGCGCAGCGGCCAGTACGTCGCCTACTCCACCGGCGGCGTCATCGGCGCCCGGCTCTCCACCGACCTGCGCCACTGGTCGGACGCGGGCAACGCCTTCGCCACCCCGCCCGGCTGGTGGTACGACTACAGCACCACCGCCGACCCCTGGGCCCCCGACCTCAGCCACCGCGACGGCCGCTACTGGCTCTACTACGCCGTCTCCTCCTGGGGCACCAACCGCTCCGCGATCGGCGTCGCCACCTCCCGCACCGGCCTGCCCGGCACCTGGACCGACCACGGCAAGGCGTTCGCCTCGGAGACGACGGACACCTGGAACGCCATCGACCCGGCCGTGATCCGCGCCGACGGCAAAGTCTGGCTGGCCTTCGGCTCCTACTGGACCGGCATCCGCATGGTGGAACTCGACCCGGGGACCGGCAAGGCGGTCCCCGGCGCCACGGTCCACCACCTGGCCACCCGCCCGGATGCGCCGTACGCGGTGGAAGGCCCGGCCATCCTCCACCACGGCGGCCACTACTACCTCTTCGCCTCCTACGACGCCTGCTGCGCGGGCGTGAACTCCACCTACAAGATCCGCGTGGGCCGCTCGACGTCGGTGACCGGCCCCTACGTCGACAGCACCGGCAAGCCGATGCTGGAGGGCGGTGGCGACCTGCTCCTGGCCGGCCACGGCCGCTACGCCGGCACGGGCGGAGAGTCGACGTTCCGCAGCCACGGCAAGACGTGGCTGGCGTACCACTACTACGACGCGGACGACGACGGCACCCCGAAGCTGGGCCTGAACGAGCTTCGGTGGCGTGCGGGTCGGCCCGTTCTCAAGTGACTCGGAAGGATTCCATGAGCAAGAGCACTGCCCGCTTCACCCTCGACCCCGCTTTCACGATCGGCGACGTGAACCCGCGCCTCTTCGGCTCCTTCGTGGAACACCTGGGCCGCTGCGTCTACACCGGCGTCTACGAGCCCGGCCACCCCTCGGCCGACGCCGACGGCATCCGCACGGACGTCCTCGACCTGGTCCGCGAACTCGGCGTCACCGCCATCCGCTACCCCGGCGGCAACTTCGTCTCCGGCTACAAGTGGGAGGACTCCGTCGGCCCGGTGGACGACCGCCCCCGGCGCCTGGACCTGGCCTGGCACTCGACGGAGACCAACCGTTTCGGCCTCTCCGAGTACATCGCGTTCCTGAAGAAGCTCGGCCCCCAGGCCGAACCCATGATGGCCGTCAACCTCGGCACCCGAGGCGTGGCGGAAGCCCTCGAACTCCAGGAGTACGCCAACCACCCCGCCGGCACCGCCCTGTCCGACCTCCGAGCCGCCCACGGCGACAAGGACCCCTTCGGCATCCGGCTCTGGTGCCTCGGCAACGAGATGGACGGCCCCTGGCAGACCGGCCACAAGACGGCGACGGAGTACGGCCGGCTCGCCGCCGAGACCGCCCGCGCCATGCGCCAGCAGGACCCTGGCGTGGAACTGGTCGCCTGCGGCTCCTCCAGCCAGGCCATGCCCACCTTCGCCGAGTGGGAGGCGACCGTCCTGGAGGAGACGTACGAGCTGGTCGACTACATCTCGCTGCACGCCTACTACGAGCCCGTCGACGGTGACGTGGACTCCTTCCTCGCCTCGGCCGTCGACATGGAGTCCTTCATCGAGAACGTGGTCGCGACGGCCGACCACGTGGGCGCGAAGCTGAAGTCGAAGAAGAGGATCAACCTCTCCTTCGACGAGTGGAACGTCTGGTACCTGTCGCAGTGGGAGGCGCACGCCCGGACCATCGCCCCGTCCGACTGGCCGGAGGCCCCCCGCCTGCTGGAGGACAACTACAGCGTCACGGACGCGGTCGTCCTCGGCTCGCTCCTCATCGCCCTGCTCCGGCACGCCGACCGCGTCACCGTGGCCTGCCTCGCCCAGCTCGTCAACGTGATCGCCCCGATCATGACCGAGCCGGGCGGCCCGGCCTGGCGGCAGACCACGTTCTTCCCGTTCGCGCAGGCCTCCCGGTACGGCCGGGGCCGGGTGCTGGACGTCCGCGTGGACTCGCCGACGTACGCGACGAAGAAGTACGGCGAGACCGACCTGCTGCACGCCACCGCCGTCCGCGCGGACGACGGCACGGTCACCGTGTTCGCGGTCAACCGCAGCCGCACCGAGCCGCTGCCCCTCGAAGTCGCCCTGAACGGGCTGGAGCCGACCACCGTGGTCGAGCACAGCGCGCTCGCGGACGCCGACCCCGACGCCCGCAACACCCGCACCGACCCCGACCGCGTCACCCCGCACCCGGTCGAGGGCACCGCCCTGACGGACGGCACCCTCACCGCCGTACTGGAGCCGCTGTCCTGGAACGTGATCAGACTGGCGTGACCCGCACCCCGCCCGTCGCCTTGCCGAGCAGCGTCAGCCGTACCGACCCGGGGCCCGACAGCGTGGTGAACTCCGACAGGACCGCCAGCGCCAGGGTGTTGGAGCCCCGGGTGCGCAGGATGCCGTTCGGCAGGACGAAGGTGTGCTGCGGGCCGACGTTGTTGATGTACTGCCCCAGGTTCCAGCCGTTGAGGAAGATCTGGGCGCGGTAGGCGCGGTACGGGTCGTCGTCCAGGGTCAGGCCGACCGACGCGTCGACGTCGGCCGGCACCGACAGCCGGAACGTGGTCCGGTACCAGGTCACGCCCTGGTACCGCGCCGCGCGCGGGAACGTCACCCGCTCCCAGTCCCGGTCCCGGAAGCCGGGCAGGTGCCAGCCCTCCCGCTCGCCGTACAGGCCGCCGTTGTTCATCGGCCCGCGCACCGGGTCGGCGGGACCCGCGCCCTGGATGCGCCAGCGCACCTTCGGCGAGGCGCCCTTGAAGGTGACCGCCGTCAGCCCCCGGGCCGCCTTGTGCGTGTCGAGCGCCTTGCCGTCCTGGTCGTGCTGCATGCGCCGGACCAGGACCGACAGCACGTGCCGGCCGGGGGAGCGCAGCCGCTCGCGCACCGGGAAGACCGCCGTCTGTGCCCATGTGCCCTTGCGGATCGTCACATTCTTGTCCGGCACCGGCATCCGGTGGGTGCCCAGCGGTTCGCCGTCCAGCCAGGCCATCAGCAGGCCCTGCGTGCCGGTGCTGTAGGCGAGGGAGACCTCCTCGACGCCGGTCGTGTCGGTGAGGGCGCCCCGGTACCAGACGTCCCCGTAGTGGAAGCCGTAGTCGTCGGCGAAGAGGACCGGCTGCCCCTCCGGGACGGCCGTGGTGCTGTGCGACGTGGTCCGGTCGGCGAGCTGCCAGGAGGAGTCGTCGAAGCTCGGGCCCGCCTCCGGGTTCTCCGTCCGCATCCGCCAGCCGCCCAGCTCGGGCAGCCGCACCTCCGGCGTGTCCGGCAGCATCCCGGTGGTCATCAGACTGCCGGAGAGGGTGACCCGGGTGGGCAGCTTCCGCCCGTTCCACACCAGGGTGTCGATCCCGCGCGGGCCCCACACCTCCACGCTGGTCCGCTCGGTGATGTCACCGGTCAGACGGACCTCGGAGCCGCGCAGCTCCACGTGCCGCAGCAGCGCCGGGCCGTAGACCAGCAGGGTCCCGGACGGGGTGTCGTACGGGAAGATCCGGACGGCGGTCGCGTCGTCGGCGAAGAGCAGCAGCAGCGGGGTGTCGGTCTCGCCCTTCTGCACCAGCACCCGGGTCAGCCCGCCCTCCCCGAGCGGAGCGTTCACATGGAGTTCGCCCCGGTCGTAGACCCACCCGGCCTCCGGGTCCAGCCGCTGCACATACGGCTCGGCCGGGCACTTCAGCACCAGCTCGGCCATCTCACCGCGCCGGCCCGCGAACACGGCGATGTCCTGCCGGCCCGCCGTCACACAGGCCATGGGCGCGGCGGTGCAGTACTTCAGGGTCCGCTTGCCCAGCGGCAGCCCGGTGGTGAGCAGCTTGGCGTCCTTGCCGGGCACGGTGAGGGGCAGCGTGCCGGCGTCGGTCGGCAGGTCGGTGGTGACCGGGTCCGTGCCGTCGTTGCGGGCGATGTACACATGGCTGCCGGTGTCCGGGTTGGTCAGGTGGTAGACCTTCAGCCCCTCGGCGGTCACGTCCGCCGCCCGGTCCAGCTTGGCGAAGTCGGGCACGCGCTGGAACAGGTGCCCCAGCTGGTGCATCGGCGCGATCTTGTCCGTGACGTTGCGCGCCTCGTCGATCGCGGCGCCGTAGTCGTACGACGTGTAGACGACCGGGGCCGGCAGCCACCCCCACGACGTGCCCCCGAAGGTCATGTACACGTTGTGCAGGGTGAGCCCGTTGGCGAGGTTGGTCAGGTAGAACCGGCGCTCGTACGCGGCGTCCCGGGTGCGCCGCGACTCGGCGTACCCCTTGCCGTCGAACCATGCCCCGCCCCACGGGTCGAACCAGCCGCCCCCGAACTCGGGCACGAACCCGGGCGTGGCCGGCGACGCCGTGGCCCCGCCCTTCGGCCCGCCGGGGCCGTAGTGCCCCCAGTCCGGCGGGGTCTGGGACGGCGACGGGTACCCGTCGAAGCCGTACAGCCAGCCGCCCTTCTCCCCGCCGGTGTCGAACGACCCCGGGACCCAGTACCCGTTGCGTCCCTTGTCGTTGTGGAACAGCGGGACGTCGATCCCGTCGGCGCGCACCTTCCGGTACAGATGGGACATGTAGGTGCGCCCGGTGGCCTCCGCCACGTGGGCGTCGTACTCGTTCTCGATCTGGTACAGCAGGATCGTGCCGGTGCCCTGCGTGAACAGGTGCCGGCGGGCGATCCGGTTCACCTGGGTCAGCCACTCGTCGACGTACGCGAGGTAGGTGGGGTCGTCGGTCCGGGCCGTGCCCTCGGTCGCCGTCAGCCACCCGGGGAAGCCGCCCCCGTCGACCTCGGCGTTGATGTACGGGCCGGGCCGCAGGATGACGTACAGCCCGGTCTCGGCGGCCATGCGCAGGAACAGGTCGAGGTCGCGGACGCCGCTGAAGTCGTACCGGCCCGGGGCGGGGGAGTGGTAGTTCCAGGCCACGTAGATGCTGACGGCGTTGTACCCGTGCGCCCGCATCTTCTGCAGCACGTCCCGCCACAGCGACGGGCTCGGCAGCCGGAACGGGTGCATCTCGCCGGACCACACCACCAGCCGCCGCCCGTCCACGAGCAGCGAGTAGCGGTCGTACCCGATGGTGTGCCGCCGGCCGTCGGCGCTCGGCGGCAGCGGCGCCGGACCGGTCGGCGCGCTGCCGCCCGCGTACGCCGAGGGCGCGCCGGGGCCGCCGCTGCCGCCCAGGGCGAGCCCGAGCGCGGCCGAGCCGGCCAGGGCACTGAAGGTACGTCTGCTGAGCGCCAAGGTGGATCCTCCCGGGCGGTCTTACGGGGGCGCGGTCCGGCCATTGTCGCTGCCGGTACGCCCCACCATGGACCCATGAGGATCTCGGCGCGGGCGGATTACGCGGTACGGGCGGTACTGGAGCTGGCCGTACGGCAGGGTAACGGCCCGGTGAAGGCAGAGGAAATCGCCGCCGTACAGGCCATCCCGCACAAGTTCCTCGAAGGGATCCTCGGCGACCTGCGCCGGGCCGGGATCGTCGACAGCCGGCGCGGCGGAGGCGGCGGCTACCGGCTGGCCCGGGACGCGGCCTCGGTCACCGTGGCCGACGTCATCCGGGCGGTCGACGGCCCCATCGTGTCGGTGCGCGGCGAACGCCCCACGGGCCTCGCCTGCACCGGCACGGCCCGGCCCCTGCTGCCCCTGTGGATCGCGCTGCGCGCGGGCGTCCGCCGCGTCCTGGAGGGCGTCACCCTCGCCGACCTCGCGGCGGACGCCCTCCCCGAACCGGTCCGAGCGCTGGCGGCGGAACCGGCGGCCTGGGAGAACCCGTAGGGGCCGCCGCTCGGCCGGCCGGGGGACGGGCGGGTTTCCCGT
>NZ_MUMF01000300.1 GCF_002155905.1 Streptomyces tricolor | reverse complement strand
CCGCTCGTCGGTGCCGAAGCCGCCGGGGCCGACTGCCTGCTGGCGGTCGGCGAGCACCCCGGCGGCTTCGGCACCGACGAGCGGACCTGCCTGGAGCTGATCGCCCGCGCGGTCGCCGTCCCCGCCCCGGCCGCCGTCGGAGACACCGGCGAGCTGCCCGCGGACGCCTTCAGCCTGGCCATGGACACCGGCCGGGTCGAGGTCGGCGAGGCCATCCTGCGGCTGTTCGGGATCGACCGGGACGGCTTCGACGGCCGCGTGGAGACCCTGCTCGGCCGCGCGGTGCCCGAGGACCTGCCCGCGCTGATGTCCGTGGTCGAGGCCGACCACATGTCCATCGGCGACCGGGAGCTGGAGTTCCGCATCCGGCAGCCCGGCGGCCCGCCCAAGTGGCTGCGGCTGCGCGGCCGGCTGCAGCCGGGCGGCGAGGGCCGCCCCGCCCGGCTGGTCGGCACCGTCGTCGACGCCTCCACCCTGCGTGCCGACGTCACCGACGTGGCCCGGGTGCAGCGCCTGGCCGCCGCCCTGGCCACCGCCGGCACGGTCAAGGACGTCGGACAGGCCGTCGTCGCCGCCCTGCGCAAACCGCTGCAGGCGGACCGGATCGCCCTGGCCGAACTGGAGAACGACCGCCTCGTCGTCACCGTCCTCGACCCGCCCGAGCCCGAGGCCTGGCCCGAGGTGTGGCGCAGCGAGTGGCGCACCGAGTGGCCCGACGCGCCGGTGCGCGCCATGCCCACCCTGGCCGCCGCGCTGCGCGAGGGCCGCGCCCGGATCTGGCCGGCCGGCAGCCCGCTGGAGCCCGCCCTCGCCGAGGTCGGACCGGGCGGCCTGGCCGTCCTGCCGCTGCCCGCCGGCAGCCGGATGGCCGGCGCCTGCCTGATCGGCTGGGACCGCCCGCACGAGTTCGCCGCCGACGAGCGCGCCCTGCTCACCGCCTGCGCCGGCCTGGCCGGCCAGGCCCTGCTGCGCGCCCACGCCTTCGACGCCGAGCACGAACTCGTCGGCATGCTCCAGCGCACCCTGCTGCCCCGCCGGCTGCCCCGGCTGCCCGGCGCGGTCGCCGTCGCCCGCTATCTGCCCACCACCGCGGGCCTGGAGGTCGGCGGCGACTGGTACGACGTGATCCCGCTCGCCGACAACCACGTCGCCCTGGTCATCGGCGACGTCCAGGGACACAACGCGGGCGCCGCCACCCTCATGGGCCAGATGCGCACCGCACTGCGCGCCTACGCCGCCGAGGGCCACGCCCCGGACGTGGTCGTCGCGCTCGCCAACCGGCTGCTGCTGGACATGGAGACCGACCTCTTCGCCACCTGCGGCTACGTCGACGTCGACATGGAGGAGGGCACCGCCTGGTGCGTCCGCGCCGGGCATCTGCAGCCGGTGCTGCGGCACCCCGACGGCACCGCCGAGATCGTGCGCGCCGAGGGCGGCCCGCCGCTCGGCGTGCTCGCCCAGGCCGAGTTCCCGATGACCCCGCTCCGCCTCCAGCCCGGCACCGTGCTCGCGCTGACCACCGACGGCCTGGTGGAGTCCCCCGGCGCCGACCTCGACGCCGGCATGGACCGCCTCGCCCGCGAACTGGCCGCCGCCGACCCCGCCCACCTCGGCCTGGTCGCCGACGCCCTGCTCACCGGCGCCCACCGCGGCGACGACGTGGCGCTGCTGCTGATGCGCTACGACGGCATGGCCGTACGGCCGCTGCGGGAGAGCTGGACGGTGTGGCGGGTGCCGGAGGCGGTCCGGCACGCCCGCCGCTTCACCCGGCGCACCCTGCGTGCCTGGGGCGTGTCCCCGGACACGCTCGACGCGGCCCTGCTGGTCGTCTCCGAACTCGTCACCAACGCCCTGGTGCACACCGGCGGCCAGGTCCGGCTCGACCTCAGCCTGGTCAACCACCGGCTGCGGCTGGCCGTCGCCGACTCCTCCCCGCGCAGCCCCGTGAAGCCCACCAGCATCGGCTGGGAGGCCACCGGAGGCCGGGGCATCCTGCTGGTGGAGGCCGTGTCGGCGGCGTGGGGGACGGTCCCGGTCAGCGGCGGCAAACAGGTCTGGGCGGACCTCGTACCCGACGGCTGAACCAGGGGCGGACCCGCCACTCGGGTACCCGTGAGAGCCATTCAGGCAGCTTGGGGAGGCGCGCTGCGGCACCCGTGCCTAGGGTCGGTTGGTGTGGCACACACCTTCGAAGAACTGGTGCAGAAGCAGCGCGCGGCCGAAGCGGCCCGCACCACGGTCGAGGAACTCCGCGACGCCTACGGCCCGCCGGCCGACCGGCGGATGACGGGGGCCCAGTCGGGCACCTACGAGACCGCGCTGCGCGCCTGGCGCGACCTGGCCCGCGATGCGCAGACGGCGGTGAGCGAGTACGCCCGGGAGACGGGCCGGCCGCGGGCCGAGGTGGAGGCCGAGGTGGCGCGGGCCGCCGCGACGGAGGACACATGAGCCGAGCCGGCCGCCGCGCCGAGCGGCTCGCGGACGCGGCCGACGCGCGGCTGCCCGTCGTGGCGGGCGGTGCCCTGCTGCGCAAGGCGTTCCCCCACCACTGGTCCTTCTTCCTCGGCGAACTCGCCCTCTACAGCCTGCTCGTGCTGCTCCTGACCGGCGTGTGGCTGACGTTCTTCTTCGAGCCGGAGATGCGCGAGGTCGTCTACGCGGGCTCCTACGCGCCGCTGCGCGGAGTGCGCATGTCGGCCGCGTTCGACTCCACCCTGCGCATCAGCTTCGACGTGCGCGGCGGGCTGCTGATGCGGCAGACCCACCACTGGGCCGCGCTCGTCTTCGTCGCCGCGATCGGCCTGCACCTGCTGCGGATCTTCTTCACCGGCGCCTTCCGCCGGCCCCGGGAGCTGAACTGGGTCATCGGCCTGACCCTGTTCGTGCTCTCGCTCGCCGAGGGCTTCGCCGGCTACTCGCTCCCCGACGACCTGCTCTCCGGCACCGGGCTGCGCATCGCGCAGGGCATCATGATGTCGATCCCGGTGGTGGGCACGTACGTGGCCTTCTTCGCCTTCGGCGGCGAGTTCCCGGGCGAGGACATCATCACCCGCCTGTACCCGCTGCACGTCCTGCTGCTCCCCGGCGCCCTCATCGCCCTGGTGACCGTGCATCTGGTCCTGGTCTTCCACCTCAAGCACACCCAGTGGCGGGGACCGGGCCGCAGCAACCGCAACGTCCGGGGCAAGCCCCTCATCCCGCAGTTCACCGCCACCTCCACCGGCCTGTCCCTGGCCGTCTTCGGCGTGCTGGTGCTGCTGTCCGGCGTCGCCCAGGTCAACCCGGTGTGGATGTACGGCCCCTACCGCGCGGACCTGGTCTCCACCGGCTCCCAGCCCGACTGGTACGTCGGATTCCTGGAGGGCGCGCTGCGGCTCGTACCGCCCTGGGAGACGAACATCGCCGGGCACACCGTCATGTGGAACGTGCTGCTGCCCGCCGTCGTCCTGCCCGGCCTGCTGTTCGCCGTGCTCTACGCCTACCCGTTCGTCGAGCAGCGGCTGACGGGGGAGCGGCTGCGCGAGCAGCACCTGTGCGACCGGCCGCGCGAGCGGCCCGTGCGCACCGGGCTCGGCGTGGCGGGCACCGTGTTCTACGGCGTCCTGCTGGTGGCGGGCGGCAACGACATCATCGCCTACGCCTTCCGCATCTCCGTCGACGCCCTGACATGGGTGCTGCGTATCGCTCTCGTGGTGGCGCCCGTCCTGGCGTTCCTGGTCACCCGGTGGGTGTGCCGCGCCCTGACGGCGGCCGAGCGGGAGCGCCTCGCCGAGGGCGTGCCCACCGGGGACATCCGGCAGACCGTCACCGGGGGCTACGAGAGCGGCACCGAGCCCGTGGAGACGTTCCGGCCCGGCGCTCCCCACAGGCCGCTCACCGGCGCGCGTACTGGAACACCAATCCGCACACGCCGCGCGCCAGAACGCCGAGACCGATGAGGAACAGCCACAGCCCGTGGACGACGCCGACGGCGGACACCGCGAAGCCGAGCGCGGTGACGATCGGCCACGGGCTCTCGTCCGGGAAGAACGCCACCGGACCGGCCCCGTCCGCGACCTCTGCCGCGGTGCGGTCCTGGGCGCGCGGGCCCCGGCGCCGGTACTGGACGAGGCAGAAGAAGGCGACCAGCGCGGCCATCGCGCACGCGACGACCAGCGCGGTCGTGCCCGTCTCCTCCCGCGACCACAGCCCGTACAGGACGGCACAGCCACCGAAGAACAGGGCCACGCCACCGAAGAGCAACGCCTCCGCCTTCACCGGACCCGCTCCTCTCCGGCCGGCTGCTCGACCTCGGGATGGTGCAGGTCGAACGCGGGCGACTCCGACCGGACGCGGGGCAGCGCGACGAAGTTGTGCCGGGGCGGCGGGCAGGACGTAGCCCACTCCAGGCCGCGCCCCCACCCCCAGGGGTCGTCGAGGGCGACCTTCTCGCCCCGGGCTGCGGTGCGCCAGACGTTGTACAGGAACGGCAGCGTGGACACGCCCAGCAGGAACGCGCCCGCCGTCGACAGCGTGTTGAGCACGGTGAAGCCGTCCACGGGCAGGTAGTCGGCGTACCGGCGGGGCATCCCCTCCTCGCCGAGCCAGTGCTGCACCAGGAAGGTCAGCTGGAACCCGGGGAACAGCAGCCAGAAGTGCACCTTGCCGAGCCGTTCGTCCAGCATCGTCCCGGTGAACTTCGGCCACCAGAAGTAGAAGCCGGCGAACATCGCGAACACCACCGTGCCGAACAGGACGTAGTGCAGGTGGGCCACGATGAAGTACGTGTCGGTCAGGTGGAAGTCGAGCGGCGGGGAGGCGATCAGCACGCCGCTGAGCCCGCCGAGCAGGAAGGACACCAGGAACCCCAGGGACCACAGCATCGGGGTCTCGAACGACACCGACCCGTGCACCATCGTCCCGATCCAGGCGAAGAACTTGATGCCCGTCGGCACCGCGATCAGGAACGACATGATCGAGAAGAACGGCAGCAGCACCGCCCCGGTGGCGAACATGTGGTGAGCCCACACCACCGCCGACAGCATGGTGATCGAGATCGTCGCCCCGATCATCGGCACATAACCGAACAGCGGTTTACGGGCGAAGACCGGGATGATCTCCGAGACGATCCCGAAGAACGGCAGCGCCACGATGTACACCTCGGGATGCCCGAAGAACCAGAACAGGTGCTGCCACAGCAGCGCGCCCCCGTTCGCCGCGTCGAAGATGTGCGCCCCGAACTTCCGGTCGGCCTCCAGCGCCAGCAGGGCCGCCGTCAGCACCGGGAACGCGGGCAGGATCAGGATCGAGGTGAACAGCACGTTCCAGGTGAACATGGGCATCCGGAACATGGTCATGCCGGGCGCGCGCAGGCACATGATCGTGGCGATGAAGTTCACCGCGGTCAGCGTCGTGGACACGCCCGAGACCACCAGCCCCATCGCCCACAGGTCACCGCCCGCGCCGGGGGAGAAGTAGGCGCTGTTGAGCGGGGCGTAGGCGAACCAGCCGAACGCCGCCGATCCGCCCGGCACCACGAATCCGGACACCACGATCAGGCCGCCGAACAGGTACATCCAGTACGACAGCGCGTTCAGCCGCGGGAAGGCCAGGTCGGGGGCGCCGATCTGGAGCGGCATGACGGCGTTGGCGAACCCGGCGAACATGGGCGTGGCGAACAGCAGCATCATGACGGTGCCGTGGATCGTGACGAACTCGTTGTAGCCCTGTTTGTTCAGGAACTGCAGACCGGGGTGCGCCAGTTCGGCGCGCATGGCCAGCGCGAGCAGCCCGGCCAGCAGGAAGAAGCAGAACGCCGTGACCATGTAGAGGCGGCCGATCACCTTGTGGTCGGTCGTGGTGGCCCAGCGCAGCAGCGCGCGCCCGGGGCGCGGAGCGGGGGCCGAGTAGCGCGCCGTGATCTCGAACGTTTCCGGCACCTGAGGCAGATCGGTCATCTCGGGCGAGGTTACTCGCGGTGACCGGAGGCCGGGTCGCGCCACGCCCTGCGCACATCCGGTCGTAGCCGCCGCCAGGGCGGGTACCCGACGGCCATGAACATTGCCACGAACGAAGCGGCCGCCGGAGCGCAGGTCTTCGGATACGTCCTCATCCTGATCGCCGGTGTGGCCTGCGTCGCGGGACTGATCTGGGCCTTCCGGATGGGCGCCAAGGTGCGGGAGCGGGAACCGGCGCCGCCGCGGCCGGACGAACAGCCGAGGGTGCCGCCGTCCGGGCCGGTCCACGAGACCCGCGAGGTCCGCGAGCCCGACGAGGTGCCCCGGGCCGCCGACGAGAGCGAGCGCCTCACCCCGCACCAGCTCGGCAACGTCGGCTCCAAACGCGCCGACGACCAGCGCCGGCCCCGCTGGTCGCCCGGCTCCAGCGGATCCTTCGGCGGTGGGGGTGGCGGCCGGACCTGACCTGAACCGCCCCGGGCCGCGACCCCGTTTGCGGGAGGCGCGGCCCGGGGACCCGTCCAGGCACAGAACGCAGCCCCGGGCCCGGCGGGCCCGGCGACGGATCCCGCACGGGCGGGACGCAGAAGGAAGATGAACGACGTGACCGCGCATGCCAGCGAGAAACCGGCCGTACCTCACGCGGAGACGGGCTGGGCCGCCGCCCACCGCCGGCGGAACCGGGGAGTGCGCACCTGCGTGCCCGCCGTCCTGGACCGCACCTCGGCGCGGCAGGAGGGGCCGGGCCCGGAGGACAACATCGTGCGCGGCGAGGACTGAAGGCCGCCGTCGCGGCCGGGCGGCCGGGTGGTCAGGCGCGGGTCCCGGCGAGCAGCTCCAGGACCTCCGTGGTGGTGCCGGTCTCGCCGAGCCGGGGGAAGATCCGCTCGACGCTGTTCGCGTGCGCCGCGCCGTCGGCGTCCGCCATGGCGTCGGTGGCGAGGGTGACGTGGTAACCGTGCGCGTAGGCGTCCCGGGCGGTGGACTCGACGCCGATGCTGGTGGCGATCCCGGCCAGCACGATCTGCGTGACGCCCCGGCGGCGCAGCTGCACGTCCAGGTCGGTGCCGTGGAAGGCGCTCCAGTTGTGCTTGGTGACCCGGATGTCACCGGCGTGCCCGGACAGCTCGTCGACGAGGACGTCCCAGCCCTCCGGGAAGGCGAGCCCGCGCGGCCCGCGCTCGGTGCGGCCGGGGACGGCGTCCGCCCCGTCGGGCGCGAAGGACACCCGGACCAGGACCACGGGCAGCCCGTGGGAGCGGAAGGCGTCGGCGAGCGCCGCCGTGCGGGAGACCACCTCGGTGCCCGGGTACGGCTGGGTGGGCATGGCCACGATGCCGCTTTGCAGGTCGACGGCGACGAGGGCGGTGCGGGGGTCGAGCGTGGTGAGCGACATGGGTCGGTCGGGCCTTTCAGGGGGTCGGGTCACAGCCGGCCGGGGAAGCGGCCGGGCGGGGCAGGGCCGGCGGCGGCGCGGAGCCGGCGGGCACGAGGAGGGCCGAGGCGTGGAAGCCCGGCCCGGTGCGGGGGACGACCGGGCTCAGGGACGGCCCGTGGACCATCGGCGGATCGAGTCCCGGTCGAACGCGGCGGGGGAGCGGCCGGTCCTGCCGGTGCGTGCGGTGAGTCTCGGTGTCACGGCCGGGACAGCCGTTCCATCAGCTCCAGCGCCGCGAGCACCGTCTGCCGCTCCTGCTCGGTGTAGCGGTCCTGGAAGGCGCGGGCCAGCCACTCCTCGCGCACCTGCCGGTTGCCCTCGATCCGGGCCCGGCCGGTGTCGGTCAGGGTGACCAGCTGGCGGCGGCCGTCGTCGGGGTCGGGGGCCCGGCGGATCAGCCCGTGCCCCTCCAGCGCGGCCAGCGTGGTGGCCATGGACTGCGGGCGCACCCCCTCGGCGGCGGCGAGCGCGCTGGCCGTGGCCGCGCCGTGCTTGCCGACCAGGGTGAGCGCCGACTCCTGCGAGGGGCTGAGGTCGGCGTCCTGCGCCACCTCCCGGATACGGCGCCGCAGCCTGCTGAACACCACGCGCAGATCGCGGGCGGCGCGGGCGGCGGAGTCGGAGATGTCGGCCATGCCGCCAGGCTAGGACCGACAGGAAGGACTGTCCAGGGCAGACTGTTCAGTTTTGGCTGTCTATTTGCCGGGTACTCGCCGGGCTCGGACGACGCAGCACGTCGGTGCACCCACGGACGACCCAAGGAGCGCAGATGACCCCTCCGGACAGGTCCGGCCTGGAGGCGGCCCTGAGCGCCGAGGTGGACGGCGAAGTCCGCTTCGACGCGGGCAGCCGCGGCGCCTACGCCACGGACGGTTCGAACTACCGGCAGGTCCCCCTGGGCGTCGTCGTCCCCCGCACCGTGGAGGCGGGCGCCCGCGCGGTGTCGGTGTGCTCACGCTTCGCCGCCCCCGTCCTCTCCCGGGGCGGCGGCACCAGCCTGGCCGGACAGTCCACCAACACCGCCGTGGTGATCGACTGGACCAAGTACTGCACCGGCGTGCTCTCCGTCGACCCCGAACGGCGCACCTGCGTGGTGGAGCCCGGCATCGTCCTGGACGAACTCAACCGGCGGCTCGCCCGCCACCGGCTCCAGTTCGGCCCGAAGCCGTCCACCCACAGCCACTGCGCGCTCGGCGGCATGATCGGCAACAACTCCTGCGGCGCCTCCGCCCAGGCCTACGGCAAGACCGTCGACAACGTCCGCCGCCTGGAGATCCTCACCTACGACGGGCAGCGCGCCTGGGTCGGCCCCACCCCGCCCGACGAACGCGCCCGGATCATCGCCGGGGGCGGCCGGCTCGCCGAGATCTACGCCGGCCTCGACCGCATCGCCACCGAGTACCTGGCCGACATCCGCCGCGGCTACCCCAAGATCCCCCGCCGGGTCTCCGGCTACAACCTGGACTCCCTGCTGCCCGAGAACGGCTTCGACCTGGCCAAGGCGCTCGTCGGCAGCGAGGGCACCCTGGTCACCGTCCTGCGCGCCGAACTCGACCTCGTGCCCGTGCCCGCGTACCAGTCGCTGCTCGTCCTCGGCTACGACGACATCTGCGCCGCCGCCGACGACGTGCCCCGCCTGCTGGAGCACTGCAACCCCACCCAACTGGAGGCCCTGGACGACCGGATGGCCCAGCTGATGCGCGAGGAGGGCGCCTACCTCGACTCGCTCGCCGTCCTGCCCGAGGGCGACAGCTGGCTGATGGTGCAGTACAGCGGCGACAGCCAGGAGGACGTCGACGAACAGGCGCACGCGCTGCTGCGGGCCCTCGGACGCACCGAGAAGGACGCGGACGTCGCCTTCTCCGACAACCCCGCCCGCGAGCAGAAGATGCTCAGGGCCCGCGAGGCCGGCCTCGGCGTCACCGCACGCCCGCCGGACGACCGGGAGACCTGGGAGGGCTGGGAGGACTCCGCCGTACCGCCCGAACGGCTCGGCGACTACCTGCGCGACCTGAAGGACCTGTTCGCCGAGTTCGACTACGGCCACCCGTCCCTGTACGGCCACTTCGGGCAGGGCTGCGTCCACACCCGCATCCCCTTCGGGCTGACGACCGCCGAGGGCGTGGCCGACTTCCGCCGCTTCCTGGAACGCGCCGCGGACCTCGTCGCCTCCTACGGCGGCTCCCTCTCCGGCGAGCACGGCGACGGCCAGTCCCGGGGCGAACTGCTCACCCGGATGTTCGGCGAACGGCTCGTCACCGCGTTCGGCGAGCTGAAGGCGCTGTTCGACCCCGGCAACCGGATGAACCCCGGCAAGATCGTCCACCCGAACCCGGTCGACGGACAGCTGCGGCTCGGCCCGGCCTGGCGGCCCGCCACCCCCCGCACCCACTTCGGCTTCCCCGAGGACGACCACTCCTTCAACCGCGCGGTGATGCGCTGCGTCGGCATCGGCAACTGCCGCAGCCACTCCGGCGGCGTCATGTGCCCCTCGTACCGGGCCACCAAGGAGGAGGAACACTCCACGCGCGGCCGGGCCCGGCTGCTGTTCGAGATGCTCGACGGACACGCCGACTCCGCGATCGGGGACGGCTGGCGCTCCACCGCCGTCCACGACGCCCTCGACCTCTGCCTGGCCTGCAAGGGCTGCAAGTCCGACTGCCCCACCGGTGTCGACATGGCCACCCTCAAAGCGGAGTTCCTCTCCCACCACTACGCGCGCCGCCTCCGCCCCGCCGCGCACTACTCCCTCGGCTGGCTCCCGCTCTGGGCGCGGCTGTCCCGCCTCGCCCCCGCCCTGGTCAACTCCGCGCTGCACGCGCCCGGGCTGGGCCGCGCGGGCAAGCGGCTGGCCGGTGTCGACGCGGCGCGCCCGGCCCCCCTGTTCGCCGAGGAGTCCTTCCTCCAATGGTGGCGGGCGCGCGACCGGCCGGACCCCGACCCGGCCGACCCGCGCACCGTCCTGCTGTGGCCCGACACCTTCAGCACCTACTTCCACCCCTCCGTCGCGATCTCGGCCGTCCGCGTCCTGGAGGACGCCGGCTTCCAGGTCGCCGTCCCCGACCGGCCGGTGTGCTGCGGCCTGACCTGGATCTCCACCGGCCAGCTCCCCACCGCGAAACGGGTGCTGCGGCACACCCTCGGCGTGCTGCGCCCCTACCTGGAAGCCGGCACCCCCGTCATCGGCCTGGAGCCCTCCTGCACGGCCGTCTTCCGCACCGACGCCCCGGAGCTGATGCCCGGCGACCAGGACGTGCAGCGGCTCGCCGGCCGGACCCGCACCCTCGCCGAACAGCTCGTCCACCACGCCCCCGACGACTGGCGGCCACCGCGGCTGGCCCGGCAGGCGACCGTGCAGACCCACTGCCACCAGCACGCCGTCATGCGGTTCGACGCCGACCGTGAACTGATGCGCCGCGCCCACCTCGACGCCGAGGTGCTCGACGAGGGCTGCTGCGGTCTGGCCGGCAACTTCGGCTTCGAACGCGGCCACCACGAGGTGTCCCTGGCTGTCGGCGAACAGGGCGTGCTGCCCGCCGTCCGCGGGGCCGCCCCGGACAGCCTGGTCCTCGCCGACGGCTTCAGCTGCCGCACCCAGATCGAACAGGGAGGCACCGGCCGCCGCGCCCTGCACCTCGCCGAGGCCCTGGCCCTCGCCCTCGACGGCACCCTGCCCGCCGACCACCCCGAGCGGCTCGCCGACCGCCCCGTCGAACCCTCCCGCACGGCCCGCTGGGCGGCCGCCGCGTCCGCCGCCGCCCTCACCGTGGGCGCCCTCACCGGGCTGCGGCAGCTCAGGAGGTGACCATGAGCGACCAGCCGGCCGTCGAGTCCGTGGACACCGCCGTCTACACCGTGCCGACGGACGCCCCCGAGGCCGACGGCACCCTCGCCTGGGACAGCACCACCCTCGTCCTGGTCACCGTCCGCGCCGGCACCACCACCGGGCTCGGCTACACCTACGCGCCCGCCGCCACCGCCCACGTCGTCCGCACGCTGCTCGCCGGCACCGTCACCGGCCGATCCGCGTACGACGTGCCCCGCGCCCACGAGCTGATGTGCCGGGCCGTACGCAACGCCGGCCTGCCGGGCGTCGTCGCCCAGGCGATCTCCGCCGTCGACATCGCCCTGTGGGACCTCAAGGCCCGCCTGCTCGGCCTGCCCCTCGTCCACCTGCTGGGCGCCGCCCGCGACGACGTCCCCGTCTACGGCAGCGGCGGCTTCACCACCTACGACACCGCCCGTCAGGAACGCCAGCTGCGCGGCTGGACCGAGGAACAGGGCATCCCCCGCGTCAAGATCAAGATCGGGGAGTCCCGGGGCACCCGCGAGGACCGGGACCTCGAACGCGTCGCCCGCGCCCGGGCCACCGTCGGCGACACCGCCGAGCTGTACGTCGACGCCAACGGCGGCTACACGGCCGGCCAGGCCCTGCGCCTCGCCGACCCGCTCGCCGACCACGGCGTCACCTGGTTCGAGGAGCCCGTCTCCTCCGACCACCCGGCCACCCTCGCGGACATCCGCCGCCGGACCACGGTCGACGTCGCCGCCGGCGAATACGGCTACACCCTCCCGTACTTCGAGCACATGCTGGCCGCCGGAGCCGTCGACTGCCTCCAGGCCGACGTCACCCGGTGCGGCGGCATCACCGTCTGGCTGCGCGCCGCCGCGCTCGCCCAGGCGCGCGGCATCGACGTCTCCGGGCACTGCGCGCCGCACGCCCACGCCCACGTGGCCGCCGCCGTGCCCAACCTGCGCCATCTGGAGTGGTTCCACGACCACGTCCGCATCGAACGACTCCTGTTCGACGGCGTCCTCGACCCCGGCGGCGGCAGCATCGCACCGGGCGCCGACGGGGCACCCGGCCTCGGCCTGACCCTCGCCGAGGAACGGGCGGCCCCCTACCGGGTGGAGTGACCGGCACCACGTACGCAAGACACCAGGGACCCACGAGGAGAGGACCATGCCCCCCACCGTCGTCATCACCGGCGCCAGCGCCGGCATCGGCCGCGCCACCGCACGGCTGTACGCCCGGCGCGGCGCCGACGTCGTCCTGATCGCGCGCGGCGAGGGCGGCCTGGAAGCCGCGGCCGACGAGGTCGCGGCGCTCGGCGGACGGCCCCTGGTGCAGGTGGCCGACGCGGCCGACCCGGCGCAGCTGGAGGCCGCCGCCGAGGCCGCGGAAAAGACGTTCGGCCCCATCGACGTATGGATCAACTGCGCGTTCGCCACCGTGTTCGCGCCCTTCGAGGAGATCACCGCGGAGGAGTTCCAGCGGGTCACCGACGTCACCTACCTCGGCTTCGTCAACGGCACCCGCTCCGCCCTCAAGCGCATGCTGCCCCGCGACCGGGGCACCGTCGTGCAGGTCGGCTCGGCGCTCGGGGAACGGTCGATCCCCCTGCAGTCGGCGTACTGCGGAGCCAAGCACGCCATCAACGGCTTCACCTCCTCCGTGCGCACGGAACTGCTGCACCGGGGCAGCAACGTACACCTCACCGTCGCCCAGATGCCCGCCGTCAACACCCCCCAGTTCGAGTGGGTCCGCTCCCGGCTCCCCCGCCACCCCATGCCGGTCCCGCCGATCTACCAGCCCGAGGTCGCGGCGCGCGGCGTGCTGTACGCCGCCGACCATCCGCGCCGCAAGCAGTACTACGTCGGCGCGTCCACCGTCGCCACCATCTGGGCCAACCGGCTCGCCCCGGCGCTGCTCGACCGCTACCTGGCCCGCACCGGCTACGACTCCCAGCAGACCGACCGCGTCCCGCCCGCCGGCCTGGACAACCTCTTCGCCCCGGCCGACCGGGAACCCGCCGACGACCAGGGCGCCCACGGCGCCTTCGACGACAGCGCGCACGCCCGCTCCTGGCAGGAGACCCTGGTCCGGCACCCCGCGGCCACCGCCCTCGGCGCGGGCGCCGCCCTGCTGGGCACCGTACGCGGCCTGCGCCGCATCACCGCGCGCCGCATAGGCTGACGGCGTGCGCCTCCTGCTCATCTCCGACACGCACCTGCCGAAGCGGGCCAAGCGGCTCCCGGAGCAGCTGCTCGCCGAACTCCCGCGCGCGGACGTCGTGATCCACGCCGGGGACTGGGTCGACACCGCCACCCTCGACCTGCTGGAGAGCCGCAGCCGCCGGCTGATCGGCGTGTACGGCAACAACGACGGCCCCGAACTGCGCGCCCGGCTCCCCGAGGTGGCCTATGCCGAACTGGGCGGCCTGCGCTTCGGCGTCGTCCACGAGACCGGCCCCGCCCAGGGCCGCGAGGCCCGCTGCGCCGCCCGCTTCCCGGACCTGGACGTGCTCGTCTTCGGACACAGCCACATCCCCTGGGACACCACCGCCCCCGGCGGCCTGCGCCTGCTCAACCCCGGCTCCCCGACCGACCGCCGCCGCCAGCCCCACTGCACCTACCTGACGGCGACGGCCACCGACGGCACGCTGACGGACGTCACCCTGCACCGCCTGCCGCAGCGCTAGCGCCTGTCCGCCGTGCGCGTCGTCGCCCGAAGGGCAACCGCGCGGCGTCAGGTGCGGCGACAGTGCGTGCAGGGCGTCGCGCGGCAGACGGGAGTCGGACAGGTCCCAGGGCGTCCCGTGCGGGCAAAGGGTCCTGACGGCCGGCCGTGCGAGGATGCCGGGATGATCTCCAGCGCCGGCATACCCCCCGTCGTACCCGCAGGCCGCATGGCCGACCGCGCCCAGCCCGTCCTCGACCTGCCGGGCGGCCGGCGGCTGCGGCCCTGGGGGCCCGAGGACGCCGACGCGCTGGTCGCCGCCGGACAGGATCCCGCGATCCGGCGGTGGAACCTGTTCACCGTGGCCGACCGCGCGGACGCCCGCACCCGGATCGCCCGCATGCACGAGCGGTGGCGGTCCGAGACCGGCGCCGTGTGGGCCCTCGCGCGGCCGGACGGCCCGGCCGTCGGACTCATCGGGCTGAACGACGTCGACCTGGCGGGCGGCAGCGCCGAACTCGTCTACTGGCTGCTGCCCGCGGCACGCGGCGGCGGCCTCGCCGTCGCGGCGACCCGGCGGCTCGCCCGCTGGGCCCTGGCCGACCTGGGCCTGCACCGGCTGCGTCTGTGCCACTCGACGGCCAACCCCGCGTCCTGCCGGGTGGCCGAGAAGGCCGGCTTCACCTTCGAGGGCACCCAGCGCAGCGCCCTGCTGCACACCGACGGCTGGCACGACCAGCACCTGCACGCACGCGTGGCCGGGGATCCCGAGTAGTACCCGGGGGATCGCCGGCGCCGGGCGGGCCCCGTGGGGTGGGGTACGTCCCCGGGCCACGATCGGCGACGCCGCCCTGCCCGCCCTCGGCGCGGCCACAGGCGGGTCGCGCCGGCAGGGCTTGCCGTGTTCCGTACCGGGCCCCCGGCCGGGGCCTCGCCACGGGTGTGTCCGTGGCGGTCGTCGACCGGTGGCGCGGGGGCGCCGGCGACGCGCTGCCGCTGCCCAGCACACCGGTCGTCATGGAGACCGTTTCCCCACCGGCCGAGCGGGCCCGCGTGCGATCGGTCGAGGCGCCCTGGTGTGCTCCCGCTCCGCGGTCCGGGGGAGCCGGGAGCCGGCGGCCCGCTCTCGGAAGGGAGGGCCTGGCGCCGGTGGGCCGGCGGTCGGCGGTGACAAATCCGTGGACACGCGGTGGGCCGACTCGCTGTGATGGCAGGCGTGTCGATCGATGCCTCTCTCGTCCGTCGGCTGCTCGCGGCCCAGTTCCCGCGGTGGGCCGGGCTGCCCGTCCGGCCGGTGCCGCGCTCCGGTATGGACAACGCGACGTTCCGCCTCGGCGACGAACTCGCCGTTCGGCTGCCACGCTATGCCCACTGGGCCGGCCAGGTCGCCCGGGAGCAGCGCTGGTTGCCCCGGCTCGCCCCGCGGCTGCCGCTGCCCGTCCCGAAGCCCGTCGCCCAGGGAGAACCGGGGGAGGAGTACCCGTACCCGTGGACGGTCTACCGCTGGCTGCCCGGTGAGACGGTGACCCCGCAATCCCTGGCCGACCCCGTGCGGGCCGCCCGTGACCTCGCCGGGTTCCTCACCGCTCTCCAGGGCATCGACCCCACGGGCGGGCCGGGGCCCGAGCAGAGCAACGCCTTCCGCGGGCTCCCGCTCGGCGCGGCCCGGGACTCGGTGGCCGACGACGCCCGGGTGCGCCCGAGGATCGAGGCGCTGAAGCGGGCCGGACTCGCCGACGCCGGCCTGGTCACGGAGGTCTGGGAGGCGGCGCTCGCGGCACCGGCCTGGGACCGGCGGCCGGTGTGGGTCCACGGCGACCTGGACGCGGCGAACCTCCTGGCCCGGGACGGCCGCCTGAGCGGCGTCATCGACTTCGGCACGCTCGCGGTGGCCGATCCCGCCGTGGACCTGGTGCCGGCCTGGAAGGTCCTGCCCGCGTCGGCGCGCCCGGTGTTCCGCGACGCGGTGGGGGCCGACACGGCCACCTGGGCCCGGGGCCGCGGCTGGGCCCTCGCCGCCTCGCTCCCCGTCCCCGACGACCCCTACTACCGCGCGGACCCGTCCCGCGTGCCGAGGGCCCTCGCGCACCTGGAGCAGATCCTCGCCGACCACCGCGCGGAGGCGGGCTGAGGCGCCCGTCGGCCGCCCGCGAGGCGCAGGTCAGGGCGCTCCCGGCGGATGGATCGCCCCGCGCGTCGTACTGAGCGGGGCCCCGCTGCCGCCCCACCGCAGGGCCACGATCTCCGCCGCCACCGACACCGCCACCTCCTCCGGCGTACGGGCCCCCAGGTCCAGGCCGACCGGGGAGCGCAGCCGGGACAGTTCCTCGTCGGTCAGGCCGGCCTCGACCAGGCGGCGCAGCCGGTCGTCGTGGGTGCGCCGGCTGCCCATCGCCCCGATGTACGCCGCCGGGCGGCGCAGCGCCTCCCGCAGCACCGGCACGTCGAACTTGGGGTCGTGGGTGAGGACGCAGATCACCGTGCGCTCGTCGGTGCGCGTGCCGCGCAGATACCGGTGCGGCCGGTCCACGACGACCTCGACCCCCTCGGGGAACCGGCGGGGCGTGGCGAACACCGGCCGGGCGTCGCACACGGTCACCCGGTAGCCGAGGAAGTCCCCGAGCCGGGCCACCGCGGCGGCGTAGTCGATGGCGCCGAACACCAGCATGCGCGGCGGCGGCGCGAAGGACTGCAGGAACACGGTGACGGTGTCCTCGCGCCGCTCCCCGTGCGGCCCGTAGTGTCGCAGGCCGGTCACCCCGAGGGCGAGTTCGCCGCGCGCGTCGGCGGCGACGGCCGCGTCCAGCCCCCGTGTGCCCAGGCGGCCGGCGGCCGTCCGCGGCCACACCGCGAGGGTGGCCCCGCGCGGCGCCGGCCCGTCGACCACGGTGGCCACCCCGACCGGCTCACCGCCCGCGACGGACGCGACGACCGCGCCGAACACCGGATCCCGGGCCGGGGTCACCGGCCGTACCAGGACGGTGATCTCACCGCCGCAGGTGAGCCCGGCCGCGAAGGCGTCGTCGTCGCTGTATCCGAACGTCTCCAGCCGTGCCGCGCCGGTCTCGACGACCTCCTGGGCCAGCTCGGACACCGCGCCCTCCACACAGCCGCCGGACACGCTGCCGACCACCTCGCCGTCCGGACCGACCGCCAGTGCGGCACCGGGCCCGCGCGGCGCGCTGTGGCTCACCGCGACGACCGTGGCCAGCCCGAACGGCACCCGGGCGGCGTACCACCGGTCCAGAACCGCGAGAATCTCACGCATCGCCCGCTCCTCGGTCCACCCGGCACGGTATCTGGTTGAACGTTAATCCGTTGGTGGTGCCGCCGCCGTTCTGCTGCACTGCACCGGTCGAGTTCCCCCAGCGAACCAGGAGTGATCATGCGCGCACCGTTCATGTCCGGCCCGGAAGGAATCGCCCACTCTCTCAAGGACATGACGCTTCGTGCCATTGCTCAATCTGGGAATCCTCGCGCACGTCGACGCGGGTAAGACGAGCCTGACCGAACGGCTCCTGCACACCGCCGGAGTGATCGACGAGATCGGCAGCGTCGACGCCGGCAGCACCACCACCGACACCCTCGCGCTGGAGCGGCAGCGCGGCATCACCATCAAGTCCGCCGTCGTGTCGTTCCCGCTCGACGGCGTGACCGTCAACCTGATCGACACCCCCGGCCACCCGGACTTCATCGCCGAGGTCGAGCGGGTGCTCGGCGTGCTCGACGGTGCCGTCCTGGTCGTCTCCGCCGTCGAGGGCGTCCAGGCGCAGACCCGGGTGCTGATGCGCACCCTGCGCCGGCTGCGCCTGCCCACCCTGGTCTTCGTCAACAAGATCGACCGGCGCGGCGCCCGGGACGCGGCGGTGCTCCGCCAGATGGCGCAGCGCCTCGCCGTACCGCTCGTCCCGATGGGCACGGCCGCCGGGCTCGGCACGCGCGCCGCCCGCTTCCGGCCCGGCCTCGGACCGGAAGCGCTGGAGGCGCTGGCGGACCGGGACGACGGCCTGCTCGCCGCCTACCTCGACGGCACGGTCCCCGAGGGCCGGCTGTGCCGCGCCCTGGCGGCACAGACCCGCGGCGCCTCGGTCCACCCGGTGTACTTCGGCTCCGCGATCACCGGCGCCGGCGTGCCCGAGCTGATCGGCGGCATCCAACGGCTGCTGCCGCCCGCCGCGGGCGACCCGGACGGCCCCCTGTCGGGCACGGTCTTCAAGGTCGAGCGGGGTCCGGCGGGGGAGAAGGTGGCCTACGCCCGCCTCTTCTCCGGCACCCTGCGCGTCCGCGACCGGATCCCGTTCGGCGACGGCCGCCGGGGCACCGGCGGCGAGGGTCGCGTGACCGCGCTCAGCGTCTTCGACCGCGGCACGGACACCCGGACGGACAGCGCCGGTGCGGGCCGGATCGTCAAGGTGTGGGGGCTCGGCGGCATCCGGATCGGGGACGCGCTGGGCGGGTCCCCCGGCGCGAGCGCGGCCGAGTGCGCGGGAGCGCCGGGACGCGCCTCCTCGCACCACTTCGCGCCACCCACCCTGGAGACGGTCGTCGTCCCCGGCCCCGGCACGGACCGGCGCTCGCTGCACCTCGCGCTCACCCAGCTGGCCGAGCAGGATCCGCTGATCGGCGTCCGCCACGACGAGCTGCGAGGGGAGACGTCGGTGTCCCTCTACGGCGAGGTGCAGAAGGAGGTCGTCCAGGCCACCCTCGCCGACGAGTACGGCCTCGACGTCACCTTCCGCGAGACGACGACCCTGTGCATCGAACGGCCGGTGGGCACCGGGCACGCCGTCGAGTTCAACAAGAAGGACCCCAACCCCTTCCTCGCCACCGTCGGCCTGCGCGTCGACCCCGCCCCGCCCGGCGCGGGCGTGGCGTTCCGGCTGGAGGTGGAGCTGGGTTCGATGCCGTACGCCTTCTTCAAGGCCGTCGAGGACACCGTCCGGGAGACGCTCGGCCAGGGGCTGCACGGCTGGCAGGTCACCGACTGCACGGTCACCATGACCCACTCCGGCTACTCGCCCCGGCAGAGCCACGCGCACCAGGGCTTCGACAAGAGCATGTCGAGCACCGGCCAGGACTTCCGGGGCCTGACCCCGCTGGTCCTGATGGAGGCGCTGCGCCGGGCCGGCACCCTGGTGCACGAGCCGGTCCACCGCTTCCGGCTCGAGGCGCCGGCCGACACGCTCGGCGCGCTGCTGCCGGTGCTGGCCCGGCTGGGCGCGGTACCGGAGAGCACCGGCACACGGGACGTGGTCTGCGTGCTGGAGGGCATGGTGCCTGCTGCCCGGGTGCACGCGCTGGAGCGGCAGCTGCCGGGACTGACCCGGGGCGAGGGCGAGCTGGAGACGGCCTTCGACCACTACGCGCCGGTGACCCGCGGCACGGTTCCGCACCGGCCGCGCACCGACCACAACCCGCTGAACAGGAAGGAGTACCTGCTGAACGTGACCCGCCGGGTGGGGGAGTGAGCAGGCGGACTGACTGACAGTCAACTTACTGACGGGTCAGGAGGTATTGACGCTGCCCGGACGCCGCCGGACTGTGGTGGACATGACGAACATCCGGGTACGTCTGCTCGCTGTCCTGGTCGTCCTCAGCGGATCCCTGACGGTGGCGGGAGTCCCGCCCGCCACCGCCGCCACCCCTCCCGACTCCCTCTGGTTCGACGGCGCCCCGCTGACCGTGCGGGACGGCCGGTTCACCGACGGGCGGGGCCGCGAGATCGTCCTGCGCGGCTACAACG
>NZ_MUMF01000299.1 GCF_002155905.1 Streptomyces tricolor | reverse complement strand
CGCCACTGCTGCGCGGCGGCCGGGGTCGGCCGCCGCGCAGCAGTGGCGTACCCGGGCCGGGGGCAAGGCCGCGGGTGCGCTGAGCGCCGCGTACGTCGCCGCGTTCGCCGGATCCCACCCGCTCGCCAAGAAGGTCGGCGCCTGGCCGTCCGTCCTCGGTGTCGCCGGCGTCGTCGCGCTCGCCTCCTGGGCCGTCGCCGACCGCAAAGCCGACAGCGGCGCCGCCTGACCAGCGGGGCCACCTCATCCGCGGGGCCACCTCATCCGCGGAGCCACCTGACCCGCGGCTCCGTCTGACCCGCGGCCCCGCCCAGCTCACGGCCGGCCCGCGGTGAGTGAGACGCCCCGACCCGCTACGACACCGTCTCCCCCGCCCGGAACGCCCTCCGGTACGCCTGCGGGCTCGTCCCGACCACCCTCCGGAAGCGTTCCCGGAAGGCCGTCGGCGAGCCGAAACCCGTGTGGACGGCGATGCGTTCCACCGGGTGCGCGGTGGTCTCCAGCAGGTGCTGGGCCCGCCGGATCCGCGCCCGGTGCAGCCACTGGAGCGGTGTCGTGCCCGTCTGGTCCCGGAAGCGGCGATTGAGCGTGCGCGTGCTCATGCCGGCCTTCGCCGCGATCTCGGCCAGGGTCAGATCGCGGTCGCAGTGGTCCTCCAGCCAGGTCAGCAGGGGCTCCAGGGTCGTACCGGCCGGGGTCGGGGGGAGGTCGTGGACGATGAACTGCGACTGGCCGCCCTCCCGTTCCAGCGGCATGACCGACATGCGGGCCGCGTGCGCGGCCACCGCCGAGCCGAAGTCCTTGCGGATCATGTGCAGGCACATGTCCAGGGCCGCCGCGGCGCCCGCCGACGTCAGGAACTGGCCGTTGTCGACGTACAGGACGTTCGGGTCGACCGTGACCCGCGGGTGACGGCGGGCCAGGTCCGGGGCCGCCAGCCAGTGGGTCGTCGCGCGCAGGCCGTCCAGCAGGCCGGTCGCCGCGAAGAGGAACGCGCCCACGCAGATCGACGCGATGCGGGTGCCGTTCGCCGCCGCCGCGCGCAGCGCCTCGGCGACCTCGGGCGGCAGCGTCTCCGGCGGGTCCGCGACCCCCGGCAGGATGATCGTGTCGGCCTCGGCGAGGGTCTCCAGGCCGTACGGCGCCCGGACCGTGAAGGCGCCCGCGCTCACCTCCTCCCGCGCCGAGCACACCCGCACCCGGTACGGCTCCCGGCCGTCGGGCAGCCGGGCCCAGCCGAAAGTGTCGACGGGGGCGGAGAGGTCGAACGGGATGACGCCGTCCAGCGCCAGTACGGCCACGGTGTGCATGGCGAGAGAGTAGGGGTGCGGCGGGAAAACGCCAATCCGGTCCGGAAGCCAGGGCCCAGGAACGGCGCCCTCCCTGTCGCCTTCTGGCGAGAATCCGTTGGAGGCTGGCAGTCCTGCCACTCCTCCGGGGAGTCCGCCGCTTCTACCGTCCCCCTGTGACCAAGTTCCTCCTCGCCGTGCACGTCATCGCCGCGATCCTCGCCATCGGGCCCGTCGCCGTCGCCGCCAGCATGTTTCCGCCCGCCGCCCGCCGCGTCCTCGCCGCCGGGACCGACGGCGCCCCGGCGGACGCCGACGGCACCGGCACGCTCCGGCTGCTGCACCGCATCTGCCGTGTCTACGCCGTCGTCGGCGTCGTCGTCCCGGTCTTCGGGTTCGCCACCGCCGGCGAGATGGGTGTGCTCGGCAGTGCCTGGCTGATCGTGTCGATCGTCCTGACCGCGCTCGCCGCGCTCGTCCTCGGCGCGCTGGTGCTGCCGGCCCAGTCCGCCCTCCTGGAAGGCGGCGCGGGGCCCGAGCGGACCGCGCGGCTCGCCATGGCCACCGGGGTGTTCAACCTGCTGTGGGCCACCGTGACCGTCCTGATGATCGTCCGGCCGGGCTCCACCACCGGCGCCTGACACCACCGGCAGCCTCACACCACCGGCAGCCTCACACCACCGGCTCCTCACGCCACCGGCACCTGACACCGCCTCGCCCGACACCGCCCCGCCCGACCCCACCGGCCGGCGCCGGTCGGATCACGGCCTGCTCGCCGCCGGCGGTGCCGTGGGGCCCCGGCCCTGGGGCGCCGCCTTGGCCCGGCCCGCCACCGCCGTCAGCGGGCGGGCGATGTCCTCCAGGGAGCGGCGTTCGGCCCGTACCGCGAGGAACACCGCGACCAGACCCGCCGCGCACATCAGCGCCGCGCCGACGGAGAAGGCCAGGACCGTGTCGCCGACCTTGCCGGTGCCCGTGAGGTCGGCGAAGAGCAGGGGGCCGCTGATGCCGCCGGCCGCGGTGCCGAGGGCGTAGAAGAACGCGATGGACATCGCCCGCGTCTCCATCGGGAAGATCTCCGACACCGTGAGGTAGGCGCTGGAGGCGCCCGCCGAGGCGAAGAACAGCACCGCGCACCAGCAGGCCGTCAGGGTGGCCGCGCTCAGCGCGCCCCGGTCGAACAGCCAGGCCGTGCCGAACAGCAGCAGGCCGGAGAGGAGGTACGTCGAGGAGATCATCACGCGGCGGCCGACCGTGTCGAAGAGCTTGCCGAGCAGCAGCGGGCCGAAGAAGTTGCCGGCCGCGATCACCGCGAAGTAGTAGCCGGTGCGGTCGGACGGCACGTCGTAGAACGTGGTCAGGATCGCGCCGAAGCCGAAGGTGATCGCGTTGTACAGGAACGCCTGGCCGATGAAGAGGGAGAAACCGAGCACCGCCCGCCTGCGGTAGCGGCCGAAGACCGTGCGGGCGATCTCCAGGAACGTCACGTTCTTGCGCTGGTGGATCTCCAGCTCGCCCTCCGGCTCCGGGAGCCGCTCGCCCCGCTCCGCCTCCACCCGGCGTTCGATGCCGGAGACGATCTCCTCCGCCTCCCGGTCCCGGCCGTGGATCAGCAGCCAGCGCGGGCTCTCCGGGACGTGCCGTCGTACGAGCAGGATGACCAGGGCGAGGACGGCGCCGAGCGCGAAGGTCAGGCGCCAGCCGACGTTCGCGGCCAGCAGGTCGGTGTCGAGCGCGACGATCGACAGCAGCGAACCGCCGACCGCGCCGAGCCAGAAGCTGCCGTTGATGATCAGGTCGACCCGGCCGCGGTAGTCCGCCGGGATCAGCTCGTCGATCGCGGAGTTGATCGCCGCGTACTCACCACCGATACCGAAGCCGGTCAGAAACCGGAACAGGAAGAACCACCACGCCTCCCAGGAGACGGCCGTCAGCGCCGTCGCCGCGAGATACACCGCAAGGGTGATCATGAAGAGGTTCTTCCGGCCGAAGCGGTCGGTGAGCCGGCCCCAGAACAGGGCGCCCGAGCAGGCGCCCGCCACATAGAGCGCGGCGGCGATGCCGGTGATCTGCCCGGAGGTGATCGACAGGCCGCTGCCCGGCTCGGCGAGCCGGCTGGCGATGTTGCCGACGACCGTGACCTCCAGGCCGTCGAGGATCCATACGGTGCCGAGACCGATGACGATCGTCCAGTGCCAGCGGGACCAGGGCAGGCGGTCCAGCCGGGCAGGGATGTTCGTGGTGATCGTCCGGCCGGTCCGCGCGGACGGCGTCTCCGCTGTGCTCATGGGCTCCCCCTCCTCGTCGAAGGACGGAATGCCGGGTGCCCGGACCGGGCGGGAACAGTCCTGGTCAGGCTCCCGCGGCGGAGCCCGCAACGGCCGGTCAGGCCCCCAGCGCGCGCGAGACCGTGAAGATCAGCAGTCCCGCCAGGGACCCCACCACCGTGCCATTGATCCGGATGAACTGCAGGTCGCGGCCGATGTGCGCCTCGATCTTCCGGGTGGTGTGCTCGGCGTCCCAGCCGGCCACGGTGTCGGTGATCAGCGAGGTGATCTCCTTGCGGTACGTGGTCACGACGTGCACCGCCGCGCCCTCCACCCAGGTGTCGACCTTGTCCTGCACCTTCGGCTCGGTCGCCATCCGCGCGCCCAGGGACAGCAGGGCCGCCCGCACCCGCTGCCGCAGCTCGCTGCGCTCGTCCTCGGCCGCCGCCACGATCATGGAGCGTACGGCCGTCCACACGGACGCGATCAGGTCCTGCACCTCGCCCCGGCCCAGCACCTCGCCCTTGAGCCGCTCCACCCGGGCCCGGGTGTCCGTGTCGGACTGGAGGTCGGAGGCGAAGTCGGTGAGGAAGCGGTCGAGCGCGCCGCGCGCCGGGTGCGAGGGCATGTCCCGCATCTCGGTGACGAACCGCAGCAGCTCCTTGTAGACCCGCTCGCCGACCTTCCGGTCCACGAACCGCGGGGTCCAGCCGGGCGCGCCGCCCTCCACGGCCACCATCACGTCGTCCCGGTGCAGCACCAGCCAGTCGTGCGCGCGGGCCACCACCAGGTCCACCACCCGCCGGTGCCCGCCGTCGGCGACGATCTTCTCCAGCGTCTTGCCGATGCCCGGCGCGATCTCCTGCGCGGCGGCCCGCCGGTTGATCGCCTCGCCGACGACCGCCTGCACGTCCGAGTCGCGCAGCACGGTCAGCGCCCCGCGCAGGGCGGTGGCCAGTTCCGCCGTCACCCGGTCCGCGTGCTCCGGCACCGCCAGCCAGGCCCCGAGCCGGCTGCCGATGCCGACCGCGCGCAGCCGCTGCCGTACGACGTCCTCGGAGAGGAAGTTCTCCCCGACGAACTCGCCGAGCGAGACGCCCAGCTGGTCCTTCTTGGTGGGGATGATCGCGGTGTGCGGGATGGGCAGCCCGAGCGGGTGCCGGAAGAGGGCCGTGACCGCGAACCAGTCGGCGAGCGCGCCCACCATGCCCGCCTCGGCCGCCGCCGCCACATAGTCGGTCCACTCCCCCGCGCCCGCGTGCCCGGCGGCCTTCGCCAGGACGTAGACCACCGCGACGAACAGCAGCATGCCCGTCGCCGTGAGCTTCATCCGCCGTACGCCGCGCCGGCGCTCCTCGTCGGCCGGGGTGAACGCCGTCATGGACTTGTACGACGCGGCCCGTGCCGGTGTTCCCGTCTCGGTAGGTTCCATCAGCTCCACCCGTTCGGTGATCCCGCACACAATTGTCCCTTCCTGACCGACTCCCGGAACGGAACAGGAGTTCCCGGCGTCTGTCTCCTCGGGGGTAGTGGCAGGGTCCTGTCAGACCTCTCCGGCCCATGACGCATCATGGGTGAGCAAGATCGGAGCCTCGGGCTCCCATCGCCTGAGGAGAACAACACAAGCGTGACCAAGCGTCATGGTTATGCCGTCCTGAGCGCGCTCGTCGCGCTGGTCATCGCGGTGTCCGCCGGCATATACGTCACCGTGGCCGCCGACGACGGCACCCCGCGCAACACCCTCGCAGCGGGCCGCCCGCACCGCGACTCGCAGGCCGCCCCCGCCTCCACCGGTACCTGGGTCGGCGCCTGGGCCACCGCCCCCGTCGCCGGCGAACCCGGCACCGAGGCGACCGGTCTGGCGGGCCGCTCGGTCCGCAACGTGGTGCACACCAGCGCCGGCGGTACGAGTGCCCGCATCACGCTGTCCAATCTCTACGGCCAGTCGGCCCTCACCATCAGCCACGCCTCGCTCGCCCTGGCCGCCGGGGACGGCACCGCGGCGGCCGATGCGGAAACGATGCGGCGCCTCACCTTCGGCGGCGGCACCAGCGTCGTCATACCCGCCGGCGGACAGGTGGTCAGCGACGCGGTGCGCGTCACGATCCCGCACGGCGCCGACGTCCTGGTCACCACCTACTCGCCCACCCCGTCCGGGCCGGTCACCTACCACCCGCACGCCCGGCAGGTGTCGTACGTCGCCGACGGCGACCGCACCGAGGACGCGACCGGCGTCCCGTACACCGAACAGACCCCGTACTGGCGGTACCTGACGGCCCTGGACGTCCTCAGCAACGAGGCCGCCGGCACCGTCGTCGTCTTCGGCGACTCCATAACCGACGGCATCACCTCCACCGCCGGCGCCAACCGCCGCTGGCCCGACGTCCTCTCCGGCCGGCTGCGCGGCGCCCTGGAGGACGGGCAGCAACTGCCGCGCTACAGCGTCGTCAACGAGGGCATCAGCGGCAACCAGGTCCTCGCCGACGGCCTCGGCCGGCCGGCCGAGAACCAGAGCGGACTCGGCCGCTTCGGCCGGGACGCGCTCTCCCGCACCAACGTCAAGGTCGTCGTCATCGCCCTCGGCGTCAACGACATCCTGCGCAACCGCAGGCTCGCCGACCCCGACCGCATCGTCACCGGGCTGCGCACGCTGGCCGGCCAGGCCCACGCCCGCGGCCTGAAGGTCGTCGGCGCCACCCTGATGCCCTTCCACGGCCACCGCGGCTACACCCCGGCCCGGGAGGCGGTACGGCAGCAGGTCAACGCCCAGATCCGGGCCGGCGGCGTGTTCGACGCGGTCGTCGACTTCGACAAGGCCCTCCGGGACCCCTACGACCCGCGGCGGCTGCGCCCCGAGTACGACTCCGGTGACCACCTGCACCCCAGCGACCTGGGCTACCGCACCATGGCCGAGGTCTTCGACCTGCGCACGCTGAAGGGCGCGGGGCAGGCGGAGCTGTAGCCGGCGGGCGAGGAATACTGGCGGGCATGACCCGCTTGATCCTCGCCACCCGCAACGCCGGAAAGATCACCGAGCTGAGGGCCATCCTGGCCGACGCCGGACTCCCCCACGAACTCGTCGGCGCGGACGCCTACCCCGACGTCCCCGACGTCAAGGAGACCGGCGTCACCTTCGCCGAGAACGCCCTGCTCAAGGCGCACGCGCTCGCCCGGGCCACCGGTCTGCCGGCCGTCGCCGACGACTCGGGCCTGTGCGTCGACGTGCTGAACGGCGCCCCCGGCATCTTCTCCGCCCGCTGGTCCGGCCGGCACGGCGACGACCGGGCCAACCTGGAGCTGCTGCTGGCCCAGCTCTCCGACATCGCCGACGAGCACCGCGGCGCCCACTTCGCCTGCGCGGCGGCCCTGGCCCTGCCGGACGGCACGGAACGCGTGGTGGAGGGACAGCTGCGGGGCACCCTGCGGCACGCCCCCGCCGGCACGAACGGCTTCGGCTACGATCCGATCCTCCAGCCGGAGGGCGAGACGCGGACGTGCGCCGAGCTGAGCCCGCAGGAGAAGAACGCGATCAGCCACCGGGGCAAGGCGTTCCGGGCGCTGGTGCCGGTGGTGCGGGAGCTGCTGGGCTGAGATGCGGTGCGGCCGGAGGGACTCGAACCCTCACGGGAGTTACCCCACTGGGACCTAAACCCAGCGTGACTGCCAATTCCACCACGGCCGCCTGGTGCTGCCCGGCCATGCTAGCGGCCGGGCAGTGTGTTCAGATGCCCAGATCCTTGATGATCTTTGCCACGTGACCGGTGGCCTTGACGTTGTACAGGGCGCGTTCGACCTTGCCGTCCTCGTCCACGACGACCGTGGAGCGGATGACGCCGACGACCGTCTTGCCGTACAGCTTCTTCTCGCCGAAGGCGCCGTACGCCTCCAGGACCTGCTTGTCGGGGTCGGCCAGCAGGGTGACCTTCAGGGACTCCTTCTCGCGGAACTTCGCGAGCTTCTCCGGCTTGTCGGGCGAGATGCCGATGACGTCGTAGCCGGCGGAGGCCAGGACCTCCAGGTTGTCGGTGAAGTCGCAGGCCTGCTTGGTGCAGCCGGGGGTCAGGGCGGCCGGGTAGAAGTAGACGATGACCTTGCGGCCCTTGTGGTCCGAAAGGGACACCTCGTTGCCGTCGGCGTCGGGGAGGGTGAAGGCGGGGGCAACGTCCCCGGGCTGGAGTCGCTCGCTCATCGGACTAGCGTAACCGGGGGCCCTTGCGGTGCGGTGCGCCCATGAGCTGACAGACTGTTCGAGAACAGCATCAACCAGCATCAGCAGACTTCGGCAGACTTCGGAGGCCGTACGGTGGCGGACACGGCGGACACCAGAACCCCGGCGCAGATCGAGGCGGACATCAGGCGCCGCCGGGAAGTGCTGGCCGAGACGCTCGACGAGATCGGGGTGCGGGTGCACCCCAAGACCATCGTCGGCGACGCCAAGGCCAAGGTCATCGCCAATGTCGACCACACGGTCGGCCGGGCGTACGTGCAGGTCAACCGGGTCGTGAGCGATGTGCGGGCGCGGTTCGTGGACGACGAGGGGGCGCCTCGCCTGGAGCGGGTCGTGCCCGTCGCGCTCGTCGTCGTGGGCGTCGTGGGGCTGCTCGCCCTCGGGGCCCGGCGGCGCAAGGACTGATCGGGGCAGGTAGGTTCGAGGCGTGAGCGCCAACAGAAACGAGCACAGCACTCCCCACCACGACAAGCTGCCCATCCGGATGCTGCACGACCGGGTCCTCGTGAAGCAGGAGACCGGTGAGGGCGAGCGGCGGTCGGGGGGCGGCATCCTGATTCCGGCCACCGCGGCGGTCGGGCGTCGGCTGGCCTGGGCGGAGGTCGTCGCCGTCGGCCAGAACGTCCGGACGGTGGAGCCCGGTGACCGCGTCCTGTTCGACCCGGAGGACCGGGCGGAGGTCGAGGTGCGGGGCGTGGCGTACGTGCTGATGCGCGAGCGTGACCTGCACGCCGTGGCCGCGGACCGGTTCGAGGGGTCGGAGGACTCCACGGGCCTGTACCTCTAGGGCCTGCGCCGCTGCGGCGGACCGCGAAGAGGGCCGGTGACGATGGTCACCGGCCCTCTTCGGCATGCCTTTGCTATGTTCGGAACGAACCCGACGAGACGCGCCGTACCGGGTCGAAGGCAAAGACGACGCACCCCGCGAAGAACCGCGGCGAAGAGCCGCTACGTCTCGGAGGTGCCTGTCATGGCCTGGGTTCTGCTCGTCGTCGCCGGTCTGCTGGAGGTCGGCTGGTCGATCGGGATGAAGTACAGCGAGGGGTTCACCCGGCTGGTTCCCAGCCTGTTCACCGGCGCCGGCATCGTCGCCAGCATGGTCCTGCTGTCGTACGCCGCGAAGTCCCTGCCCATCGGTACGGCCTACGGCGTCTGGGTGGGGATCGGCGCGGCCGGTGCGGCGGTGCTCGGCATGCTGGTGCTGGGTGAGCCGGTCACCGCCGCCCGCGTCTTCTTCGTGTGCCTGCTGCTGGTCGCCGTGGTGGGGCTGAAGGCGACCAGCGGGCACTGATCCGGAGCGCTAGGTGCCGGGGAATCCTCCGGCACCCGCGTCGGTGCCCGTGGTGGCGCCGCCGTCCGTGGTCGTCCCCCCGCCGGTCGCCGTCCCCCCGCCGGTGGCTTCGCCGCCCGTGGCCCCGCCGCCGGTGGCGGTGCCCCCGCCGGTCGCGCCCCCGCCGGTGGTGGCGCCCCCGTCCGTGGTCGTACCGCCGTCCGTGGTGGCGCCCCCGTCGGTGGTCGCGCCGCCGTCGGCCGGGGTGCCGGTGGCGCCGCCGTCGGTCGGGGTGGCCGTGGGGCCGCCCTCGGTCGGCGTGGCGGTCGCGCCGCCGTCGCTCTCGCCGCCGTCGGCGCCCGGCTGGGCGCTGCTGGTGGCGGGCGGCTCCTGGACGACGTCGGCGCCCTCCTCCAGCTGGAGGTCGAACTCGCTGACCGGCTTGCCCTTCAGCGCGTCACGCGTGTACTGCGCCCAGATCTGGGTGGGCGGGCCGCCACCGTTCATCCGGGCCTGGCCGAGGGCCCCGTACAGCGGCTGGTGCTTGGCCGTGACCGGGTCCTGGCCCATGACGGCGACCACCGTGGCCAGGTCGGGGGTGTAGCCCGCGAACCAGGCGGCGGTGTCGCTCTCCGCCGTACCGGTCTTGCCGGCCGCCGGACGGCCCGCGGCCTGCGCGGCCGTGGCGGTGCCGCTCTCGACCACGCTCTGCAGGACCGAGGTGGTGGTGTCGGCGGCCTCCCGGCTGACGGCCTGCTTGACCGACTTCTCGGGCAGCTCGATCTCGTCCCGGCCGTCCTTGGTGATCTTCTCGACCAGCGTGTACGTGCCGTGCTTGCCGTGGTTGGCGAGCGTGGCGTAGGCCTCCGCCATCTCCAGCACGCTGGCGGTGGCGGTGCCGAGCGCGACGGACGGGTACGGCTGGAGGTCCGGGGTGTCGGCGGGGACGCCGAGGTCGATCGCGGTCTGCTTGACCTTGGCGGGGCCGACGTCGACGGCCATCTGCGCGTACACCGAGTTCACCGACAGGTCGGTGGCCTTGCGGACGGTGATCGGGCCGTACGACCTCTGGTCCTCGTTCTCGGGGGCGTAGGCGCCGCCGCTCCAGCCCTGGACGGGGCGCTGGTTGGTGCCGTCGTAGACGGTGTTCGGCGTGATCCGCCGGCCGTCCTGGGTGGTCGACCCGTTCTCCACGGCGGAGGTGAACACGAACGGCTTGAACGTCGAGCCGACCTGGAAGTCACCGCGGGTGGCGCCGTTGGTGTACTGCTTCACGTAGTCGATGCCGCCGTACATCGCGACGACCTTGCCCGTCTTGGGGTCGACGGAGGCGCCGCCGGCCCGGACGTAGGTGTCGGCCTTGCGGTTCTTCTTGTCCAGCTTGGACATCAGCTGGTCGTCGACGGCCTGGACGAAGGCGTCCTGCCGGTCCTTCTGGATGGTGGTGGTGATGCGGTAGCCGCCGAGCGCGAGGTGGTCGGCGTCGATGATGTTGTTCGTGGTCAGGTACTGCTTGACCGCTTCCACCAGGTAGCCGCGCTGGCCGGACATGCCGGTGGAGATGGTCTGCTCCTTCGGCATGGGGAACTTCATGCCGGTGCGCTCGGACTCGCTGAGCCAGCCCTTCTTGACCATGCCGTCCAGGACGTAGTTCCAGCGGGCGACGGCGGCCTTCCTGTTCTCCGGGTGGGCGACGACGTCGTACTCGCTCGGCGCGTTGACCAGCGCGGCGAGGTAGGCGGCGCGGGCCGGGTCGAGGTCGGCGGCGTCACGGCCGTAGTAGGCCTGGGCGGCGGCCTGGATGCCGTAGGCGTTGCGGCCGAAGTAGCTGGTGTTGAGGTAGCCCTCCAGGATCTCGTCCTTGGACTTGTTCTGGTCGAGCTTGATCGCGATGAAGAACTCCTTGGCCTTGCGGGTGACCGTCTGCTCCTGGGCCAGGTAGTAGTTCTTCACGTACTGCTGGGTGATCGTCGAGCCGGACTGCTTGCCCTTGCCGGTCGCGGTGTTCCAGGCGGCGCGGATCATCGCCTTGGGGTCGACGGCGGACTCGGAGTAGAAGTCCCGGTCCTCGGCGGCCAGGACGGCGTGCTGGGCGTCCTTGGAGACCTGGGCGAGGCTGACGTTCTCGCGGTTGACCTCGCCGTCGCGGGCGAGCTGGGAGCCGTCGGCGTAGAGGTAGACGTTGCTCTGCTTGGTCGCGAACGCGTTGGCCGGCGGGATCTTCACGAGCGAGTACCCGACGAAGAACAGGCCGATGAGCAGGAGTATCCCGATGACGCAGGTGCCGAGCACCATGCGCCAGGTCGGAATGATCCGCCGCCACCCGGTCCGCTTGGGCCGCTTCCCCTTCTTCGCCTTGGCCTTGGCCTTCCCGTTGTCCCCGGGGGCGTCCCCGTCGGCGGCGGCGAGCAGGGTGGTCTCGTCGTCGGGGGAGGCGGAGGCTGAGGCGGCTGAGCCGGAGACGGAGGCGGAGGCGGCACCGCCGGTGGCGGGCGAGGCGGCGGCCTGGGCGGCCGGGGCCCCGGCACCGGCGGCAGCACCGGCGGCACCGGCCGCGCGCGCGGCACGGGCGGCACGGGCGGCGGCCGGAGAGGAGGGGACACCGGACGCGGCACCGGCCGGGGAGCCGGCGGCAGCGGCGCCGGGCGCGGTGGCGCCGGCGGCGCGGTTCGGGCCGCCGGGGCGGGGGACGGTGGGGCGAGGGGTGCGACCGGTGGGGTCCGGCTTCGCGCCGGAGGCGCCCGTGGCGGCGGTGGCGGCACCGCCGCCCGCCTCACCCGCGCGGGGCGCGCCGACCCGCCGGAGCACCTGCGTGGTCTCGGGCGCCTGAGCGGCGCCGTCCGCCTTCCCGGAGCCCTGACCGGCTCCGGCCGCCTTTCCGGCCTGCGGTCCCTTGGGCGGGGTGATACGCCGGAGCACCTGGGTGCTCTCGGCCGGCTCCCCCTGCCCGGCGCCGCGCGGCGCCCCGGGAGCGGCCTGCTTCCCGGCGC
>NZ_MUMF01000030.1 GCF_002155905.1 Streptomyces tricolor | reverse complement strand
CTCGACGCCCTGGCCCGGCACGGCTCGGTCAGCGCCGCCGCCGAGGCGCTGCACGTCACCACGTCCGCGGTCTCGCAGCAGCTGGGCAAGCTGGAGCGGGAGATCGGCCAGCAGCTCCTCGCCAAGAACGGCCGGGGCGTCCGGCTCACCGACGCCGGCCGGCTGCTGTCGGAGCACGCGGCGCGCATCCTGTCGCAGGTCGAACTGGCCGAGTCCGACCTGGAGGCACACCGCGGCCAGGTCGTCGGCGAACTGCGGCTGTCGGCCTTCCCGACCGCCGCCCGCGGCCTCTTCCCCGCCGCGCTCGGCGCGCTGCGCACCGCGCACCCGGGGCTGCGCGTGCGCTCCAGCGAGCTGGAGCCGGAGCAGGGCATCGCCGGGGTCGTGCGCGGCGATCTCGACCTGGCGGTGGTCCTGGACTGGTACAACAAGCCGATGCCCGTGCCCGACGGCCTGGTCAAGGCGCCCCTGCTGGACGACCCCGCGGAGGTCGCCATGCCCGTCGGACACCGGCTCGCCGACCGGGACGAGGTGGACCTCACCGAGTTCGCCGAGGACGAGTGGATCACCTGGGGCGAGGGCGAGTTCTGCCACGAGTGGCTGATGTTCACCCTGCGGTCCAAGGGCGTCGAGCCGATCGTCGGGCACCGCGCGGGCGAGACCCACACCCAGCTCGGGCTCGTGGCCGCCGGGCTGGGCGTGTGCATCGCCCCGCTGCTGGGCCGGCACCCGGTGCCCGAGGGCGTCGTCCTGGTGCCGCTCAAGCAGCGCGTCCGCCGCCATGTGTACGTGATCTGGCGGGCGGACGCGGACCGCCGGCCCTCCATCCGCGCCGCGGTGGAGGCGCTGCGCGCGACGGCACGGAAGCTGGGCTGACCCCCGCGCCCTACACCCCGCCCAGCTTCCGGAAGTCCCAGGAGACGATCTTCTCCGGGACCAGCCGGGCCCACGCGTGCCGGCCGTCGTGCGGCATCTCGTCCAGACCGAAGTTCTTGCGCGCGAACAGCGTCTCGGCCGTGTCGAGTTCGGCGCACAGCTCGCCCCGGCGGGGCACCTCGCCCACGAACTCCACCCGGCCGGACAGCTCGACCCCGCGCAACTGGTCGTACTCCTCGCCGGAGTCGACCACGACGGCCACCCGCGGGTCCCGGCTCAGCTGGGCCCAGCGGCGGCTGCGCACCACCGAGTACAGCCACAGCGCGGCACCGTCCCACGCGAACCACAGCGCGCTCACATGCGGTGTGCCGTCGGCGGACACGGTCGCGACCCGGCAGGTGCGCTGGGTGGTGAGGAACTCGTCCAGCTCGCCGGGTGTCATCATGATCTTCCGGCCCCGGCGTTGCTGCGTGACGGTCATGCGGCCCCCTCTTCTCCCACGTGATGCCAGAGAACTATCGTGTGGTGCTGATCCTCTGACATCGCGTCAGAAAAGAGAACGGGTCTTCGCCGAGGAGGCGCGGCATGGCGTCGTACGAGCGACTCGCGGAACTCCTGGACCCCGTGAGCACCGTCCTGCTCACCGTGGAATGCCAGCAGGGCGTCGTCGGCCCGGACGGCGCGCTGCCCGAACTCGCCCGTGCGGCGCGCTCCTCCGGCGCCCTGCGGAACGTGGCCCGGCTGGTCGCCGCCGCCCACGCGAGCGGGACGCAGGTGATCCACGCGATCGCCGAGCGCCGCCCCGACGGCCGCGGCGCCAGCCGCAACGCCCGCCTGTTCCGGGCCGCCGAACGGCTTCCCGTGCAGCAGCTGACCGGCAGCACCGCGGTCCGCGTCGCACCCCCGATCGAGGTCGCCGAGGAGGACATCGTCGTACGGCGGCTGCACGGGCTGTCCCCGATCCACGGCACGGGCGTCGACGCCCTGCTGCGCAACCTCGGCTGTCGCACGCTGGTCGTCACCGGGGTCTCCGCCAACGTCGCCGTGCCGAACGCGGTGTTCGACGCCGTCAACCTCGGCTACACCGCCGTGGTCCCGGCCGACGCCATCGCGGGGGTGCCCGCCGAGTACACCCCCGCGATGATCCGCCACACGCTCGCGCTGGTCGCCACGGTGGCGACCACCGACGAGGTGCTCGGCTGCCTCGGGCGGGCGCGCGGGCGGCGCTGAGCCCGGCTCAGGCCAGCCTGATCTCGTCACCGGAGACGGTGATCTTCGCCGCGGCCAGCGCCTGCGTCGCCGGCCCCTTCTTCACACTGCCGTCCGTCACGGAGAACTCGCTGTTGTGACACGGGCAGACGATCACGCCCTTCGCCACGCTGCCCACCGCGCAGCCCTGATGGGTGCACTTGGACGAGAACGCCTTGTACGTGCCCGCCGTCGGCTGGGTGACCACGACTCCCTGGTCCTTGAAGATCTTGCCGCCGCCCTCGGGGATGTCCGCGGTCCTGGCGAGCGCGGCGCCGCCGGCTCCGCCGCCGTCCTGCGTGGCCCCGCCGGCGGCGGAGCCGGTGCCGTTGCCGGAGCCCGTGTCGACGGTGTCCGAGGAGTCGTCGCCCGAACCGCAGGCGGTCAGCGCGGCGGCGAGCCCGGCCGCTCCGACCGCCGCCACGACGGTACGGCGAGCCGGTCCCGCCGGGGACTGGGGCGATGCGCTGGTCATGTAGGGGTTCCCTTCCGCGGAGCTTCGTGGTCCGTCATGGGGTACGGCCCCGCGGCGGCGGCTGTTCAGACGGGCAGCCAGATCCTTTCCCTCCGGCGGTGAGCGGGCCGTGCGCCACGGCCGCGCGCCCGCTGCCGGCCGGACCCCCGGGCCGTACCCCAGTAACCTGGGGCGATGCTCAAGGAAGTCACCGCGACCCGCTACATCACGCCCCTGCGTGAGGGGGGCTCGCTGCCGGGGCTCGTCGAGGCCGACGACTTCGGGACCTATGTCATGAAGTTCACCGGCGCCGGACAGGGCCGCAAGACCCTGGTCGCCGAGGTGGTGTGCGGCGAACTCGCCCGCCGGCTCGGATTCCGCATGCCCCGGCTGGTCACCGTCCGGCTGGACCCCGTCCTCGGGCTCGGCGAGCCCGAACAGCAGGTGCAGGACCTGCTCCGGGCCAGCGGCGGCACCAACCTCGGCATGGACTTCCTGTCCGGCGCCCTCGGCTACGACCCGCTCGCCTTCCCGGTGAGCCCCGAGGAGGCCGGCCGGATCGTCTGGTTCGACGCGCTGGTCAACAACGTCGACCGCTCCTGGCGCAACCCCAACCTCCTCGTGCACCAGGGCCGACTGTGGCTCATCGACCACGGCGCCACCATGATCTGGCACCACAACTGGCCCGCGGCCGACACCTCGGCGGCCCGGCCGTACGACGCCTCCGACCATGCCCTCGCCCGCTTCGCCCCCGACGTGCCCGCCGCCGCGGCCGAGCTTGCGCCCCGGGTCACCGAGGACCTGCTCGCCGAGGTCACCGCCGAGATCCCGGACGCCTGGCTGGCCGGCGAACCGGGCTTCGACACCCCGGACGAGCTGCGCCGGGCCTACGCGCGGCCGTTGCTCGCACGGGCGGCCGTCATCGCCGAGCGGATCACCGGCCTCGGCTCCGGAACCGAGGAGGGCAAGTGAGCGAGACCCACATCCACATGGCCGGCCATGTCACCGAGCGCCACATCACCCGGGCGGGCCAGGGCGGCGACCGGGACGTGTTCGAGTACGCGCTGCTGCGGGTCGTACCCCGGGTGGAGCGCGGGGAGTGCATCAACGCGGGCGTCGTCGTCTACTGCCGCGCCCGGGGCTATGTCGGCGCCCGCACCCATCTGGACGAGGCCCGGCTGCTCGCGTTGGACCCGGCCGCCGACGTGGCCGGCGTGCGGGCCGCGCTCGGTGCCGTCGAGCGGCACTGCGCGGGCGGTGAACAGGCCGGACAGGCGGCCGGCGACGACGCGGGGCGCCGCTACCGCTGGCTGATCGCGCCCCGCTCCACCGTCGTCCAGCCCGGACCCGTGCACACCGGCCTGACCGCCGACCCGGCCGCCGAGACGGAACGGTTGCTGGACCTCCTGGTGAGGTAATGGATCACACCGGCCGGATGTGCCGTTGACACCGGGTGCCGGGGCTTCTAGCGTCACGGGTGCTGAAGGTACTAAGCGGTCGCTCACCGCACCGGCGGGCCCTCTCCCAGGGCCCGACAGGTTCTCTCAAGGGCGAGGAGAAGCAGCAATGTCCACCACTGAACAGCGGGTCGCGGTCGTCACCGGCGCGGCACGCGGCATCGGCGCCGCCACCGCCGTACGACTGGCCGCCGAGGGGCGCGCGGTCGCCGTCATCGACCTCGACGAGGCCGCCTGCAAGGACACCGTCGAGAAGATCACCGCGGCCGGCGGCAAGGCCATCGCGGTCGGCGCGGACGTCTCCGACGAGGCGCAGGTCGAGGCGGCCGTCGCCCGCATCACCGAAGAGCTGGGCGCCCCGACGATCCTCGTCAACAACGCCGGCGTGCTGCGCGACAACCTGCTGTTCAAGATGAGCGCCGCCGACTGGGACACGGTCATGAACGTGCACCTGCGCGGCTCGTTCCTGATGACCAAGGCCGTCCAGAAGCACATGGTGGACGCCGGCTGGGGCCGGGTCGTCAACCTCTCCTCGTCCTCGGCGCTCGGCAACCGCGGCCAGGCCAACTACTCGGCCGCCAAGGCGGGTCTCCAGGGCTTCACCAAGACCCTCGCCATCGAGCTGGGCAAGTTCGGCATCACCGCCAACGCCGTCGCCCCCGGCTTCATCGCCACCGAGATGACCAAGGCCACCGCCGACCGGGTCGGCATGGGCTTCGAGGACTTCAAGAAGGCGGCCGCCGGCCAGATCCCGGTGCAGCGCGTCGGCGAGCCCGAGGACATCGCCAACGCCATCGCCTTCTTCACCGGTGAGGCGGCCGGCTTCGTCTCCGGCCAGGTGCTGTACGTCGCCGGCGGACCGCTCGACTAAGGGATGCAGGGGTAACACGGACATGACTGAACTCCCGGAGCCGTCCGGCAAGGTCGCGATCGTCACCGGAGCCAGCCGCGGCATCGGCTACGGCGTCGCCGAGGCCCTGGTCGCGCGCGGCGACCGCGTGTGCATCACCGGTCGGGGCGAGGACGCCCTGAAGGAGGCCGTCGAGCAGCTCGGCGCCGAGCGGGTCATCGGCGTCGCCGGCAAGGCGCACGACCTGGACCACCAGGCCGAGGTCGTCGAGCGCACCATGGAGGCCTTCGGCCGGGTCGACTTCCTGGTCAACAACGCGGGCACCAACCCCGTGTTCGGGCCGATCGCCGACCTGGACCTGAACGTCGCCCGCAAGGTCTTCGAGACCAACGTGATCTCCGCGCTCGGTTTCGCCCAGAAGACCTGGCACGCCTGGCAGAAGGACAACGGCGGCGCGATCGTCAACATCGCCTCCGTCGCCGGCCTCGCGCCCTCGCCGTTCATCGGCGCGTACGGCGTCAGCAAGGCCGCGATGATCAACCTGACCCAGCAGCTGGCGCACGAGTTCGCGCCGAGGGTACGGGTCAACGCGATCGCCCCGGCCGTGGTCAAGACGAAGTTCGCGCAGGCCCTGTACGAGGGCCGGGAGGAGGAGGCGGCAGCCGCCTACCCGCTCGGCCGCCTCGGGGTGCCCTCCGACATCGGCGGGGCCGCCGCGTTCCTCACCTCCGAGCAGTCCGACTGGGTGACCGGTCAGACCCTCGTCGTGGACGGCGGCATCTTCCTGAACGCCGGCGTCGGCTGAGGCTGAGTATCTCTTCCGGGCGTCGATTTTCGGACGGATCGACGCCCGGAAGGCCCTTCGGGAACCGCATAGCGGAATGACAACGTGGTCATCGCTCAGTCGATCAGGAAGGGGCGTTTCCGGGCAGGTTCAGCGGTGCGAACGCTGCGGTATGGTCTGCCGACCTTGGTGAGGCAGATCGAGGAGCGTGCGCGTGTTCAACCGGAACCGATTCCTGCGGCGAGTCGCGGCGATCGCGTCCCTATCTCTGGTGGCCGGATGCAGTCTGTTGTCCGACGACGATCCGGACAGTCAGGGTCCGATCGTCGTGGGGACCACCAGCGCCCCCAGCACGCTGGACCCGGCCGGCGCCTGGGACGGCTCCTGGGAGCTGTACCGGAACATCTTCCAGACGCTGCTCGCCTACCCGAACGGCGCCACCACCCCCCAGCCCGACGCCGCCGAGAGCTGCTCCTTCACCGACTCCACCAGCCGCACCTACCGCTGCAAGCTGCGGGCCGGCCTGAAGTTCGCCGACGGTGACCCGCTGACCGCCGAGGCCGTCCGGTACTCGATCGACCGCATCCGCGCCATCGACGCCCCCGGCGGCCCCGCCGGGCTGCTCGGCAGCCTGGACCGCGTCCGGACCTCCGGCGACCGCGAGATCGTCTTCCACCTCAACCAGCCCGACGCCACCTTCCCTTTCGTGCTGGCCACCCCCGCCATGTCGATCGTCGACCCGGACGACTACCCCAGGGGCTCCCTGCGCGAGGACTCCTCCGTCCACGGCTCCGGGCCCTACGAGCTGGAGTCCTACGAGGAGGGCGACAAGGCCGTCCTGGTCCGCAACGACACCTACCAGGGCTTCGCCGAGCCGAAGAACGACGCGGTGACCATCCGCTACTTCAAGGACTCCGCCGGCATGGTCAAGGCGCTCAAGGACCGGCAGATCGACGTCACCTACCGAGGTCTCGCCGCCGACGACATCCTCGCCCTTCAGGAGCACGACGACGAGGAACTGCAACTGGTCGACGGCACCGGCACCGACATCAGCTACCTGGTGTTCAACCCCAAGGACCCCTGGGCCAGGCAACCCGCCGTGCGCAAGGCCGTCGCCCAGATCGTGGACCGCGGGGCGATCGCGCACAAGGTCTACAAGGACACCGTCGACCCGCTGTACTCGATGGTCCCCAAGGGCCTGACCGGCCACGCCACGGGCTTCTTCGACGACTACGGCGACCCGAGCGTCCCCAAGGCCCGCAAGATCCTCTCCGACGCCGGCATCACCCGGCCCGTCCCGCTCACCCTCTGGTACACCACCGACCGCTACGGCTCCGAGACGGCCCTGATGTTCCGGGAGCTGAAGCGGCAGCTGGAGGACTCCGGGCTGTTCACCATCACCCTCAAGAGCCGCCCCTGGAAGTCCTACGTGGTCGGCTACCAGAAGGGCGAGTACCCGGTGTTCGGGCGCGGCTGGTTCCCGGACTTCCCGGACGCGGACAACTTCATCGCCCCGTTCGTCGGCGAGCACAACGCCCTCGGCACGCCCTACCCGGCCAAGGAGATCACCGACCGGCTGCTGCCGCACGCGCGCGCGGAGAGCGACCGCGCCCGGACCGTCAAGGACCTAGAGGCGGCCCAGCAGATCATGGTGGACGACGCCCGGCTGCTCCCGCTGTGGCAGGGCCGGCAGTTCGTGGCGGCCAGCGTGGACATCTCCGGCGGCGAGCAGGCCCTGGACCCGTCGACGATCATGATGATGTGGATGCTGCACCGCAAGACCAGCTGGTGAGCCCGGCGGACGGCCCTCGCGGCACCGGTTGTCAGTGGTCGCCTGTAGGTTCTGAGACCTGGAAGTGACCGCACGCGTAGTTGATCGACATCGTGAGGACGTTGACGTGACCGACATCGCCATGCTGCCCGAGTCCTGGCGCGGGGTTCTGGGCGACGAGCTGCAGCAGCCCTACTTCAAGGAGCTGACGGAGTTCGTCGAGGAGGAGCGGGCGAAGGGTCCCGTCTACCCGCCGCGCGAGGAGGTCTTCGCCGCGCTGGACGCGACGCCGTACGAGCAGGTGAAGGTTTTCGTCCTGGGCCAGGACCCGTACCACGGCGAGGGCCAGGGCCACGGTCTGTGCTTCTCGGTGCGCCCCGGCGTGAAGACCCCGCCGTCCCTGCGGAACATCTACAAGGAGATGCAGGCGGAGCTGGGCCTGCCCATCCCGGACAACGGCTATCTGATGCCGTGGGCCCGGCAGGGCGTGCTGCTGCTCAACGCGGTCCTCACCGTCCGGGCCGGCGAGGCCAACTCGCACAAGGGCAAGGGCTGGGAGAAGTTCACGGACGCGGTGATCCGCGCGGTGGACTCCCGCCCCGACCCGGCGGTCTTCGTGCTGTGGGGGAACTACGCGCAGAAGAAGCTCCCGCTGATCGACGAGACCCGGCACGTGGTGGTCAAGGGCGCGCACCCCTCGCCGCTCTCCGCGAAGAAGTTCTTCGGTTCCCGCCCCTTCACGCAGATCAACGAGGCGATCGCCGCGCAGGGGCACGAGCCGATCGACTGGCGCATCCCGAACCTGGGCTGACGGGCCGGCGGTGGGGCGGTTCGCCAGGGGCGCGGGGCTGTATCGCTGTGCGGCTCCGCCCCGACGGGGGTGCCCCTGTTCGAGCGGAGCCGAGAACTCAGGGGGAGCGACCGGCCATCACGCATCCGCAGCCGCGCCACCGGCCCGTCAGCACAACGGCGCCGCCTGTCCGGGAATCCGGTCGGCGCCGGTTAGCGTCAGCAGCGGACCATTGCCAACGCCCCGGAGGGACCCCGTGGTGGAGCGACAGGAGCAGGCGGCCCCGGAGGCCGTGCTGACGCGGATCGGGCAGGTCGTGATGCTGCACCACGGCGGCGACCGCGAGGAGGCCCGCAGCCGCTTCCTGGACCTGTGGGCGGAGATCGGCGAGGAGGGTGACCCGCTGCACCGCTGCACCCTGGCCCACTACCTGGCCGACACCCAGGACGACCCGGCGGACGAACTCGCCTGGGACCTGCGGGCGCTGTCGGCGGCGGAGGAGCTGGCCGACGGCCGCGCGGGCGGCGACCCGGCGAGCGTCCAGGGCTTCTTCCCCTCCCTGCACCTCAATCTGGCCGCCGACTACGTCAAGCTGGGCCGCGCCGAGGCCGCCCGCAGCCATCTGCGCCGGGCCCGCGCCGCCGCGGGCCTCCTCGCCGACGACGGCTACGGCGAGGGGGTGCGGTCCGCGATCAGCCGGCTGGCGCTGCGTCTGGAGGAGGACGAGTAGCGCTCCGCGGGTGCCGGGTGCCGGGTGCCGGGGGGCGTCTCGCCGTGCGCCGCGCCGTCGTGGCTGGTCGTGCAGTGCGCCGCGCCCCTCGTGGCGTGCGTCAGCGGCCGTACGCCTGGTCGCAGATCCTTGCTTCGGGGCTGTCCTTGTGCCAGCCGCCGTACGTCCTGCCCAGGGTGCACACGTCCGGGG
>NZ_MUMF01000003.1 GCF_002155905.1 Streptomyces tricolor | reverse complement strand
GCGACCTCGCGGGAGGCGAGCCTGCGCAGCTACCGGCTGTTCGCCGCGCGGGATCCACGGGCGCTGATCGGGATCGATCCCGAAGGGACCTGGGGAGTCCGGGACGTGCTCGCGTTGATGGCGGAGAGGTGCGGGGTTTCGGCCGATCCCCGGTACACGTCCGGACCGGATGTGATCGACCCGGAGCGGACGCTCGCCGCGCTGGACGCCTTCGCCGGACGGCTCCGGGAGGTGGCCCGGCGCGGTGCGCCCGTGCTGTTCGGCACCGGGCACCCGCAGCGGCTGCTGGGGTTCTACGCCCGTCTTGCGGACGCTTTGTCGGCGGCGGGATGTGATGTCCTCACCCCGGCGCAGGGTCGCTGTGTCGACATATTGACCCGGTTCGGCCTACGTACTCATCGCCTCGACTACGTACGAGGGGTTGCCCTGGTGCGGGATCCGGCGAGCGAGCGCCCCGGTTGTGAGCCGGGTGTCCACAGCCACTCGCCGCTCCCGGTTCGGGTCGCGCTGGACGCCGCGGCGGCGGCCGGCGGGCCGCTGCCCGAGCTGGTCGTCGGCGACCACGGATGGGTCTGCGGCGCTGGTCAGCTGGGGTTCGAGGCCATCGGTCTGGCCGACACCGACGATCCCGCGCTGTTCGTGGGGGAGGCCGAGGGGCGGGTGTCCGTCGCCGTTCCGGTTGATGACGCAGTGCGGTCTGGTCACTACCGGCCGCTGGCCCGCTACGTACTCAATCGAGCGTGTCTGTCACAGTAGGCCGCCGATGGGTGCACCTCTTCCCCACTCGCATCACCCGCCCCTAGTCTGGGGAGTGAGCACGCAACGACGAAGAGTCACCGGAAGGGGAAGCCGGTGGCCGTCGAGTGCGGAAGGTTCAGGTGTGTCATGGCTGCAGCTGGCGAGAGGCCTCTGAACGAGGTTCAGTTCCTTACCGTGGCGGAGGTCGCCTCGGTGATGCGAGTGTCCAAGATGACCGTGTACCGCCTGGTGCACAGTGGTCATCTGCCCGCGATCCGGGTGGGACGGTCGTTCCGCGTCCCGGAGCAAGCGGTCCACGAGTACCTCCGCGACAGCTATGTGGGGGTGGAGACGGCCTGACGACGACCCCCGGGTGGCCCCGGGGTGCCCCCTCGATTACGACCTCGGCGCTCGGTTGGGTAGGCTAGCCCCTCGTAGGTCGTGTGGGCCCATGGCGCCCAACAACCGAGTCATGAGAAGTGAGCGAGGGTAGTCGTGGGCTCTGTTATCAAGAAGCGGCGCAAGCGGATGGCCAAGAAGAAGCACCGCAAGCTGCTCAAGCGCACGCGCGTTCAGCGTCGTAACAAGAAGTAATCGGCGCCGCGAGAGCGTAAGCCTGTGGCCCCCCACCAGCAGTGGTGGGGGGCCACAGGCATATACCGATGGGGGAAATTCCGTCGCCCGGTGCACCTGCGGTCATCACAGCGCGGCATCGACCGGCTAGGTTGGCCGCAACGGGGAACGCGGGATACCGGTTACGCGGAAGGAAGGCGCTGATCTTGGGAAGGGTCGTGCTCGTCACCGGAGTGGCCCGGCAGCTGGGCGGCCGGTTCGTGCGGCGGATCCAGCGGGACCCGGAGGTCGACCGTGTGATCGCGGTGGACGCGGTGCCGCCGGCGCACCATCTGGGCGGAGCCGACTTCATCCAGGCCGACATCCGCCAGCCGACCATCGCCCGGGTGCTCGCCGAGACCGGCGCGGACACCGTCGTCCACCTGGACGTGACCGGTACGGCCCTGGGCGGCGGCAGCCGGGCCACGGTCAAGGAGACCAACGTCATCGGCACCATGCAGCTGCTCGGCGCCTGCCAGAAGTCGCCGACCGTGCGGCGGCTGGTGGTGAAGTCCAGTACGAACGTCTACGGCTCCGCCCCGCGCGATCCCGCGGTGTTCACCGAGACCACCCCGCCCAAGTCGCTGCCCAGCGGCGGTTTCGCGAAGGACGCCGTCGAGGTCGAGGGCTATGTGCGCGGATTCGCCCGGCGGCGCCCGGACGTCGCCGTGTGCGTGCTGCGGTTCGCCAACATCCTCGGCCCGGCCGCGGACACCCCGCTCGCCTCGTACTTCGCGCTGCCCGTCCTGCCGACCGTGTTCGGCTACGACCCGCGGCTCCAGTTCGTGCACGAGGACGACGTCATCGAGGTGCTGCGGATCGCCTCCCACGAGCCGCGCCGGGGCACCCTCAACAGCGGCACCTTCAACATCGCCGGGGACGGCGTGCTGCTGCTCTCGCAGTGCTCCCGGCGGCTCGGGCGGCCCACCGTGCCGCTGCTGCTGCCCGCGGTCACCTGGGCCGGCTCCCTGGTGCGCACGCTCGGTATGACGGACTTCTCGCCGGAGCAGATCCGGCTGCTCACCCACGGGCGGGTGGTGGACACCGTCCAGATGCGCGAGACGCTGGGCTTCACGCCCCGCTACACGACGGCCGAGGCCTTCGCGGACTTCGCGCGCGGCCAGGCCCCCGGGCTGGTGCCGCCGGAGACCCTCGCCGGGGCCGTGGACCGGCTCGCCGCCCTGACCGCGAGGGCAGGCGGCCACCCCCAGACGCACAGCGCCAACTGAGGAGAGCGGCAACGATGGCGGACGCCAAGGTCATTCCGTTCGACGACGACCGGTCCCGCGGGAGCGCCGCACAGCGCCAGCCGCGGCGGCGCGGCGGGGGGAGCCGGCGCGGCGCGCTCGGGGAGCCGGGCGAGCGGGGCGCGGTCCAGCCCCTGCCGGGCCGGGAGCGGGCGCGGGAGGAGGGGCGGACGAGCCCCGGGGAGGAGCCGCGGGAGACGGCGGAGACCGGCGGTGGCCGGGACGGCGGGGACGGCGGTCTGGAGCGGCGGGTGGCGGCCGGGCTGGCCTTCCTGCGGCGCCGGCTCACCGGGGACTACGAGGTCGACGACTTCGGTTACGACGAGGAGCTGACCGACCAGGTCCTGATGTCGCTGCTGCGGCCGGTGTACGAGAAGTACTTCCGGGTCGAGGTGAAGGGCGTCGAGAACATCCCGGCCGAGGGCGGGGCGCTGATCGTCGCCAACCACTCCGGCACGCTGCCGCTGGACGGCCTGATGATGCAGGTGGCGGTGCACGACCACCACCCGGCCGGGCGCCACCTGCGGCTGCTCGCCGCCGACCTGGTCTTCGTGCTGCCGGTGGTGAACGAGCTGGCCCGCAAGCTGGGGCACACGCTCGCCTGCGCGGAGGACGCGGAACGGCTGCTGGGCCAGGGCGAGCTGGTCGGGGTGATGCCGGAGGGTTTCAAGGGCATCGGGAAGCCGTTCAGCGAGCGGTACAAGCTCCAGCGGTTCGGGCGGGGCGGGTTCGTCTCCACCGCGCTGCGGCAGGGGGTGCCGATCATTCCGTGCTCGATCGTCGGGGCGGAGGAGATCTACCCGATGATCGGCAACGCCAAGACGCTGGCCCGGCTGCTGGGCTTTCCGTACTTCCCGCTGACGCCGACGTTTCCCTGGCTCGGGCCGCTGGGGGCGATTCCGCTGCCCACCAAGTGGACGATCCAGTTCGGCGAGCCGATCCCCACCGACGGCTATCCGCCGGAGGCCGCCGAGGATCCGATGCTGATGTTCAACCTGACCGACCAGGTGCGGGAGCAGATCCAGCACACGCTGTACAAGCTGCTGGTGCAGCGGCGGTCGGTGTTCTTCTGATCTTTCCCACGCGCAGCATGAGGGGCGCCCCTGCTCGGAAAGGGGCGCCCCTCAGGTTGTGGGTGCGGGGCGCTAGTCCGCGTCCTCGCTGTCGATGCCCAGGCCCGGGAGCAGATCCGGGATGAGCGGCGGAATGGTGACGTCCGGCTGGCCCGTCGGGGACTTGCCGATCGACGGCTCGCTGCCGTCGGGCCCGGTCTTCGGCGGGTCGAGCAGGCCGCCCGTGTCGCCGCCGATGAGGCCCTCGCCGCTGTTGCCGGTGGCCGAGCCGCTCGGGGTACCGCTGCCGGAGTGCTTGCCGGCGGACGGGGTGCTGCCGGCCGAGGCGGGCGGGTTCGACCGGTGGCTGCCGGAGGAGCCGGTGGACGCCGTGCCGGAGCTGCCCTGGCGGCTTCCGTCACCGTGCCGGGCCGGCGGCTGCGGAAGCAGGGACTGCAGCGGGGCGACCTCTTCGTCTATGGCGTCGAAGACGGAGGACACCTGCTGTTTGACGTCGCCCAGCTGCATGGGCAGCTTGTCGCTGAGCGCGCTCCAGGCCTGGCGGTGGGACCGGGAGAACGTGGACAGCGCCTGGATCGGACCGAGGGAGTCCGGGTCGGCCTCGTAGGCCGCGTGGAGCAGGCGGTGGCCCTCGGTGACGTCGTGCTGCATCCCGGCGAGGGTGCGGCGGATCTCGCCGATGGACTCGTGGTCCAGGTGGCCGCCCCGGCCGCGCTCCAGCAGCCGGCGGGCCTCGCTGAGCCGGGTGGAGGCCTGGTCGAGGTAGGTCTGGCCGCGCTGGTCGTCGCCGTCGGTCAGGTAGTTGAGCTTGAAGTCCTCGATGCCGCGCTTCAGGCCGTACAGCGAGTCGCCGGGCAGGGCGTCGGAGCTGGCGGCGGCGACCCCGCCGAAGGCCCCGGCGGCCACGCCCACGCTGAGCCCGCCGGCCGCGAGGCCCTTGGACAGCCTGGTGCGCGGGCGGAACTTGCCCAGTGGGCTCGCCCGGTGCGCGCCCTTGCCGCGGTGCTGGCGCTGTTCCGGTACCGACGCGTCCGCCGCCCCCGTGCCTTCCTGGAGCATGGCCTCCATCGCGGCCACCAGCTGGGCCCGTTGGACGACCTTGACCTCCGGGTCGAGCTGCGGCTTGGGCAGCGCGCCGAGACCTGCCGCCAGGGCCAACAGCTCGCCCTGTTCGGACCGTTCCTCGGCGGTCGGCGGGGATCCCGCCGGCACTGCGGACTGCTCGGCCGCCGTGTCCCGGTCGGACTGCTCGTCCAGGGCCTGGGCGAAGGCGTTCGCCCGCCGGTGCGCCGATACGTTCGCGATCACTGGCGGCACCTCCTCTCGTCATGACGGTCGACTCCCCAGGGGGTCCTGAGGGTTGCACGCCCCCGACCACTGCCACACGATCGAGCGATCGGGGAGGGCCAGGACGTGACCACAGGGAGCCTGTATCCCGCACAACGACTGGCGCGGCACTTGGGTTACGGACGGCGGATGATCGGATCAGAAAGGCAACGGCGCTTCACTGTACGTGAGTTGGGCGTCGCCCTGGGTCGCGGGGTCAGCGGGCGTCGTCCGGCAGCAGCCGGGCCAGGGTGCGTACGGCGCGGTACTGGAGGGTCTTGATGGCGCCCTCGTTCTTGCCCATGACCCGGGCGGTCTCGGCGACCGAGAGGCCCTGGAGGAAGCGGAGCGTCACGCACTCCTGCTGCTGCGGGTTGAGCCGCCGTACGGCGTCGAGCAGGGCGGCGTTCGACAGGGACTCCAGGACGGAGTCCTCCGGGGAGCGCTCGACCTCGTTGGCGTCGAGCATCTCGCCGGTGGTGACCTCCAGCCGGAAGCGGCTGGACTTGAAGTGGTCGGCGACCAGGTTGCGGGCGATGGTGACCAGCCAGGCGCCGAAGTCGCGGCCCTGCCAGGTGAAGGTGCCGATCCTTCTGAGCGCCCGCAGAAAGGTCTCGCTGGTGAGGTCCTCGGCGGTGGCCCGGCCGCCGACGCGGTAGTAGATGTACCGGTAGACGGTGTCGCTGTACTGGTCGTAGAGCCGCCCGAAGGCCTCGGCCTCCCCCGCCTGGGCGCGTTCGACCAGGTCCATCATGCGGGCGCTGTCGCTGTCGGCGGCCGGGCGGCGGGCGGTGGCCGCGCCGGTGGCACGCCCTCGTCTGCCGACGGCGGCGCTGCCGTCGGCCAGTGCGTAGCACGGGCCCGCGGGCGCGGCGGCGGCGAAGGCGGGGACGGCTGGGACGGCGTACGCGGTGGGGACGAAGCCGCGCAGCGTCTCTTTGACCGTCGCGACCGTTGCGCGCAGCGTAGCCAGGCCCGAGGCGTCAACCCCGACGTGTGGGTACACGGGACTCCCAGAGGCAGAGCTTCCATCACGTGCAGTGCGGAACCGTTCACCCGTCGTAGCGACGGAGGGGTACCGGATTGCGTCTGAGGAGAATAACGCTTCGTACAGGCGCTGCTACACCGAGTTGCTCAAATCATCGATTGCGTCGCTTCTATGGCCGTTTGATGGCGGGACAAGTTCCGCAAGTTGATCGCTTGTTGACCGGAAAACGGCGTGTTTCGGTGAAGTGCGGGGCGTGTTGAACGTGGTGATGTACATGCGCGTTCAAAGCGCGCGAGAAAGCCCCCCGAAGGGGCGCGGGGAACTGGGTGAACGGCCGCGGACGGCCCGCGGCCGGGTGCGGGCCCGCTAGCGCCGGCGGCGGCTCAGCGCGATGGCCGCCGCCGTGCCGCCGGCCACCGCGCCGACTCCCGCCGCCGCCGGGATGCCGACCTTCGCCGCCTTGCGGCCGGTGCGGTAGTCCCGCAGGCGCCAGTCCTTCTCCCGGGCGTGCCTGCGGAGCTTGGCGTCGGGGTTGATGGCGTAGGGGTGGCCGACCAGGGACAGCATGGGGATGTCGTTGTGGCTGTCGCTGTAGGCCGCGCAGCGGGAGAGGTCCAGGCCCTCCGCGGCGGCCAGCGCGCGGACCGCCTCTGCCTTGGCCGGGCCGTGCAGCGGCTCGCCGACCAGCTTGCCGGTGTAGACGCCGTCCACGGACTCGGCGACCGTGCCGAGCGCGCCGGTCAGGCCGAGCCGGCGGGCGATCACCTGGGCGATCTCCACCGGGGCTGCGGTGACCAGCCACACCTTCTGGCCGGCGTCCAGGTGGGCCTGGGCGAGGGCGCGGGTGCCGGGCCAGATGCGGTCGGCCATGTACTCGTCGTAGATCTCCTCGCCGATCGACTCCAGCTCGGCGACCCGGTGGCCCTTGACGATCGACAGGGCCGAGTCGCGGGCGTCCTGCATGTGCTCCGGGTCCTCGACGCCGGCCAGCCGGAACCACGCCTGCTGCCAGGCGAACCTGGCCAGGTCGCGGGTCTCGAAGAACTTCCGCTTGTACAGTCCCCGGCCGAAGTGGAACAGCGCGGCGCCCTGCATGACCGTGTTGTCGAGGTCGAAGAAGGCGGCGGCCCGGTCGTCGCCGATCACCGGGAACTCCGGTTCCTCCGGCGTGGCGCGCGGGGCCTCCTGCGAGGACTTGCGGGCGGCCTCCGCCGAGGCCTCGCCTGCCAACACGCTCCGCGCCGTGGCGGAGCGCCTACGGGGGGTGAGCCATCCGAGAGCGGCCATGACGTGAGCATAGCCAGTCTGTTCGGTGGTTCCGGCGTCGCGCGGTTGGCGCGCTGTGAACTCTGCTTGACCGAGCCGTTAAAGAAGCGATCCGGAATGCGATCCGGAACGGGCACGGAGAGCGCGAGAATGGCCGGTATGAGTCCGCTCTTCCGACGCAGGGCCGAGCCGCGCGCGCGGCTGGTCACCCTCATCCGCAAGCCCGGCTGTCATCTGTGCGACGACGCGCAGGCCGTGATCGAGAAGGTGTGCGGCGACCTCGGCGTGCCGTGGGAGCCGAAGGACATCACGGAGGACCGGGAGCTGCACGACCGCTACTGGGAGCAGATCCCGGTCGTGCTCGTCGACGGTGAACAGCACACCTTCTGGCGCGTGAACGAGGAGCGGCTGCGCCGTGCACTGACCGACTAGTCCAAACTGGCCGGAAAGTCGCTTAGGATCGTCGGCGGTTTGGTCTCGGGGGCGGGATTCGTGAGGAGAGTGTGCGGTTTTGCCCCCAGTAACGAAGGAACGCCGATGCGTATGCGCCGGTTCCCGCCGTGGGCGCGAAACCTGCGTGACCCCGGTCACTTCTGCCGGGCAAATCGGACACCATCTTTGTGCACGCGTTCACAAAGACATAGCCTGCTGTCGACGGGGCGGTCTGGGGACGTATGACCGCCTGCAGCCCCGCTCTACCCGCAGGAGCACCGTGGCAACTGGCCGAACACACCGACCGGCGACCCGTAGCCGAGGGATTCCCGAGGCCACCGTCGCCCGGCTTCCGCTGTACCTCCGAGCCCTGACCGCGCTGTCGGAGCGTTCGGTACCCACGGTCTCCTCCGAGGAGCTGGCCGCGGCGGCGGGGGTCAACTCCGCGAAGCTGCGCAAGGACTTCTCGTACCTGGGCTCCTACGGAACGCGCGGTGTCGGCTACGACGTGGAGTATCTCGTCTACCAGATCTCCCGCGAACTCGGCCTGACCCAGGACTGGCCGGTTGTGATCGTCGGTATCGGTAACCTCGGCGCCGCCCTGGCCAACTACGGCGGCTTCGCCTCCCGTGGCTTCCGGGTCGCCGCGCTCATCGACGCCGACCCGGCGATGGCCGGCAAGCCGGTCGCCGGCATCCCGGTGCAGCACACCGACGACCTCGAAAAGATCATCAAGAACAACGGGGTCTCCATCGGTGTGATCGCCACCCCGGCCGGCGCCGCCCAGCAGGTCTGCGACCGGCTCGTGGCCGCCGGGGTGACCTCCATCCTGAACTTCGCGCCGACCGTGCTGTCCGTCCCTGACGGCGTCGACGTGCGCAAGGTCGACCTCTCCATCGAGTTGCAGATCCTCGCCTTCCACGAGCAGCGCAAGGCCGGCGAGGAGACCGCCGTGGGCGACGGGGCGCTGCCCGCCGCCACCGGCCGTGGGGTGGCCGCCGGCGATTCCGCCGACCAGGGGCCCGACGGGGACGTCCCCGCCGTGATGCCGGCATGAGCCTCCTCGTCGTAGGCCTCAGCCACCGCAGTGCCCCGGTCAGCGTGCTGGAGCGGGCCGCGCTGAGCGCGGACGCCCAGATCAAGCTGCTCCAGGACACGGTCGCCGCCGAGCCCGCCACCGAGGCCGCGGTGCTCGCCACCTGCAACCGCATCGAGCTGTACGCCGACGTGGACAAGTTCCACGCCGGTGTCGCCGAGCTGTCCACGCTGCTCGCCCAGCACAGCGGCGTCGGCCTGGACGAGCTGACCCCCTACCTCTACGTGCACTACGAGGACCGGGCCGTCCACCACCTGTTCTCGGTGGCCTGCGGGCTGGACTCGATGGTCGTCGGCGAGGGCCAGATCCTCGGCCAGATCAAGGACTCCCTGGCCCGCGCCCAGGAGCTGCACACCGCCGGCAAGCTGCTGAACGACCTGTTCCAGCAGGCCCTGCGGGTCGGCAAGCGCGCCCACTCGGAGACCGGCATCGACCGCGCCGGCCAGTCCCTGGTCACCTTCGGCCTGGAGCAGCTGGCCGCGGGCGGGGACGTCCGGGCCTGGGCGAACGGCCGGAAGGCGCTGGTCATCGGCGCCGGGTCGATGTCGTCGCTGGCCGCCGCGACCCTCGCGCGCGCCGGAGTCGCCGAGGTCGTCGTCGCCAACCGCACCTTCGAGCGCGCCGAGCGGCTCGCCCTCCTGCTCGAAGAGCAGTACGGACACAGCCTGGCCGAAGGCGAGGACACGCGCGGTGTGACCGCCCGCGCGGTGCCGATGGACGCGGTGGCCGACGAACTGACACGTGCCGACGTCGTCGTCTCCTGCACCGGCGCGACGGGCCTGGTGCTCACGGCGGAGGCGGTCGCGCACGCGGTCGAGGGCCGCACCGGCGCCCCCGCCGCCGACAGCGGTGTCCCGGCCGTGAAGCCCGCGCCGCCCCAGCGGCCCGCCGGCCTCGCCGCCGACGAGAACTGCCCGCTGGACCTGGCCGCCGTGCAGCCCGGCTTCTCCCTCATGGGCGAGGCCGCCGTGGCCGGCATGGACGCGGCCACCCTGGAGCAGCACGCGGCCTGGGTGGCGGGAGGCGCGCCGGCCCGCCGGGAGCGCCGTACGCCCGAGGCGGACGCCGAGCTGATCACCGCGCTCGCCGCGACCGCCGCCACCGTCGGCCGGATCCCCGAGCGGCGCCGGCCCGAGCCGGTCGCCGAGCGGCCCGCGCCCTTCTTCTTCCTGCTCGACCTGGCCATGCCGCGCGACATCGACGCGGCCGTGCACCGCCTCGCCGGGGTCCGGCTGGTGGACATCGAGTCGCTGGCGGAGGCGTCCGCCGACGCGCCGATGGCGGCCGACGTGGACCAGGTCCGGCGTATCGTCTCCGACGAGGTCGCGGCCTTCGGCGCGGCACAGCGGGCGGCGCACATCACGCCGACCGTGGTCGCCCTGCGCACCATGGCCGCCGACGTCGTCGCCAGTGAGATCGCCCGCCTCGACGGACGCCTGCCCGACCTGGACGAACGCCAGCGCGGCGAGATCCGCCAGGCCGTGCACCGGGTCGTCGACAAGCTGCTGCACGCGCCGACCGTACGGGTCAAGCAACTCGCGGCCGAGCCCGGCGGCGCCGGGTACGCGGACGCGCTGCGCACCCTGTTCGACCTCGACCCCGAGACGGTGGCCGCCGTCTCCCGGGCCGGGGACAGCACAGACGAGAAGGACCGACCCGCATGACTGAGAAGGCGTTGAGGCTGGGGACCAGGCGGAGCAAACTCGCCATGGCCCAGTCCGGGCAGGTGGCGGAGGCCGTCCGCCAGGTGACCGGGCGGCCCGTCGAGCTGGTCGAGATCACCACGTACGGCGATGTCTCCCGGGAGGCGCTCGCGCAGATCGGCGGCACCGGAGTGTTCGTCACCGCGCTGCGGGACGCGCTGCTCAAGGGCGAGGTCGACTTCGCGGTTCATTCGCTCAAGGACCTGCCGACCGCGCAGCCCGAGGAGCTGGTCCTGGCCGCCGTACCGGTGCGCGAGGACCCGCGGGACGTGATCGTCGCGCGGGACGCGCTGAAGTTCACCGACCTGCCGCGGGGCGCCCGCGTCGGTACGGGTGCGCCGCGCCGCATGGCGCAGCTGAACGCGTACGCCCGCGCCCACGGCCTGGACATCGAGACGGTCCCGATCCGCGGCAACGTGGACACCCGCATCCGGTACGTCCGCGACGGCGAGCTGGACGCGGTCGTCCTGGCCGCCGCCGGACTCCACCGGATCGGCCGGATCGACGAGGTGACCGACTTCCTGTCGGTCGACACGGTTCTGCCCGCCCCCGGCCAGGGGGCCCTGGCGATCGAGTGTGCCGCGGACAACGCGGACCTGATCGCCGCGCTCGGCGAGCTGGACGACCCGTTCACGCGGGCCGCCGTCACCGCCGAGCGGTCACTGCTCGCCGCCCTGGAGGCCGGTTGCAGCGCACCTGTGGGCGCGCTGGCCGACCTTCCCCCACTCTCGGCTCCGTTCGAGCGGGGGGACCCCCATGCCGACGGGCAGATTGTCAAGGAAATGCGCCTGCGCGGCGTCGTCGGTACGACCGACGGCACCCGCATGGTGCAGCTGTCCACCACCGGTCCCGTGCCCCAGACGCACGACCGGGCGATGGCACTCGGTCGCGAACTCGCCGCCGAGATGCTCGCCCAGGGCGCGGCCGGTCTGATGGGGGAGCGAGCACAGTGAGCCCCACCGCCCTTCCTGCCGCCGGTCCGGAACACGGGCACGTCACCTTCCTCGGTGCCGGACCCGGAGATCCGGGACTGCTGACTCTGCGCGCCGTGGAGGCGCTGTCGACCGCGGACGTCCTGGTCGCCGAGCACGAGGTGCTCGATGTGATCCGGACGCACGCGCGGCCGGGCGTCTCCGTGGTGCCGACGGACGCGGACTCCTCTGCGGTGTCCCCGCCGGGCACGGGCACGCCCCAGCTGACGGTGGTTGACGGCACGTCAACACCCGTCGCTGTCCCGGCTGCTGCGCGGGATGCCGCTCATCTTGTCATGGAGGCCGCGCGGGGCGGCAGGCGGGTCGTCCGTGCGGTGTCCGGGGACCCGGGCCTCGACACGTACGCGGCGGAGGAGATGCTCGCCTGCGCCGCGGCCGGGGTGCCCTTCGAGGTCGTCCCCGGTGTCGCGGCGGCGGTCGGCGTACCCGCGTACGCCGGTGTGCCGCTGCGGGACGCCGAGGGCGCGGACGTCCGGTTCGTGGACGCCCGTACCGCCTCGGACCGGTGCTGGACGGAGGTGGGGGCGTCGGACGGCACGGTGGTGGTGTCGACGACCCTGGACTCCGTGGCCGCGGCGGCCGGCGAGCTGGTCTCGGCGGGCCGCAAGCCGGACACCCCGCTGACGGTGACGATCGCCGGTACGACGACCCGGCAGCGGACCTGGACGGCGACGCTGGGCACGATCGCGCAGACGCTGAAGCAGGCGAAGGTGCTGCCGTCGCCGGACGGCGGCCGGCCGGTGATAGCCGTGGTCGGCGAGCGTTCCGCCGCCGACCGGCGCGACCAGCTGTCGTGGTTCGAGTCCAAGCCGCTGTTCGGCTGGAAGGTGCTCGTGCCGCGGACCAAGGAGCAGGCGGCGTCGCTCTCCGACCAGCTGCGCTCCTACGGTGCCGTGCCGCACGAGGTCCCGACGATCGCGGTGGAGCCGCCGCGCACGCCCCAGCAGATGGAGCGGGCGGTCAAGGGCCTGGTGACGGGCCGGTACGAGTGGATCGCCTTCACGTCGGTCAACGCGGTGAAGGCGGTGCGGGAGAAGTTCGAGGAGTACGGCCTCGACGCGCGCGCCTTCGCGGGCATCAAGGTGGCCGCGGTGGGCGAGCAGACGGCGAAGGCGCTGATCGCCTTCGGCGTGAAGCCGGACCTGGTCCCGAGCGGCGAGCAGTCGGCGGCGGGCCTGCTGGAGGACTGGCCGCCGTACGACCCGGTCTTCGACCCGATCGACCGTGTCTTCCTGCCCCGTGCCGACATCGCGACCGAGACCCTGGTCGCCGGTCTGATCGAGCTGGGCTGGGAGGTCGACGACGTCACGGCCTACCGGACCGTGCGGGCCTCGCCGCCGCCGGCGGAGACCCGGGAGGCCATCAAGGGCGGCGGCTTCGACGCGGTCCTCTTCACGTCCTCCTCCACGGTCCGCAACCTGGTGGGCATCGCGGGCAAGCCGCACAACGTGACGGTGATCGCGTGCATCGGCCCGGCCACGGCCAAGACGGCCGAGGAGCACGGGCTGCGGGTGGACGTGATGGCTCCGGAGCCGTCCGTGCACAAGCTGGCGGAGGCGCTGGCGGACTTCGGCATGAAGCGGCGCGCTGCCGCGCTGGAGGCCGGCGATCCGGTGACGCGGCCGAGCGAACGGCGGCCGGGGGCACGCAGGCGTCGCTCGACGACCTGAGCCGCCCGAGCCACCAGGGGGCTCCGCCCCCTGGCCCCCCGGCCCTCGCCTACCTGCCGTGCCGTTCTCGGTGGCCGGCTGGGCGGGACGGGTGGGCGAGCCGCGTCGTACGCCCTGCCGCCG